>NZ_JAVREH010000307.1:0-214 GCF_031845305.1 Jatrophihabitans lederbergiae | reverse complement strand
ACCCCCACGGCACAATCCCAACCCACAGAGGCTGCCACCCCAAGATTCGGGACCAGCAGACGCAGCGTGAAAGTTCCGGGCTAGGGACAATACCGTTCAGTTAGCTTCGTGCGATCTGGTAGGTGGGAGGGTGCTGCGGTCGGGGCCACGCTGCATGGTGGGTGCGCTTGACGTGCCACTTGGGCATCTTGCGTTTGATGACGCGGGGTTCGGC
>NZ_JAVREH010000306.1:0-221 GCF_031845305.1 Jatrophihabitans lederbergiae | reverse complement strand
CGCCACCGCTGCCCGAGCCGCGTTCGACGATCTGGCCGAGAAATGGGGGCCCCGCTACCCGGCCGTGATCCGGCTCTGGGACAACGCCTGGGCTGAGTTCATCCCGTTCCTCGACTATGGAGGCTGTCGCGGAATCGGTGCAGTCCGGTGACGCCGGATGGCGCCGGTCGACCAAACGTGTGGGATGGCTAGCTGAAAGTGTCAGACTCGGCCGTGCAGCT
>NZ_JAVREH010000305.1:0-232 GCF_031845305.1 Jatrophihabitans lederbergiae | reverse complement strand
CGCTGACGTACCAGCCGACCGGCGGCATCGTCGCCGCAGCGACCACGTCGTTGCCCGAGCAGATCGGTGGCCCCCGCAACTGGGACTACCGCTACTGCTGGCTGCGGGACTCCACCTACACCCTGCAAGCGCTGATCTCCGCCGGCTACCTCGACGAGGCCAAGGCCTGGCGGGAATGGCTACTGAGAGCGGTCGCCGGAGACCCCGCCGACCTGCAGATCATGTACGCCCT
>NZ_JAVREH010000304.1:0-234 GCF_031845305.1 Jatrophihabitans lederbergiae | reverse complement strand
ACACCCGGGTCAACACCCCCACCGACACCAAATCCGACAACCGACGATCCGACTCCGGCTTCACCCACCCAGCACGAGGCATACCACCAAACTACACCGCTGTAAGCTTAACTGAACGGTATTGGGGTTAGCCCGGGGCTTTCATGAGGGCGGCGCGTTGATCAACTGAAAAGTGCTCCAAGCCAGCAAGAATCAGGGTTGCGACGACCAGTTCATGCGGAGCGAGGAGCACCT
>NZ_JAVREH010000303.1:0-235 GCF_031845305.1 Jatrophihabitans lederbergiae | reverse complement strand
GGAGAACAGCGAGCCGACCACGGTCAGTGGCGCCGCGGCCGCGACCACAAAGAACACGATGTGCCCAGTACTCATGGAGTTGCGACGCAAACTCCTCTGGTCGGCCGAGTCGGCCGAGTCGGCCGAGTCGGCCGAGCCGGCGGAAACCGATCCGTTGGGTGGCGGTTGGGCCGGGCGATACGTTGTCATGGCTTGTCCTCGTCTGAGACGGTTCCGAAACCTGGCTCGAATCGGA
>NZ_JAVREH010000302.1:0-241 GCF_031845305.1 Jatrophihabitans lederbergiae | reverse complement strand
TCGGGGGTGTCCACCAGCGCGGCGAAGCAGGCGGGGGAGTCGAACTTCGGTAGGCACAACCAGTCGATCGATCCGGTGGTGCTGACGAGCGCGGCGCTCTGCAGGTCACCGAGCAGGGCGTAGTCCTCGATACGGCTCATCAGCTGATCGTGCCAGTCGGCCAGATCCTGGGCGCGCACCGAGTCCGCCGGCCGGCGAAATTCCGGGCTGAGGCAAGGCCAGTGCTGCGGTACCGATGCGG
>NZ_JAVREH010000301.1:0-243 GCF_031845305.1 Jatrophihabitans lederbergiae | reverse complement strand
TCTTCGCCGCCGAGATCGGCGCTTACACCCAGTCCGAGACCGCGTTGACCGACCCGCTGCTGGGCCGGCTGGAGCCAGGGATGCTGGTGCTGGCCGACCGTGGCTTCTTCTCCTATGCCCTGTGGCGCAAGGCAATCGGTACCGGCGCGGATCTCCTGTGGCGGGTCCGCACCGACAAGGCAGGCCCCAAACCCACCCACGTCGAGGACCTTCCTGACGGCTCCTGGCTGGCCCACCTGCGCC
>NZ_JAVREH010000300.1:0-243 GCF_031845305.1 Jatrophihabitans lederbergiae | reverse complement strand
GGCTCAGGTTGCGGCGCAAGGTCCACACCACGATCCCCGAACCGGCCGACACCCCGGTGCCGGATCTGGTCAAGCGCGACTTCACCGCGCCGGCCCCCAACGTCAAGTACGTCGGGGACATCACCTAATGGGAGGGCCGGGGTGACCCGGCGGTTCGCGGCGGCTGGCAGGAGCCCCTGAGATTTCACCGGTCCAGGTCGAGTGCAGGGTGGTGGGTGAGCTGCTGACAGGTGACCACTCATT
>NZ_JAVREH010000299.1:0-244 GCF_031845305.1 Jatrophihabitans lederbergiae | reverse complement strand
CGCATGTTCGGCGGTAGCAGGAACCCCTGGTCACGCCGCAGCGGACGATACCCCTTCGCCATAAACCAATTCTCCCAAACCGCTGCTGGAAACCGGCATGGCGACACGCATACTGCAACAGCCTCCATAGTCGAGGAACGGGATGAACTCAGCCCAGGCGTTGTCCCAGAGCCGGATCACGGCCGGGTAGCGGGGCCCCCATTTCTCGGCCAGATCGTCGAACGCGGCTCGGGCAGCGGTGGCG
>NZ_JAVREH010000298.1:0-246 GCF_031845305.1 Jatrophihabitans lederbergiae | reverse complement strand
CCCGTGGACCCGGCGCACCGAGCGACCTCGGCCACACCGTCACACCCAAGAGGCACAATCACACCTCACAGAGGCTGACGCCCCGAAACTCAACACCAACAGCCGCTCCATGAAACATCCGGGCTAGGCGACCGCTCATACCTCGGCGGCGCCTGCGAGCCCACAGCCTTGATGACCGTCGTCCGCGAGATACCCAGCCGTTCAGCGATCCGCGCCTTCGGCACACCCTCCGCCGCCAGCCTCCTG
>NZ_JAVREH010000297.1:0-247 GCF_031845305.1 Jatrophihabitans lederbergiae | reverse complement strand
CTGGGGCGGCGACCGGAGCTCGTGCTGGCCAACCTGGCGCCGCTGGATCAGTGGCGCTGCGGCACGGCCGAGGTGGCCGACTTGTTCCAGGTCACACGGGGTCTCCGGTTGGCCCGGGCCGCCAGCCGCGGAGTCGGGCCGGCCGGCATTCACCCGCTCACCGAGCACTGGGTCGAGGCGATGGCGACCGCCAACGACGAACTCGGCAGCGCGCTCGCCCGCTCGCTGCTACCAACACTGCTGAGTA
>NZ_JAVREH010000296.1:0-247 GCF_031845305.1 Jatrophihabitans lederbergiae | reverse complement strand
GCAGCGACGGCGTCCGCGTCCAACGGGTCAACTCGGCGCGGTCCTCAGCGGGCATCTGCACGGCAACAGTCAACGACATACACCATGCTACCGCGAGGTACAGCTACTTCATTCACGCAACACTAGCCCGGGGCTTTCATGAGGGCGGCGCGTTGATCAACTGAAAAGTGCTCCAAGCCAGCAAGAATCAGGGTTGCGACGACCAGTTCATGCGGAGCGAGGAGCACCTTCAGGGTGAAGAATATCG
>NZ_JAVREH010000295.1:0-247 GCF_031845305.1 Jatrophihabitans lederbergiae | reverse complement strand
TCACTGTGTCATCGATGTCGAGGAACGCGAACTCACCAATCCCGGGCAGCAGCGGCGCGTGCCCGGCCAGGGCGGTCAGGAAATCGGACGCGACCGCATCCAACTGCCGGACATGACCGAAGGTGAAGGCACGCAGGAACGTCCCCAACGTCGACGGGGCCCGGGTGCCGGTGAACAGCCGGCTCATGCCTCCGTGCCGCAGCAGGCCCAGGTCGCTGATCGAGTCCGCGCCGGCGACCATGCCCGC
>NZ_JAVREH010000294.1:0-247 GCF_031845305.1 Jatrophihabitans lederbergiae | reverse complement strand
CGCCGAGGACCTCGACTGGGTCGCCCAGGAACTCAACGACCGCCCCCGCAAACGGCTAGCGTTCAAGAAGCCGAACGAACTGATCGGCGACCTGCTGTTGCAATGACCGCCAGAATCCGCCGATCGTCGTGCGGGACGCACGAGCTGACATTGTGCGCGTCCCGCGCGCAACAATTCGCCGCTTGATCCACGACGACAGGCGTGATGTTGGCGAGGATGGGAGGGAGGACGCCCAGTCCTATATCAA
>NZ_JAVREH010000293.1:0-248 GCF_031845305.1 Jatrophihabitans lederbergiae | reverse complement strand
ATATTCTTCACCTTGAAGGTGCTCCTTGTTCAACGACGACTTGGCCTCAAGAACCTCGATCATCGTTGACTGGGAGCACTTTTCAGTTGATCAACGCGCCGCCCTCATGAAAGCACTGGGCTAGCCCTAATACCGTTCAGTTAGTGGGTTGTGATCTGGTAGATGGGTGGGTGTTGGGGTCGGGGCCAGGTGGCGTGGTGGGCGCGTTTGACGTGCCATTTGGGCATCTTTCTTTTGATGACGCGGGG
>NZ_JAVREH010000292.1:0-248 GCF_031845305.1 Jatrophihabitans lederbergiae | reverse complement strand
GAACTCGCCACGCTGCAACTCGGCCCAAAACACCTGCACGTTCTCCGTGATCATGTGATTAGCGAACCGCATGGTCAACACCTCCACTCAGTCAGGTGTTGCGATCACCGCGAGAACCCAAGGATCCCTCTGCGGGCGTCCCGGGGTTGCCCGAACCTGACGTCAGTAGTGGTCCCGGGCTTGCAGGACGACGACGTGGTCATCGGTGACGTAGTAGACGAGGCGGTTGGCTTCGTCGATCCTGCGTG
>NZ_JAVREH010000291.1:0-249 GCF_031845305.1 Jatrophihabitans lederbergiae | reverse complement strand
ATCTGGTGTCGGTGGGTGTGCTGACCCGGGTGTTTCCGCCGGATCTGGTGGATGAGGTGATCGCCGGGGTCGGCCGGACCGAACTGCGTCATCGGTCGCTGCCGGCCCGGGTGATGGCGTACTTCTCGATCGGGATGGCGCTGTATTCGGAAGGCTCCTATGCCGATGTGTTGTCGCAGTTGACCGACGGTCTGTCCTGGGCGTCGGTCAGGCGCGAAACTTATCGCCCGCCGTCGAAGTCGGCGATCT
>NZ_JAVREH010000290.1:0-249 GCF_031845305.1 Jatrophihabitans lederbergiae | reverse complement strand
TCCGCCGAGGACCTCGACTGGGTCGCCCAGGAACTCAACGACCGCCCCCGCAAACGGCTAGCGTTCAAGAAGCCGAACGAACTGATCGGCGACCTGCTGTTGCAATGACCGCCAGAATCCGCCGATCCTCTACCGAGCAGTTGGCTTGTGCAGTTGGGCATGGTCCGGTTGCCGTGCCAGCACGTGGAGCTGGGAGGCGAGTCGCCTGTAGGGGTCTCGGGCGCAGGCTTGCTGCTCTGCTCGCAGCAA
>NZ_JAVREH010000289.1:0-249 GCF_031845305.1 Jatrophihabitans lederbergiae | reverse complement strand
TGCCGGCGAGTGGAGAGTTCGCACTGGCGACTACCGCATTGTGTACGAGATCAAAGACGAGGAACTGGTCGTGCTAGTACTCCGGGTGGGGCATCGACGCGAGATCTACAAGGCCCGCTGAGCGATCCTTGGGTTCTCGCGGTGATCGCAACACCTGACTGAGTGGAGGTGTTGACCATGCGGTTCGCTAATCACATGATCACGGAGAACGTGCAGGTGTTTTGGGCCGAGTTGCAGCGTGGCGAGTTC
>NZ_JAVREH010000288.1:0-250 GCF_031845305.1 Jatrophihabitans lederbergiae | reverse complement strand
CACGTGGAACCGGCGCACCGAGCGACCTCGGCCAAACTGTCCTGCCCGCACGGCACAATCGGAAACCACAGAGGCTGCCGCCCCAAGAACGACGATCAACAGGCCCCGCGTGAAAGTTTCGGGCTAGCCCCAATACCGTTCAGTTAAGCTTACAGCGGTGTAGTTTGGTGGTATGCCTCGTGCTGGGTGGGTGAAGCCGGAGTCGGATCGTCGGTTGTCGGATTTGGTGTCGGTGGGGGTGTTGACCCGG
>NZ_JAVREH010000287.1:0-250 GCF_031845305.1 Jatrophihabitans lederbergiae | reverse complement strand
AAACCGATATTCTTCACCCTGAAGGTGCTCCTTGTTGACGACGATCTGGCCTCAAGAACCTCGATCATCGTTGACCTGGAGCACTTTTCAGTTCACCGGCACGCCGCCACCATGAAAGCCCCGGGCTGGCGGCCCGGGCCAACCGGAGACCCCGTGTGACCTGGAACAAGTCGGCCACCTCGGCCGTGCCGCAGCGCCACTGATCCAGCGGCGCCAGGTTGGCCAGCACGAGCTCCGGTCGCCGCCCCAG
>NZ_JAVREH010000286.1:0-250 GCF_031845305.1 Jatrophihabitans lederbergiae | reverse complement strand
GTTTTGACTTGGTGGGTTGTGTCGGGTAGTGTTTGTGGGGTTGCCCCGGAGTGGACTTGGTGGTCTGTGATGGTGTGTGCCTGTTCTTTGAGAACTCAACAGTGTGCCGAAAGTTAGTGCCATTTTTTGATGTTTTTTGGTTGATACGGGTTTTTTTGTCGGCTCGGATTGGTCAGTTGTCGGATTTTCTGGGGTCGCCTTTGGGTGGTTCTGGTTTCTGTGTTTGGTGTTCCTGCTGGCCTTTTGGGGT
>NZ_JAVREH010000285.1:0-250 GCF_031845305.1 Jatrophihabitans lederbergiae | reverse complement strand
CCCCGCGTCATCAAAAGAAAGATGCCCAAATGGCACGTCAAACGCGCCCACCACGCCACCTGGCCCCGACCCCAACACCCACCCATCTACCAGATCACAACCCACTAACTGAACGGTATTAGGGTTAGGTGCCCTTGGCGACGACTACGACACAGTCGATGAGGGCGGGCCGTCCACGCTCGGGGCTACTCCGCTGGATCACGGGATCGACGACGACGAGGCGTTCGACCATGCCAATCTGGCCGTGGAC
>NZ_JAVREH010000284.1:0-251 GCF_031845305.1 Jatrophihabitans lederbergiae | reverse complement strand
CCCGATATTCTTCACCTTGAAGGTGCTCCTTGTTCAACGACGACTTGGCCTCAAGAACCTCGATCATCGTTGACTGGGAGCACTTTTCAGTTGATCAACGCGCCGCCCTCATGAAAGCACTGGGCTAGCCCGACGTCGTTCACCGTGTTCGAGCCGCGAGTGCGGGCGCTGTTGAGGGAAGTGCCGGACATGCCGGCGACGGTGCTGGCCGAGCGGGTGGGGTGGACGGGCTCGATCCGGTGGTTCCGCGA
>NZ_JAVREH010000283.1:0-251 GCF_031845305.1 Jatrophihabitans lederbergiae | reverse complement strand
GGTTCTGATCCTTGGCCGGCGGGTTGGGCTGTATCGGCCACCCGGTGGCCACGTTGGCGCCCCACGCACGCATCGACGGGAAGTAATTGTCAGTCGTGTGGTTCTCCTGCACGAAGACCACGACATGGGGACCTGACCCCGAGTAGTGGACACGCTCAATCCCTGCTTCGGTGGGGTGGAAGCGAGATGATCCACTCATGGCGAGGAAGAACTACTCCGAGGAGTTTCGCCGCGACGCTGTCGAGTTGTAT
>NZ_JAVREH010000282.1:0-251 GCF_031845305.1 Jatrophihabitans lederbergiae | reverse complement strand
TCACTGTGTCATCGATGTCGAGGAACGCGAACTCACCAATCCCGGGCAGCAGCGGCGCGTGCCCGGCCAGGGCGGTCAGGAAATCGGACGCGACCGCATCCAACTGCCGGACATGACCGAAGGTGAACACATGCGGAGCGCAAAGCTCGTCTTCCACGCCCGGGTGGTGATCGATGCTCATGGCTCGGGCATTCATCGCCTTCCGGGACCGCAGCCCACGCTTGGTGGACGCGTTCGCAAGCCCTTACGAA
>NZ_JAVREH010000281.1:0-251 GCF_031845305.1 Jatrophihabitans lederbergiae | reverse complement strand
GGCGTGCAGCGCGTCTTCGATCAGCTCGGTGCGCATGTGCTCGGCGATCGACCAGCCGACCAGGCGGCGGGAGTAGCAGTCGATCACCGTCGCCAGGTAGAGATGCCCGCCGTCGTAGGGCAGGTAGGTGATGTCCCCGACGTACTTGACGTTGGGGGCCGGCGCGGTGAAGTCGCGCTTGACCAGATCCGGCACCGGGGTGTCGGCCGGTTCGGGGATCGTGGTGTGGACCTTGCGCCGCAACCTGAGCC
>NZ_JAVREH010000280.1:0-252 GCF_031845305.1 Jatrophihabitans lederbergiae | reverse complement strand
ATCCACTCCCGCCCCACCAGCGTTCGGCAGCACCATCACCCAGCCACCGCCGCCATCACCACCACCAACCCCTGCCCCGTTGCCGCCGCCACCAGTCACCTCCTCAACGCCCATCGGCCCGGTCCTGAGCAATTGTCAATACCTGTGGATTGGTCTTGGTCAGGCTGCGGTTTCGAGGGGCGGCGCGACGGGTTGTTGATCTTCTGATCGTTCGACGAGTTTGCCGTTGACGAAGACCGTGCCGGCGCGGAC
>NZ_JAVREH010000279.1:0-253 GCF_031845305.1 Jatrophihabitans lederbergiae | reverse complement strand
CAAGCGATCGGCCTGCGGCTACCGAAACTCGGCCAACGGCCACCGCCGAATACGCTTGATCTGCACCCGGAACCACCGGGCGGCAACAGCAACCTCAAGAACGTTGCCCCCTTAACCTTGAAGAGCCGATAAAACCCCCTGGTCGCGGGCGCGGTAGGTCACCGGGTTCACCGGCGCAGTCGATTCCCGCTTCCCGCCTTCAGGCGGGACGGGTTGGGACACCACGCGGCATGCACAACGTCACCCGGCGGGC
>NZ_JAVREH010000278.1:0-253 GCF_031845305.1 Jatrophihabitans lederbergiae | reverse complement strand
ATCGAGAGCTGTCGCCATCATCGTCGGCTCGTATCCTCCGGGCCGGCAGGGTGCCCGTGGCTCGTCCAGATCGGCAAGATCCAGTCCACTTCGGACCCCTCGCCCTTAGCCAGAAGTTCAATCTTGGGCCGGCATTGCTGGCGTCGAGGTGGAGCTACGGGGGCCTCGGCACCTCGCCGATCGCGCCTTCGAACCATGGCGCTCAAGAACGCCTAATACACGGGTGATGTTCGTGTCATTCCGGGCTGGCGGG
>NZ_JAVREH010000277.1:0-254 GCF_031845305.1 Jatrophihabitans lederbergiae | reverse complement strand
AGCCGAACGCATCGAGAAACTCAACCTCGGACTACGCACCACATCACGCGACTTCCGCTGAGACGCTCGGCTCTGCAACACACGGCCGACAGCAAGCGCAGTGCTGCCGGCCCGTTCGCGATAAAACGGCTCTTCAAACTTAACCGGGCAATGACCTAGTTTTTGGGTTCCGGCGCGCCTGCGGGTGGGGCCCGCGGCTTCTTGAAGTCTTGCTGTTGCGACACGGCAGACGACGAGAGGCCACGGGCTGTGCA
>NZ_JAVREH010000276.1:0-255 GCF_031845305.1 Jatrophihabitans lederbergiae | reverse complement strand
AGGACTACGCCCTGCTCGGTGACCTGCAGAGCGCCGCGCTCGTCAGCACCACCGGATCGATCGACTGGTTGTGCCTACCGAAGTTCGACTCCCCCGCCTGCTTCGCCGCGCTGGTGGACACCCCCGATGCCGGGCACTGGACCATCGCGCCCGCCGCGGGCGGGGTCTGCACCACCCGCCGCTATATCGAGGACACCCTCGTGCTGGAGACGGAATGGCGCAGCCGGGAGGGGACCGTGCGGGTCACCGTCTTCA
>NZ_JAVREH010000275.1:0-255 GCF_031845305.1 Jatrophihabitans lederbergiae | reverse complement strand
CCGCCACCAGCCGGTCGGCCTCGGCTGGCGAGAGGATCGTCGGCAACGTGCGCGGCACCCGCACCAGCGGCGCGGTGCGCGACGCGCGGGTCCCGCCCGCGCGGCGGGTCGACAAGCCACGCGGCACTGGATTCGTCGCAACGACCGTGTCGCCGCGCGCGATCAGATACGCATAGAACCCCGACACCGACGACAACCGGCGGGCGATCGTGCGTGCCGACAGACCCGACTCCCGATCAATCATCCGCACCACCG
>NZ_JAVREH010000274.1:0-255 GCF_031845305.1 Jatrophihabitans lederbergiae | reverse complement strand
AAGACCAAGGCGATCACCAGGAACACGCTCAGCAGCGCAGCCAGGACCAACCCGACCAGGTTCGCGCCGCTCATAACTTCTCAACGCCCTTCACGACCAGGCCCAGCAGCCCGAACACCGCGAAGGTAAGCAGCACGAACCAGACGTCACTCACTGCGACTCCATCAACCGTTGGGAGCGCGACGTCGTCCCCACCCGACCCGGCAGAGACCTGCCCGGCGATCCGCAGTCAACGCCGTCCCCGTCGTCGTTGTC
>NZ_JAVREH010000273.1:0-255 GCF_031845305.1 Jatrophihabitans lederbergiae | reverse complement strand
GCGTCGTGCACCGAGTCCAGCTGGTGGTGCAGCGACGCGATGGCCTTGCCGAAGTCCTCGGTGTAGGTCAGGCGATCGGGGTTGATGTCGGCCATCTCCCGGCCGAAGCCGACCAGGGTGACCCGCAACATCTCTGACCAGGTGTTGTGCGAGAGCTCGGCGGCGAGGAATCGGGCCAGGTTCAGACACCGTTCCGGGTCACCCGACACAGACATCGCCGCGACACGTTCCAGATCCAGCAGCCAGTGCTCGCCC
>NZ_JAVREH010000272.1:0-255 GCF_031845305.1 Jatrophihabitans lederbergiae | reverse complement strand
AGGACTACGCCCTGCTCGGTGACCTGCAGAGCGCCGCGCTCGTCAGCACCACCGGATCGATCGACTGGTTGTGCCTACCGAAGTTCGACTCCCCCGCCTGCTTCGCCGCGCTGGTGGACACCCCCGACGCCGGGCACTGGACCATCGCGCCCGCCGCGGGCGGGGTCTGCACCACCCGCCGCTATATCGAGGACACCCTCGTGCTGGAGACGGAATGGCGCAGCCGGGAGGGGACCGTGCGGGTCACCGACTTCA
>NZ_JAVREH010000271.1:0-255 GCF_031845305.1 Jatrophihabitans lederbergiae | reverse complement strand
CGTGGACCACATCGGGATTGGCGTGGCTCAGGCGGTCGCGGCGGTTGAGGATCTGGAAGGTGTGCGGAGGTAGGTCCTCTTCGACTTCGGCGTCGTGGTTGGCCAGGATGCGCTTGACGTATGCGTCCCCCTCGGCGCGGTTGCCTTGGGCGTCGAAGGCAATCATTAGGTCGAGCAGTGGGGTGTCCTCGCTGCTGCCGGCCCGCAACGCGACCTGCGCGGCGTCGACCGCGCGGGCTGGTTGGCCCGCGGCGA
>NZ_JAVREH010000270.1:0-255 GCF_031845305.1 Jatrophihabitans lederbergiae | reverse complement strand
CTATACCCCCTCCAGTGCGAGCGCGATGCTGCGCCGCAACATCTACGTCTACGGCCTCGGCGGCATCATCGTGCCCTTCGCCGGCATCAAGCTCATCGACCTGCTCATCCAGTTCCTTCCCGGAATCCGGTAACGACTATGCGATCCATCCTGAGTGCCCTTCGTCAATACTCCGCCGCGCTGCGGATCCTGCTCGCGTTCACCGCGATCTTCGGCGTCGCCTACCCCCTTGCCATCACCGCCATCGCCCAGATC
>NZ_JAVREH010000269.1:0-255 GCF_031845305.1 Jatrophihabitans lederbergiae | reverse complement strand
GTTCCCCTTTGATGAGCGCCATCTTGTCTTCGGGTTTGGCTTCGGCGAGGAAGTCGTCCACCCCGGCTTCGGTGGCGATCGCTTTGGCGGTCAGCGGGTTGTCGCCGGTGATCATGACCGTCCGGATACCCATCCGGCGCAGCTCGGCGAACCGGTCAGCCATACCGGGCTTGACGATGTCCTTGAGGTCGATCACCCCGAGCACGGCCGGTGGCGCGCCAGTGATGCGCTGGGCCACCAGCAGCGGTGTGCCGC
>NZ_JAVREH010000268.1:0-255 GCF_031845305.1 Jatrophihabitans lederbergiae | reverse complement strand
CCCCCCCCCCCCCCCCCCCCCCCCCCCCCCCCCCCCCCCCCCCCCCCCCCCCCCCCCCCCCCCCCCCCCCCCCCCCCCCCCCCCCCCCCCCCCCCCCCCCCCCCCCCCCCCCCCCCCCCCCCCCCCCCCCCCCCCCCCCCCCCCCCCCCCCCCCCCCCCCCCCCCCCCCCCCCCCCCCCCCCCCCCCCCCCCCCCCCCCCCCCCCCCCCCCCCCCCCCCCCCCCCCCCCCCCCCCCCCCCCCCCCCCCCCCCCCC
>NZ_JAVREH010000267.1:0-255 GCF_031845305.1 Jatrophihabitans lederbergiae | reverse complement strand
CGCCGCCAGCAAAGACGCCCACCCGGCACCTGGGACCACTCGCAACCGCACCCCGACACCGATGGGCATATCCCGAGGTCGTGGTTCCGTGAACACATCTGGATACCCGCCCTCGTCACCGCCGGCAGCGGTATCTGCGTTCGGACACACGACCTCCGCCATGCCCACGCCTCCTGGCTCCTCGCCGGCGGCGCCGACCTGCAGACCGTCAAAGAACGCCTCGGCCGCGGCAGCATCTTCACCACCGAGAAACAC
>NZ_JAVREH010000266.1:0-255 GCF_031845305.1 Jatrophihabitans lederbergiae | reverse complement strand
TGGTATGGCTACTTCGGACACCGCGGCCGGTGTCCTGGACCGGTTCGCTTCATTCGCGCTCATGATCCAGTGAATCACCGACACCGACCACATCCCAGAAAGGCAAGTCTGCCCTTACCGCGCTCGGCGAAAGACGTAACCGGCGATCGTGCGACTGTGGCGTTCGGCATGGCGGTGACCGCGTTCGCGAGCATCTTCCAAGGCCCTATGGTCCCAGCCAGCCGAACTGACCTGCCATGACGACCCGCGCCATTC
>NZ_JAVREH010000265.1:0-255 GCF_031845305.1 Jatrophihabitans lederbergiae | reverse complement strand
GACGAACGAGCGATCACCTGGCCCGCGACCGCCAATCCGCATCTGTTCATCAACAGCCGCTCCGCCTCGCGAGACACCGCCGTCGGACTCCGCTGGGTCCAGCTCAAGATCGGAACCGACCTCACCGAATCGGCCGTCCGCGCCGACCGCAGCCTGCACGAAGCGCACGCCACCCGTGGCGATTCCCGCCGCCTTACCGACCTGTTCGGGCTCAGCATCAAGGCCGCGAGCCGCTCTACGAACACCGTCGACCAT
>NZ_JAVREH010000264.1:0-255 GCF_031845305.1 Jatrophihabitans lederbergiae | reverse complement strand
GTACGGACTGGTTAGACGCCATCCCGGCGCCAGCAATCAAGACCCTTCGCAAGCTCGGCCATGTCACCGCGACCGCCAGAGACCCAGGCGCACTACTACAACAACTGCTGGCCTTCTTTGGAGTTAGAACCATCGAAGCATGGGGCTCGATCTGGGCGAAGCCATCTGCGGCCTTCCTGAAGTCCCCAGCGTTCGAGGCACACCAGGGCGCGGTAGCTGTCTGGCTACGCCTCGGTGAGCTTGAAGCCATCAGCC
>NZ_JAVREH010000263.1:0-255 GCF_031845305.1 Jatrophihabitans lederbergiae | reverse complement strand
AAGAGCGGGAACTTGCCGAAACACCTGAACAAGAACTCGCCGAACTCACCGCGCTCTATGAAGCCAACGGCCTCTCGCCAGCCACCGCAAGCACCGTGGCCACCGAGCTCACCGCCCACGATGTGCTGGCCGCGCACCTAGACGCCGAATTACAACTCGACCCCGATGACCTCGCCGACCCCATCCAGGCCGCCGCCGCGTCCGCGGGCTCCTTCACCCTCGGCGCGCTGCTACCGCTACTGGCAATCCTGCTCC
>NZ_JAVREH010000262.1:0-255 GCF_031845305.1 Jatrophihabitans lederbergiae | reverse complement strand
GATCTTGAGCTGGACCCAGCGGAGTCCGACGGCGGTGTCTCGCGAGGCGGAGCGGCTGTTGATGAACAGATGCGGATTGGCGGTCGCGGGCCAGGTGATCGCTCGTTCGTCGAGGTAGGCGGCGACGTGTGTACGGACCGGGGGCGCCAGCGGAATCTCGCGCTCGTCTTGGTGCAGCAGCCGATCTTGGATGTCGGTGAGAAGCAGCCGGCGCACGGCGCCGATCGACACGCCGTGGTAGACGATGAGTGCGAC
>NZ_JAVREH010000261.1:0-255 GCF_031845305.1 Jatrophihabitans lederbergiae | reverse complement strand
CGGGCAGCACCATCAGCACGTCCTCGCGGGACACCTCGCGCAGCGAGGTCATCCCAGCCGCAGCCCAGGCGCGCAGTGCGGACAACGCGAAGTTGAGCTGGACGTTGATCGTGGCCTCGGCTCGGGGGTTGCGCCGCGGCGACGTGCTGCTTGCGTCGTGCATCACCAGGAATCAGATCCCAAGCTCGTCACGCATCGGCGCAGGGAGCTCGGCGGCGCGTTGGGCGAACCAGGTCTTGACGGCCGGTGTCCGGT
>NZ_JAVREH010000260.1:0-255 GCF_031845305.1 Jatrophihabitans lederbergiae | reverse complement strand
CCGCTCTTCTTGGGCGAGTAGCGCGGTTTGGCTGTCACGTTGGCTGCTCACAGACACGTACTCACCCAGCGCCATCGAGACGGCGCCGGCGACGAGTCCGGCGAGACCGGCGGTGAAAATGGGTCCACGGGAGGAGGTGGCCCCAGCCACTCCGACGACGATCCCGGCAACGGACACGATTCCGTCGTTGGCACCGAGAACGGCGGCTCGTAACCAGTTCAGTTTGCCCGCGGTGCTCTGCGCATGTGGCTCGTC
>NZ_JAVREH010000259.1:0-255 GCF_031845305.1 Jatrophihabitans lederbergiae | reverse complement strand
CTCCGCGTCGGTCAACTCGGGCTTGCGACCAGGCAGATGATCACGACTCCAACCCAGCGCGGGCAAGACACGATCGTCGAGCTCGACGTAGAGTGCGGTCAGGAGGGCGTCCAGGTTATTCGTCACAGAATGATCTTCGACGCCCTCCGCCTACCACCTCCGGCAGCGACACGCGCGTGAGCCGCAAACGGACTCACTCATCTAGGTGCGCGGCGAGCACATCGTGGGCGGTGAGCTCGGTGGCCACGGTGCTTG
>NZ_JAVREH010000258.1:0-255 GCF_031845305.1 Jatrophihabitans lederbergiae | reverse complement strand
GCGTCACCCGGGTGCAGCTCCGGGATGCCGGCTACTTCCCCGGCGACGACTCGTCCTCGCGTGGCGCGTTCTAAGGCGTCGTCCTCATCAGCGGCGGGAGTGACCAGGTCCTGTCGCAGGCCACCGACGGCGTCGGCGTAGGCGTCCCACGGCTTGTCTCCCCGGGCTGGCGGGACGGGACGGTCCTCAGTCCTTGCGGCCAGCGCGAGCAGCTTCGTCAGGTCGGCGGCCTCTGCGGCCGGAATTTGCTGGGCG
>NZ_JAVREH010000257.1:0-255 GCF_031845305.1 Jatrophihabitans lederbergiae | reverse complement strand
CATCGAAGCATGGGGCTCGATCTGGGCGAAGCCATCTGCGGCCTTCCTGAAGTCCCCAGCGTTCGAGGCACACCAGGGCGCGGTAGCTGTCTGGCTACGCCTCGGTGAGCTTGAAGCCATCAGCCTCTATTGCGAACCGTTCCAAAAGGCCGCACTCAAGCAGCTCCTGCCCCAGCTCAGGGAACTCACTCGCGTGCCCTTCCCTGATTTCTGCTACGAGCTTCAGGACCGTTGCGCTGCCGTGGGCGTCGCCGT
>NZ_JAVREH010000256.1:0-255 GCF_031845305.1 Jatrophihabitans lederbergiae | reverse complement strand
CGCCGCCAGCAAAGACGCCCACCCGGCACCTGGGACCACTCGCAACCGCACCCCGACACCGATGGGCATATCCCGAGGTCGTGGTTCCGTGAACACATCTGGATACCCGCCCTCGTCACCGCCGGCATCGGTATCTGCGTTCGGACACACGACCTCCGCCATGCCCACGCCTCCTGGCTCCTCGCCGGCGGCGCCGACCTGCAGACCGTCAAAGAACGCCTCGGCCGCGGCAGCATCTTCACCACCGAGAAACAC
>NZ_JAVREH010000255.1:0-255 GCF_031845305.1 Jatrophihabitans lederbergiae | reverse complement strand
GGCTGATGGCTTCAAGCTCACCGAGGCGTAGCCAGACAGCTACCGCGCCCTGGTGTGCCTCGAACGCTGGGGACTTCAGGAAGGCCGCAGATGGCTTCGCCCAGATCGAGCCCCATGCTTCGATGGTGCTAACTCCAAAGAAGGCCAGCAGTTGTTGTAGTAGTGCGCCTGGGTCTCTGGCGGTCGCGGTGACATGGCCGAGCTTGCGAAGGGTCTTGATTGCTGGCGCCGGGATGGCGTCTAACCAGTCCGTAC
>NZ_JAVREH010000254.1:0-262 GCF_031845305.1 Jatrophihabitans lederbergiae | reverse complement strand
AGGTGCTCCTCGCTCCGCATGAACTGGTCGTCGCAACCCTGATTCTTGCTGGCTTGGAGCACTTTTCAGTTGATCAACGCGCCGCCCTCATGAAAGCCCCGGGCTAAGCCCAATACCGTTCAGTTAAACTTACAACGGTGTAGTTTGGTGGTATGCCTCGTGCTGGATGGGTGAAGCCGGAGACGGGTCGTCGGTTGTCGGATCTGGTGTCGGTGGGTGTGCTGACCCGGGTGTTTCCGCCGGATCTGGTGGATGAGGTGAT
>NZ_JAVREH010000253.1:0-266 GCF_031845305.1 Jatrophihabitans lederbergiae | reverse complement strand
AGCGAGGACTGGATGCACGTGCTCGCGGCCGCGGCCGAATCGGGCTGGGTCGATGAACAACGAGTGGCCTTCCTCGGGATGTTCGATGGGCGCCCGGTACGGGTTGCCGGCTTGCGCTGCTCTGGGGCCCGGTTGCGGCGCGCGGTACTGGGAAAGTTCGGGCTCACCCAATCCGAACTACTGCCCCGGTCGCTCGCCGCGAACGACCTGATCGCCGACGCGGCCGAAAGCATTCGGGCGCCGGTTCTGCAGCACGTCCAATGGCA
>NZ_JAVREH010000252.1:0-267 GCF_031845305.1 Jatrophihabitans lederbergiae | reverse complement strand
CGGCAACGCACGCGCTGGATGCGGCCAGGGCTTGAAGTCGATCTTCGGCGTTCTCAAAGGACGTAAGACGATCTTCGTCAACCCGATCGGGCGGCTGGTCACCGGCCAGTATCAGGAGCGCGAACCGATGCCCCAGGCCCCGGCCGTGCTGCGCGAAGCCCTGCAATCCATCGATCCGGCCCGAGCGGCAATCGTCGCACTCATCGTCTACCACGGCGTGTCGATCGGCGCCGTGCGCCGGCTGCTTCTCACCGACATCCAAGATCG
>NZ_JAVREH010000251.1:0-274 GCF_031845305.1 Jatrophihabitans lederbergiae | reverse complement strand
AAACACCCGGGTCAACACCCCCACCGACACCAAATCCGACAACCGACGATCCGACTCCGGCTTCACCCACCCAGCACGAGGCATACCACCAAACTACACCGCTGTAAGCTTAACTGAACGGTATTGGACTTAACCCGGATCGCGCGGGAGGGGACCTGACCCCGAGTAGTGGACACGCTCAATCCCTGCTTCGGTGGGGTGGAAGCGAGATGATCCACTCATGGCGAGGAAGAACTACTCCGAGGAGTTTCGCCGCGACGCTGTCGAGTTGTAT
>NZ_JAVREH010000250.1:0-276 GCF_031845305.1 Jatrophihabitans lederbergiae | reverse complement strand
TCCTGGCGCTGGCAGAGTGCGGCACCCATGCGATCTTCGCCGCCGAGGTCGGCAGGTACTCCCAGTCCGAGACCACGTTGACCGGCCCGCTGCTGGAACACCTCACGGCGGGCATGCTGCTGTTGGCCGATCGCGGATTCTTCTCATACGCCCTGTGGCGCAAGGCAATCGGTACCGGCGCGGATC
This sequence comes from Jatrophihabitans lederbergiae, assembly GCF_031845305.1. Taxonomy (NCBI): domain Bacteria; kingdom Bacillati; phylum Actinomycetota; class Actinomycetes; order Jatrophihabitantales; family Jatrophihabitantaceae; genus Jatrophihabitans; species Jatrophihabitans lederbergiae. The sequence goes on along the minus strand of NZ_JAVREH010000250.1, from coordinate 90 downwards.
TCCTGTGGCGGGTCCGCACCGACAAGGCAGGCCCCAAACCCACCCACGTCGAGGACCTTCCTGACGGCTCCTGGCTGGCCCACCTGCGCC
>NZ_JAVREH010000249.1:0-279 GCF_031845305.1 Jatrophihabitans lederbergiae | reverse complement strand
CCAGCACGGTCTGGACACAACAGGCCACCCACGGCGACTGCCGGGTGCTGTGCGTCTGGCCGAGCCGCTGCCAGAGAATCCCCTGCCGCCCAAGGGCGAAAAAGTACCGAGCAACGTTGTTGTGAAAAGCCACGATGGCCGCGAACATGCTGGTCACGATCAGCAGCGACAGCAAGGTCTGCATGCCATTGCCGACCATGCGCTGGCCGATAGTGAAGAAGAAGCCTTCCGGGTCATCCTGCGCGGCCTTGACCGCCAGGCCGGGACCGAAGGCGTTGA
>NZ_JAVREH010000248.1:0-279 GCF_031845305.1 Jatrophihabitans lederbergiae | reverse complement strand
CGTTCTCCCCGGAGTAGGACTGCCAGTTCGTGTTCGTGACGAAGCTCGCAGCGGTGTTCCAGGACTGCGAGCCACCCATTCGCGGCACCGCGTACGGATGACCGAAGTGGTTCTGCAGCCGCAGGAAGGCGTACAGGAACAGCACTGACACGAGGCTGAACGCCAGCACCGCGCGCAGGTAACGGCTCCAGCTCTGGTCAGCCTCGGGGTCGATACCGCCCACTTTGTAGACGCCGCGTTCCACTACCAGGTGCCTTCGGCTTTCCAGCATCCGAGCCA
>NZ_JAVREH010000247.1:0-282 GCF_031845305.1 Jatrophihabitans lederbergiae | reverse complement strand
ACTGGGGCGGCTGGGACGACCACGTGCCCACACCCGATGTCGAGCACACCCCCGACGGCGTCCAGTTGGCCTACGGACCACGGGTCCCGCTGCTCATGTTCAGCGGCCGGGTCAAGGCCGGCGTCGAAAGCCGGTGGACTTCGCATGTGAGCATCGGCAAAACCGCGCTGGAGCTGCTCGGTCTGCCTGCCCTCGGGGTGCCCCGCCTGGACGACGCCGTCAGCCTCACCGACCTCGTCCAGGCCGACCCATCCACTCCCGCCCCACCAGCGTTCGGCAGCA
>NZ_JAVREH010000246.1:0-287 GCF_031845305.1 Jatrophihabitans lederbergiae | reverse complement strand
CCCGCATGTTCGGCGGTAGCAGGAACCCCTGGTCACGCCGCAGCGGACGATACCCCTTCGCCATAAACCAATTCTCCCAAACCGCTGCTGGAAACCGGCATGGCGACACGCATACTGCAACAGCCTCTACGACGTAGAGATCCGCCGGGTCATCTGCTCGACGAACGCGATCGAGTCGCTCAACGCCCGCTACCGGCGGGCGATCAAGGCCCGCGGTCACTTCCCGAACGAGCAGGCCGCGTTGAAATGCCTCTACCTCGTGACCCGATCACTGGACCCCACCGGCC
>NZ_JAVREH010000245.1:0-303 GCF_031845305.1 Jatrophihabitans lederbergiae | reverse complement strand
CTCGCGGGAGTACGCGTCCTTTGCCGATGTAGTCGTGGCTGATGACGTGCACGTCGATGGTGCCGGAGGTGCGGGTGATGGCCATGCCGGTGCCGGGGCCGGTGAGCGCGGCGACGACGGGGTTGCGGCGGCTTGCGCCGATGACAATCTGGGTGGCGTTGTTCGCTCGGGCGAAGTTCAGCACCGCGGCCGGGATGTCGTCACCGACGATGGAGTGGTAACTGCCGCCCAGGGATTCGACCAGCACGCGTTGGGTGGCAAGTTCGGCGACGCTGGACCCGGCCAGGCCGTCGCTGCGGGCGA
>NZ_JAVREH010000244.1:0-327 GCF_031845305.1 Jatrophihabitans lederbergiae | reverse complement strand
ACTCCCGCCCCACCAGCGTTCGGCAGCACCATCACCCAGCCACCGCCGCCATCACCACCACCAACCCCTGCCCCGTTGCCGCCGCCACCAGTCACCTCCTCAACGCCCATCGGCCCGGTCCTGCTGCACAACGGCAGCACCCTGCCCCCACCCAACGACCAACCCCTCACCTAGCCGATGCCACACGTCTTCACCGTCCAGGCGAGCAATACAGGTGAGTGAATGGCGCGGGTCGTCATGGCAGGTCAGTTCGGCTGGCTGGGACCATAGGGCCTTGGAAGATGCTCGCGAACGCGGTCACCGCCATGCCGAACGCCACAGTCGCAC
>NZ_JAVREH010000243.1:0-330 GCF_031845305.1 Jatrophihabitans lederbergiae | reverse complement strand
GGGACTCCACCTACACCCTGCAAGCGCTGATCTCCGCCGGCTACCTCGACGAGGCCAAGGCCTGGCGGGAATGGCTACTGAGAGCGGTCGCCGGAGACCCCGCCGACCTGCAGATCATGTACGCCCTCGACGGCACCCGGCGGCTACCCGAAGCCGAACTGCCCTGGCTCACCGGATACGAAAACTCCACACCCGTACGGACCGGCAACGCCGCCTCCGATCAACTGCAACTCGACGTCTGGGGCGAGACCCTCGACGACCTCGCGCTGGCCCGCAACGCCGGGCTCGCCGACCACGACGACGCCTGGGACCTCCAAGTCGCGCTCATGG
>NZ_JAVREH010000242.1:0-330 GCF_031845305.1 Jatrophihabitans lederbergiae | reverse complement strand
CCATGAGCGCGACTTGGAGGTCCCAGGCGTCGTCGTGGTCGGCGAGCCCGGCGTTGCGGGCCAGCGCGAGGTCGTCGAGGGTCTCGCCCCAGACGTCGAGTTGCAGTTGATCGGAGGCGGCGTTGCCCGTCCGCACGGGTGTGGAGTTTTCGTATCCGGTGAGCCAGGGCAGTTCGGCTTCGGGTAGCCGCCGGGTGCCGTCCAGGGCGTACATGATCTGCAGGTCGGCGGGGTCTCCGGCGACCGCTCTCAGTAGCCATTCCCGCCAGGCCTTGGCCTCGTCGAGGTAGCCGGCGGAGATCAGCGCTTGCAGGGTGTAGGTGGAGTCCC
>NZ_JAVREH010000241.1:0-336 GCF_031845305.1 Jatrophihabitans lederbergiae | reverse complement strand
CGAGAAGGCGAGCCGAAGCAGCGGACGCACTACTCTCATCGAAGACCGCCGCTCACGATGAGATCCGGCGTAGCCGCCTGGCCACTACCGCCCTTGCGGCGAGGGTGGCTGCAGCGATGCCGATCACGCATGTTCGGCGAAGCTCGGCGCACCTCGGCCTCTCGTTGAGCCTCCTTCAGACCGAACCCCGAATCGCCACCGGGACCGGTCAGGACCGATGAGGCCTCGCTGTAGGCGGCTATCCAGTCCTCCCACCCTTTCTCGTCGGCTGGCCCCTGGGGCGAGGCCGCCGGGGTATGCGGTCCGGGCGCCCTGGGATCTGACGGCAGGCTCCTG
>NZ_JAVREH010000240.1:0-341 GCF_031845305.1 Jatrophihabitans lederbergiae | reverse complement strand
ACTTCAGGATCGCGTCGAAGACGCTTGCGGACGCACGCGGTGCATTGGAGGCGTGCGCAGAAGAGGTTCGCGAGCTTGGCCTCGTCCTCAACGAGCGCAAGACCTTCACCTACGGAGCCAAAAAGTACGAGCGGTCGTTGACCGCGTTTGCAGACGCCGAACGTGATTTATTCGCTACGGAGGCGGATGAAGGCGATGACGAGGATCCGTTCGCGTTAGCCCGAAACTTTCACGCGGCGCCTGTTGATCGTCGTTCTTGGGGCGGCAGCCTCTGTGGTTTCCGATTGTGCCGTGCGGGCAGGACAGTTTGGCCGAGGTCGCTCGGTGCGCCGGTTCCACGT
>NZ_JAVREH010000239.1:0-343 GCF_031845305.1 Jatrophihabitans lederbergiae | reverse complement strand
CGATCGCGCCCTTCGCACCGACCAGAGTGGTCAGGTTCTTAAACGCGAAGAACAGCAAGGTGAGCAGGCCGGCCAGGCTGGTGATCGGGGCGATTAGCGTATTCCACACCCGTCGGTCGAGATTCGTCTTTCGGAAGAAGACGATGATCGCAACCCCGGCCATCGATTGCAGCAGGATAACGCCGACCGCGCCGATGCCGGTGAGCCAAGTGAACAGATCGCGGCCGGCCAGCGCGAAGCCGAGCACCACCACGAAGGCCAGCACGGTCTGGACACAACAGGCCACCCACGGCGACTGCCGGGTGCTGTGCGTCTGGCCGAGCCGCTGCCAGAGAATCCCCTG
>NZ_JAVREH010000238.1:0-365 GCF_031845305.1 Jatrophihabitans lederbergiae | reverse complement strand
ACGATCATCGATGAGGACATACAGTCCGGTCAGGAGGGTTTCTAGTTCTTTAGTCACGCATTGATCTTGGAAACCCTCCGCCTACCTCCCCGCCAGCGACACACCTTCAAGGAATCAACCATCTAGAGCGAGTCACGGATGAGATCCCGTAGGCCGGCGTTGTCGCCGCGCACCGACAACCAAGAGACCGACCGGCCAGTGGAACCGGCGCACCGAGCGACCTCGGCCAAACCGTCATACCCCCACGGCACAATCCCAACCCACAGAGGCTGCCACCCCAAGATTCGGGACCAGCAGACGCAGCGTGAAAGTTCCGGGCTAGGGACAATACCGTTCAGTTAGCTTCGTGCGATCTGGTAGGTGGG
>NZ_JAVREH010000237.1:0-373 GCF_031845305.1 Jatrophihabitans lederbergiae | reverse complement strand
CCGCTGCCGGCCGGTGAGCAGCCTGCGCCGGTTGGCCCACGCCGGGTCTGCCTTGCGGCCTCGGCGGCCTTCTTGGTCCCAGATCACCCGGCGGCGGACGGCGGTCACAGCCGCGTTGGCCAAGGCGTCGACATAAAAGTGATCAACGACCAGCGTCGCGTTCGGCAGCAGACCGGGCGTTCGGACCGCGGCGGCGTAGACCGCGGCCGGTCGATCGCGACGAACCGGATCCCGGGCCGGAACTCTGGCGTGCGCTGCTGCAACCAGTCCACTACGCAGGCGCTGGTGCGGCCCTCGACCTGCCCGAGCAGTCCCTGGGTCCCGGCGAGGTCGACGAAGCCGGTGTCCCACGCATCGGTCCGCAACCACCGTC
>NZ_JAVREH010000236.1:0-377 GCF_031845305.1 Jatrophihabitans lederbergiae | reverse complement strand
GACTTTCCATTCAGGGTCCAACGCCACGCTGACGTCGGGGTCGAGCAGGAACGGTTGCAATGCCTGGACCTGGGGCAGGAACTCCCCGCCGCCGGGTTGGATGTCGAGGATCAGCAGCATCCGGTGCGCATGTGCCACCGCGAGATACGCCGCGATCTGGGTATCGGTCACGGGGCGGGAGTAGGTGCCCTCCGGGCCGGGTGCGTCCTGGGCGACGCTTGCCAGTAGTTCCATCGCCGGCTGCACCGGCCGGCCGAAGCCGGCGAAGGCGGCGGCTTGGGCTGCCACTGCTGCCGCGGCCTGCTCCGGTGTTCCCGCCCCCAACACCCCCAGCCCTGGACCGTCGGGGCCGCCGTAGAAAGCGACCACCCGCAGCC
>NZ_JAVREH010000235.1:0-381 GCF_031845305.1 Jatrophihabitans lederbergiae | reverse complement strand
CCGGCCAAGCCCCGGGCAACGGCCGGATCGGATCATCCTCAGCCGCCAGCATCAACACCGTCGCGGCTTACCTGTCCGGGCTGATCACCGCACACCGGCTACCGGACAAGCTGCTGATCATCCACCAATTCACTACGCCGATGCTGCCCGACCGCGACCAGATCACCACCCACCCCGGGGTAGAGCAAACCCTGCACGCCGACGGCGAAGGCACCCCCGCCGGCAAGGTCGCGGTCTATCACCAACTCGCATTCCCCACCCGGTTTCATACCGGGTTCAAGCTGTTCTACACCCAAGACACCCGCCTGATGAGCCCCGGCGAGGTGATGGCCCTGACCCCCCGACCCGACATCATCACCTACCAATAAACCCAGCAGCCAA
>NZ_JAVREH010000234.1:0-382 GCF_031845305.1 Jatrophihabitans lederbergiae | reverse complement strand
CGGGTTGGGACACCACGCGGCATGCACAACGTCACCCGGCGGGCCCTCCCCGGTCGATCATTGCGCGCGAGGCTCCTACGACGCTCACAACCCTGGATGACCGCCGAGCCCGAAAGGGTTAGCGCGTACACACTCCCGCCGTGGCGGCCGTCTGGTTGGATCGCGTACACCACGTAGACCAGCCGCACGATCAACTGCAAGGCACTCCGCGCTGCACTGAAGGCGTAGGCGGCCGCCGCGTCATTCTCGAACAGAACTAAGTCCGTGGACCACATCGGGATTGGCGTGGCTCAGGCGGTCGCGGCGGTTGAGGATCTGGAAGGTGTGCGGAGGTAGGTCCTCTTCGACTTCGGCGTCGTGGTTGGCCAGGATGCGCTTGACG
>NZ_JAVREH010000233.1:0-387 GCF_031845305.1 Jatrophihabitans lederbergiae | reverse complement strand
ACAACCCGATATTCTTCACCCTGAAGGTGCTCCTCGCTCCGCATGAACTGGTCGTCGCAACCCTGATTCTTGCTGGCTTGGAGCACTTTTCAGTTGATCAACGCGCCGCCCTCATGAAAGCCCCGGGCTAACCCCAATACCGTTCAGTTAAGCTTACAGCGGTGTAGTTTGGTGGTATGCCTCGTGCTGGATGGGTGAAGCCGGAGACGGGTCGTCGGTTGTCGGATCTGGTGTCGGTGGGTGTGCTGACCCGGGTGTTTCCGCCGGATCTGGTGGATGAGGTGATCGCCGGGGTCGGCCGGACCGAACTGCGTCATCGGTCGCTGCCGGCCCGGGTGATGGCGTACTTCTCCATCGGGATGGCGCTGTACTCGGAGGGGTCGTATG
>NZ_JAVREH010000232.1:0-403 GCF_031845305.1 Jatrophihabitans lederbergiae | reverse complement strand
GGCAACGCCGCCTCCGATCAACTGCAACTCGACGTCTGGGGCGAGACCCTCGACGACCTCGCGCTGGCCCGCAACGCCGGGCTCGCCGACCACGACGACGCCTGGGACCTCCAAGTCGCGCTCATGGAACACCTGGAAGGCAACTGGGACCGACCCGACAACGGACTGTGGGAGATGCGCGGCCCGCGCCGGCATTTCACCCACTCCAAAGTCATGGCCTGGGTCGCCGCCGACCGGATGGCCACCGCCGTGCGCACCCACCCCGACCTGCACGGACCCGCCGACCGGTGGCAAGCCCTTCGCGACACCATCCACGCCGACGTCCTCACCCACGGCTACGACGCCGACCGCAACACCTTCACCCAGTCCTACGACGCCCCCGCCCTGGACGCCAGCCTGCTCA
>NZ_JAVREH010000231.1:0-406 GCF_031845305.1 Jatrophihabitans lederbergiae | reverse complement strand
ACCTGTTCGGGCTCAGCATCAAGGCCGCGAGCCGCTATACGAACACCGTCGACCATCCCGGGTTCGGCGAGCTCGGTTCGGTGCCACCAGAGCGATGACTGATGCGAACCCGAACTGCAGTTGCCCGACACCGCCGGCACCCGTGCAAACACCCACCCGGCTGCGATGAATGTCCACCGCCGCCGAGCCGCGCATCTGGAATGCTGTAGATCATGACGAACGAGCGCGCGATCGTCGAGCAAGGCTACGACGCCATGGCCGACGCCTACCTCGACTACATCGACCAGACGACCGGTGATCCTCGGCTTCGCTTCCTCGACCAGCTGCTCGCACGGCTCCAACCCGGATCGCAGGTTGTCGATCTGGGCTGCGGCGCGGGAATCCCCTGCACAGCCAGGCTCGCCGA
>NZ_JAVREH010000230.1:0-409 GCF_031845305.1 Jatrophihabitans lederbergiae | reverse complement strand
CTCATCGGCCGCATGTGGTGGTGTCTACAGAACGGTCAACTCTGGGACGAGCACGCCGCCTGGAACGAACTCTCGACGGGCCCCGCTCAGGTCGCTGCTTGACACTCACTCGCGTGGGATGTCTACCCCTGCAGGCGCTGATCTCCGCCGGCTACCACGACGAAGCCAAAGCCTGGCGGGAATGGCTACTGAGAGCAGTCGCCGGAGACCCCGCCGACCTGCAGATCATGTACGCCCTGGACGGCACCCGGCGGCTGCCCGAAGCCGAACTGCCCTGGCTCACCGGGTACGAAAACTCCAAGCCCGTGCGGACGGGCAACGCCGCCTCTGACCAACTGCAACTCGACGTCTGGGGCGAGACCCTTGACGGCCTCGCTCTGGCCCGCAACGCCGGGCTCGCCGACCACGA
>NZ_JAVREH010000229.1:0-410 GCF_031845305.1 Jatrophihabitans lederbergiae | reverse complement strand
CTGGACGAGGGCGGTGAGGCTGACGGCGTCGACCAGGCGGGGCACCCCGAGGGCAGGCAGACCGAGCAGCTCCAGCGCGGTTTTGCCAATGCTCACATGCGAAGTCCACCGGCTCTCGACGCCGGCCCTGACCCGGCCGCCGAACATGAGCAGCGGGACCCGCGGTCCGTAGGCCAACTGGACGCCGTCGGGGGTGTGCTCGACATCGGGTGTGGGCACGTGGTCGTCCCAGCCGCCCCAGTCATCCCACGTCAGCAAGAACACGGTGTCGTTCCACAACCCAGCCCGCACAACCGCGTCGACAGCCTGCCAGATCTTGTCCTGACCTCTGCTGACGTCGGCAACCGGATGCTCGTCATACGGACTGTCATGCCACACCATGCTCAACTGCGCCAGGCTTGTTGCGTCAG
>NZ_JAVREH010000228.1:0-412 GCF_031845305.1 Jatrophihabitans lederbergiae | reverse complement strand
ACGACGCGCGCCATGGCGCGTCGGGCGCTGCTTCCTCCGATGCGGGCACTGAGTGCGCCCGCGATGCCCAGGGTGATCAGTACGGCGGTGAAGGTGACCGATACCCGCCAGGTGGCGGGTGGGAGCAAGATTGCCAGTAGCGGTAGCAGCGCGCCGAGGGTGAAGGAGCCCGCGGACGCGGCGGCGGCCTGGATGGGGTCGGCGAGGTCATCGGGGTCGAGTTGTAATTCGGCGTCCAGGTGCGCGGCCAGCACATCGTGGGCGGTGAGCTCCGTGGCCACGGTCCTTGCGGTGGCTGGCGAGAGGCCGTTGGCTTCATAGAGCGCGGTGAGTTCGGCGAGTTCTTGTTCAGGTGTTTCGGCAAGTTCCCGCTCTTCTTGGGCGAGTAGCGCGGTTTGGCTGTCACGTTGGC
>NZ_JAVREH010000227.1:0-412 GCF_031845305.1 Jatrophihabitans lederbergiae | reverse complement strand
CAACGACACGATCATCGATGAGGACATACAGTCCGGTCAGGAGGGTTTCTAGTTCTTTAGTCACGCATTGATCTTGGAAACCCTCCGCCTACCTCCCCGCCAGCGACACACCTTCAAGGAATCAACCCATCTAGCCGCACGCGCGCCGATATTTCCTTATCAGCGCACAACCAGACGATATTGAGAGTGATGCATGATCGACCGCTGCCCGCCACGGATAACTTGCGTCACGATGCGAGTCGTTCAATCCTCTGTTCCTTAGGATTTCCGGCACCGCAGGTCGCAGGGGGGCCTTCGCCCCGAAAAGTGGACACGCGATTTGATTGTTATGCGGCCGGTCGTAGCGTAGCCGCGGTGGTGGTGTTCTCGTAGGTGATCGGGCTGCGGTAGCCGCAGGCGGAGTGCCGGCGGC
>NZ_JAVREH010000226.1:0-419 GCF_031845305.1 Jatrophihabitans lederbergiae | reverse complement strand
CCCGATATTCTTCACCCTGAAGGTGCTCCTCGCTCCGCATGAACTGGTCGTCGCAACCCTGATTCTTGCTGGCTTGGAGCACTTTTCAGTTGATCAACGCGCCGCCCTCATGAAAGCCCCGGGTTAGACGGTGAGCGGATGCTCTCAAAGCGCTAGTGAGGCTGGGGATTAGCCGCCGTTACTGTACGAGATCGAATCAGGCACGCCCAGCCGCGATCGGTACCGTGCGTGACCGGCTAACCACCGCGACACGTGACCTAGGACCGGCCTCGTAACGCCAGGTGACATCGTGAGTGTCGGCGGCGCTCGAAAACTGAACAGTTTCGGCGGTGAGAAGTGAGCACTCAACGATTGGAGTGTGATCACTTTGGAGGACTGGGCGCTGATCAGGAGGCTGGCGGCGGAGGGTGTGCCGAAGG
>NZ_JAVREH010000225.1:0-424 GCF_031845305.1 Jatrophihabitans lederbergiae | reverse complement strand
GGGCCTGTTCCCCGCTCGCGCGGGGGTGATCCCCAGAGGTCGCCGCCCTGGTTCGTTTCCACCAGCTGTTCCCCGCTCGCGCGGGGGTGATCCCACCCCGAACCCGGCACCGCCGGGGCAGTAGCGCTGTTCCCCGCTCGCGCGGGGGTGATCCCGACGAGACGCTGCACAGGTGCACCCCTGAGCACTGTTCCCCGCTCGCGCGGGGGTGATCCCATCGTCACCCTGACCGAGGAAGCCACGTCATACTGTTCCCCGCTCGCGCGGGGGTGATCCGATGCCGTTGTCGGGGAACCCGCCCTTGGCGAACTGTTCCCCGCTCGCGCGGGGGTGATCCCAATACCCCCCGTGCCGCCATCGTGTCAACACCCTGTTCCCCGCTCGCGCGGGGGTGATCCCGAAACCACCACCACCACCTGTTCCC
>NZ_JAVREH010000224.1:0-424 GCF_031845305.1 Jatrophihabitans lederbergiae | reverse complement strand
GCATGACCGCCGCCGAGCGCGGCATCTGGAAATCCACCGAGATGCGACGCCGACTGGCCGGTGCCGGCCTGGACATCAGCGCCGGGAAGATGTCAGCGCTATGGACTACGACGCCGACCTCGATCCGTCTCGACGACCTTGATGTCATCTGCGCCGTGCTCGAATGCGCACCCACCGACCTGCTGATCTGCGAGCCGGATGCCGTCGCTGCCCGCCATCCCACGAAAGCGGTAGAAGCCACGGCGGGTTCGGGGCCGCGGTCCACCGTGACGCCGCGGCTGGGTCGCAACCGTTCGACACCGCCTGCGTGACCCAGAAACGCCCCGGAGCCAGCCCGCTGCGACGGAGGAAGCGCGTCACCTGCAAGCTTGCGCCCGCGGCCATGGCCCAGGTCGACTATTGCTTCGCCTGCTGGCCAGGCGGC
>NZ_JAVREH010000223.1:0-436 GCF_031845305.1 Jatrophihabitans lederbergiae | reverse complement strand
ATCGGCCGCATGTGGTGGTGTCTACAGAACGGTCAACTCTGGGACGAGCACGCCGCCTGGAACGAACTCTCGACGGGCCCCGCTCAGGTCGCTGCTTGACACTCACTCGCGTGGGATGTCTACCTGCGCACCTGGCAAGGCTGGCTCTACCTGGCCACCGTCATCGACGCCCACTCCCGCCGGGTGCTCGGCTGGGCCCTCGCCGAGCACATGCGCACCGATCTGGTCGAACAGGCGCTGCAGATGGCGATCACCCTGCGCGGCGAGGTGCCCGCCAAGGTCGTGTTCCACGCCGACAGAGGCACCCAGGGCTACCGGACGCTCATCTCGTTGTCGTTCTGCGGAACCTGAGCGTCGTTGGCTAAGAAGGCTGCTTTGTTATTGCAGCCCTACCGACGCGAAGCAGGTTCAGGACATCGACGACTGTGTCCGCCAT
>NZ_JAVREH010000222.1:0-450 GCF_031845305.1 Jatrophihabitans lederbergiae | reverse complement strand
GCGCCGGTGCGGCCTGGTTGATGCTCACGACCCGGCTGATGCTGCCGTGGTAACCCGGTCCGGACCAGAACACCGCCAGTACCGCCCCGACTCCGTCGGGGGTGCAGAACGGCCGGGCACCGCTGACGCCATCCAGCACGCCGATCGCCAGGCTGCGGCTGCAGACCTGGGTCAGCAGGCTCTGCTTGCCGGCGTCATCCTTCACCGAGGGGTCAGGAAGGGTGTCGACGATGGACTCGGGCCCGAGGTTGCTGGCTGAGGACGCGGTCGGGTCATAGCCCGCGCCGGCCGCCGAGGGCCGGGACTGGAAGTACTGCGGCAGCGCGCTGCCTTTGGCGTCGGTGAAGCTCTGGCCCAGCAGCGTGGAGCCGACCACCTTCCCGTTCTGGGAGACGACGGAGCCGCCGGCGCGGCTCTTCAAACCCGGGATCTGGGCGATGGCGGTGATGG
>NZ_JAVREH010000221.1:0-453 GCF_031845305.1 Jatrophihabitans lederbergiae | reverse complement strand
CGCCGGCACTCCGCCTGCGGCTACCGCAGCCCGATCACCTACGAGAACACCACCACCGCGGCTACGCTACGACCGGCCGCATAACAATCAAATCGCGTGTCCACTTTTCGGGGCGAAGGCCCATGCTTGACGTCGGCAGCCATGCACTCAAGCCTGCCCGCGCTGGCGACCAAGAGCAAGCGCGGGCCGTCGCCTTCACTCAGTAACCGCGAACTGTTCAACTGGAGGGCTATGCCGCCGGGCCCGATTGCGAAACGTGCGCAGCGCAAAGATCTCACCCGTGAACAAGTCGTGAGAGTTTATCGCGCTCTTCTGCGGTGCCGAAACGGTGCCGAAACGGTGCCGGATCGGTTGCCGTCTGTGGATTGTGAGGGTCCGTCTGTAAGTCGTGAGGATGTTGCGGGGAAGGCGTGAGGATGGCCGTGCGAGGGCGACAACGACGACGGGGACGGC
>NZ_JAVREH010000220.1:0-461 GCF_031845305.1 Jatrophihabitans lederbergiae | reverse complement strand
TACAACTCGACAGCGTCGCGGCGAAACTCCTCGGAGTAGTTCTTCCTCGCCATGAGTGGATCATCTCGCTTCCACCCCACCGAAGCAGGGATTGAGCGTGTCCACTACTCGGGGTCAGGTCCCAACAGAGGGAAGGCTTTCAGCTTGCTGCCGTTCACGTTTGCTTGACCTACCTGCTGGCTCGCGACGGATCCAACGTAGGCCCGGCCTAGTGGACTGTTGATCACAAGACTTGCCCAGTCTGATCGGACTGTCGGGCCGAATCTGAGTCGAAGTAGGTAGGACGCGAAGGTCATCGTGTCGTCGTCCCGGTCGAATACTGCAGACTTTCCCACTAGCCCGGGGCTTTCATGAGGGCGGCGCGTTGATCAACTGAAAAGTGCTCCAAGCCAGCAAGAATCAGGGTTGCGACGACCAGTTCATGCGGAGCGAGGAGCACCTTCAGGGTGAAGAATATCGGG
>NZ_JAVREH010000219.1:0-510 GCF_031845305.1 Jatrophihabitans lederbergiae | reverse complement strand
CCTCGGCGTCGTCTTCAAACGACGCGACTGGCTCTAACCGCTCGGCCAACATGGCTGGACAACCAGCTCTTCATAGCCGTCCTCGGACGCTGGCGAACCCGACCACCGCACGCCGCGGCAACGTCGCCTGTGGGCACGCGCGGTCTGTGGGTCTGGGCAGCTAGGTCATAGTACACGGTGGTACGCACGATGAGGTGGGCGCTGAGTTTGCGCCCTTAGCGAGGGCCTGTTCCTGGTCCACAGGGCGGACTTAGCGAGATCCACGTCGGTACACGAACGTCCAGCCGCGATCGATTCCACGCCGTCGGAGTCTCGGGCGTGTCAGAGATCGGCCAGGATCGCGATACACCGGTTCTCGAAGGGCGGGGGTCTGCGGGTATTCCTCCTTGTCGGTTATGTTCTCGGCCATCAGCCGGTTGGCCTGCGGTTCCGTCCAGGTCATGACGAAGGCGGTCAGGTTCGGCCGGGCACTGCCCTCATGCAGCAACTCGTATGCACCATGCGATGGGC
>NZ_JAVREH010000218.1:0-527 GCF_031845305.1 Jatrophihabitans lederbergiae | reverse complement strand
CCGGGAAAAACCACAAAGAAGCCATGCGCTGCCTCAAACGCCGTCTCACCGACGTCGTCTACCGCACCATGACCAACGACTCGGTTTCCTCTCCGTCGCCAGCCGCTTGACACAGAGAGGTGCCGTTTTCAGGACAGTCCCCCGGGGGCAAGGCCATTGCCCGGTGTGGCACTTGGCGTAACCGGTGAAGTCGCTTCCGCGACCGGGGCGCGACGCTTTATGGCATATATCGGTATCCCATGCCTGGTTCGGTGAGGAGGTAGCGCGGGCGGGTGGGGTCTGGTTCGAGCTTGCGGCGTAGTTGTTGCATGTAGATGCGGAGGTAACTGTGTTCGGTGTGGTCTGGGTGTCCGCGCATGGCGGTCAGTAGTTCGCGGGTCGTGACGAGTGAGCCGGGTTTGGTCAGGAGGACTTCGAGCATTCGCCATTCGGTGGGGGTGAGGTGGATCAGCTGCGCCGTTGTGCCGTTGGCTGGGCGGATGAGGCGGGCGGGGAGGTCGATGCTGAGGGCGCCGAGTGTGATGGGG
>NZ_JAVREH010000217.1:0-547 GCF_031845305.1 Jatrophihabitans lederbergiae | reverse complement strand
CCCGCGTCATCAAAAGAAAGATGCCCAAATGGCACGTCAAACGCGCCCACCACGCCACCTGGCCCCGACCCCAACACCCACCCATCTACCAGATCACAACCCACTAACTGAACGGTATTAGGGCTAAAGTCGGTCACACGCCGCGCCCATAGTGATCATCACCATGACCAGCACCAGCTCGGCCGCCAGGCTGGCAAGGATGCCGAACAGCAGCCGGCGGGCCGAAGTTGTGGTGTCGATCGCCTCACTGAGTGGAAGCCGATGCCCCGCTCCCCCAGCTTGGTCACTGTCTGGATGAGATGCGACGTGGAACGGCCTAGCCGCTCCAGCCGCCACACCACCAGCGTGTCCCCCGGACGTAGCCGTAGCGGTAGTTGGTCACCATCGGAATGTAAAGGAACTCACCAACAGGACTAGTGCTGCGTGAATGAAGTAGCTGTACCTCGCGGTAGCATGGTGTATGTCGTTGACTGTTGCCGTGCAGATGCTCGCTGAGGACCGCGCCGAGTTGACCCGTTGGACGCGGACGCCGTCGCTGCCGGCGGGG
>NZ_JAVREH010000216.1:0-550 GCF_031845305.1 Jatrophihabitans lederbergiae | reverse complement strand
GCGGCCATCGGCGTGACGCTGGCCGGCGAGCGCGACATCCTTGGGCTCTGGGCTGGCACCGGCGGCGAGGGCGCGAAGTTCTGGATGGCGGTGCTCACCGACCTGCGCAACCGCGGCGTCAATGACATCTTCTTCGTCGTGTGTGACGGCCTCAAAGGCCTGCCCGATGTGGTGTCCAACGTCTGGCCGCAGGCGATCGTGCAGACCTGCATCATCCATTTGATCCGCAACACCTTCCGGCTCACCAGCCGCAAGTACTGGGACGAGATCAAGCGCGATCTGAAGCCGATCTACACCGCGATCAACGCCACCGCCGCCCGCGCTGCGTTCGACGAACTGGCCGAGAAATGGGGACAGCGCTACCCGGCGGTGATCCGGCTCTGGGACAACGCCTGGGCCGAGTTCATCCCGTTCCTCGACTATGGAGGCTGTCGCGGAATCGGTGCAGTCCGGTGACGCCGGATGGCGCCGGTCGACCAAACGTGTGGGATGGCTAGCTGAAAGTGTCAGACTCGGCCGTGCAGCTTGCTCAGATCGCTGCGGCGCGGTG
>NZ_JAVREH010000215.1:0-552 GCF_031845305.1 Jatrophihabitans lederbergiae | reverse complement strand
GCGACGGCGTCCGCGTCCAACGGGTCAACTCGGCGCGGTCCTCAGCGGGCATCTGCACGGCAACAGTCAACGACATACACCATGCTACCGCGAGGTACAGCTACTTCATTCACGCAACACTAGCTGCATCTGACATCTGACGCCTCGTTCTAGCGACAATGCCCGTATCCAGGCTCCCTTCGACCGTCTTTCGGCATATCGACCAAGTTCGCGCCAGGACGACCTGGCGGAGGCGCGAAGATGTGTGAGACTGGGGCCATGAGCGGCGAGGACGTACAGATGCTGACGCTGCCACGATCGCAGTTTCAGCTGCAGTGGCGGGCGAAGGACTCCATGTGGCGAGCACTGCCGGCCAACCAGCCCGAGCTTCAGGACGAAGCGTGGGCGGAATGGCGACCCGGAGAAGACAGCTTCGTCAGAAGCTACCTAGCCCGAAACTTTCACGCAGCGCCTGTTGGTCGTCGTTGTTGAGGCGGAAGCCTCTGTGGTTTCCGATTGTGCCGTGGGGGCATGACAATTTGGCCGAGTCGCTCGGTTCGCCGGTTCCACATG
>NZ_JAVREH010000214.1:0-556 GCF_031845305.1 Jatrophihabitans lederbergiae | reverse complement strand
ACCCGCCGACGCCACCGCCGCCCCACAACGCACGCCCAAGCGCAGACGAGCCCCGTCCACCAGGACCAACCGGTCCGCCAAGGAGGCAGTGTCAAGCAATAACCATTTGCGTTCCATAGGTGAAGGCGCGCAGGAACGAGCCCAGCGTCGAGGGCGCGTAGAGACCGGTGAACAGCCGGCCCATCCCTGCGTGGCGCAGCACATTCATGTCCTCGATGCTGTCCGCCCCGGCCACCATGCCTGCGACCAGCGCGGCGACCTTCGCCCCGGCGTGCGCGCCCTTGTCACCCGGCACCGTCAGATGCTCATCGCCCAGGCGGCGCAACCCGACCCGATCGGCCAACGCCAGCACCGGAACCAGCCCGCCAGCCGACACGAGACTCGGCTCATCGAAGGCAGCGGACAACGACGATGACCTATGAGAAAGTTGGTCGGGTAGCGGCGACGCATTGCTGCGCCGCCGCCCCCTCAGAACCGGACGTGCGACTTTCACCGCATCCGGCTCAAGCAAGTCCCGCGGGGCGTCCTATCTGTTGCTGCTGGCCCGACTGTCGCT
>NZ_JAVREH010000213.1:0-559 GCF_031845305.1 Jatrophihabitans lederbergiae | reverse complement strand
ACCTCGCTGCTACCGGGGCGTTCCTGGAGAACCACTGCTCCGGTTTCGGCACCAATTCAACACCGAATCACCTGTTGATCGTGGGTGGTCAAACACCCACCCTGCGCAACCCGTCACGGTCAAGCGCACAGCCGGTATGGGACATGCCCTCGATCCTCGGCCACGCCGGTGACCACGGGGTCAGCTGGAAGGCATACACCGGGGCCTCGTCCTACCCACTGGCTTTCTACACCCAGTTGGCCGGCTCTCCGAACATCGTGCGCAGCGATCACATCGTCGCTGACGCAACAAGCCTGGCGCAACTGAGCATGGTGTGGCACGACAGCCCCTACGACGAGCATCCGGTTGCCGACGTCAGCAGAGGTCAGGACAAGATCTGGCAAGCTGTCGACGCGGTTGTGCGGGCTGGGTTGTGGAACGACACCGTCTTCCTGCTGACGTGGGATGACTGGGGCGGCTGGGACGACCACGTGCCCACACCCGATGTCGAGCACACCCCCGACGGCGTCCAGTTGGCCTACGGACCACGGGTCCCGCTGCTCATGTTCAGCGGCCGGGT
>NZ_JAVREH010000212.1:0-623 GCF_031845305.1 Jatrophihabitans lederbergiae | reverse complement strand
GCAGCAGCGGCGAGACCCGCTCCCACAGCCCGTCAGGCACGAGATCCTCGATCACGACCAGCAGCGTCAGCCGACCAGCCAGCCCAACCCGTCAGACACGCCGACCATTCTGAAACGCGTTCTAAGAGCCTCCCGTGGGCCGGTACCACGCGGACGTATAGCTTCCGGCCACACGTGGACGGTTCTCGGCGCATTATCGACAAGTGGCGCACAGTTTCGAAACGCTATAGTACGCTGGAATCGGAATTGGTAGCCAGTCCTATTTAGCTCGATTCTTGCGAAAGTGCACAATATTCAAGACAGTAGCGCACCTGCTTAAGGTTTACGAGGCAACGAATGATCACCGTGGCAATACTCGCTGACAACCCGTCCGGCACTCTCGGCAGTACCGTCTGATCATCCGATCCACGTGGTAGTCGACACTGAGGTTAGATTGTCCAGTGCCAGTCGCGACGCCAGTGACAACGCCAAGTGCTGCGCCGATTGCAAGGCCTGTTAAGCCCGGATCCACCGTCGTAGCTGGGGTTTGAGCGTGCCGTAGAGCGAGAATGCCCTTTCCTTGCAGGATAATGAGACTTCTCTAGGGTCCATTGTCCGGCGTCAGAGAGGGCACCTCGTAGATG
>NZ_JAVREH010000211.1:0-637 GCF_031845305.1 Jatrophihabitans lederbergiae | reverse complement strand
GCCGGGCACTGGACCATCGCGCCCGCCGCGGGCGGGGTCTGCACCACCCGCCGCTATATCGAGGACACCCTCGTGCTGGAGACGGAATGGCGCAGCCGGGAGGGGACCGTGCGGGTCACCGACTTCATGCCCCCTCGCGGGCACGCCCCGGACGTGGTCCGCATCGTGGAAGGCATTCACGGCACCGTGGCGATGCGATCGCAACTGCGGCTGCGCTTTGACTACGGACGGGTGCTGCCCTGGGTACGCCACCATGGTGACCGGATGGAAGCCATCGCCGGCCCGGATCGGGTCCGGCTGCGCACCCCGGCGCCGTTGCAGGGACGCGACCTGGCGACCGTCTCTGAGTTCACCGTCCGAGCCGGTGAGCGGGTGCCCTTCGTGCTCACCTGGAACCCCAGCCACGAACCCCCGCCCAAGCCGGTCGACGCCGAGCACGCCCTCACCGACACCGTCACCTTCTGGAAGCACTGGGCCCAGCGCGGCACCCCCGTGCACGGTCCCTACCGCGATGCCATCACCCGCTCCCTGCTGACGCTGAAAGCGCTGACGTACCAGCCGACCGGCGGCATCGTCGCCGCAGCGACCACGTCGTTGCCCGAGCAGATCGGTGGCCCCCGCAACTGGGACTACCGCT
>NZ_JAVREH010000210.1:0-648 GCF_031845305.1 Jatrophihabitans lederbergiae | reverse complement strand
GCACGTGGAACCGGCGCACCGAGCGACCTCGGCCAAACTGTCCTGCCCGCACGGCACAATCGGAAACCACAGAGGCTGCCGCCCCAAGAACGACGATCAACAGGCGCCGCGTGAAAGTTTCGGGTTAATGATGTGCTCCGTGATTCTCACTTCTAGGATTAGGACGCAGTCACCGATCATCTAACGTAGAAGGGTTGGCGGGCTTTGATAGTCGTGCTCATTTTGTTTTACTCTTGCTCGCAGCCGGCATCGCGGCTCGGATATGGGCTATCTCGAAAGTGAGGAAGCGCGAACGGTGATTACCTTCGTAGCGGGGAGCTTGGCGGCAGGACGCGCCGGAAACAACCGACGCTGTCGATAGTGTTGGCAATAGTGTCGCTGGGTGTGGCCATCGGTGGAATTTTGCTCATGATTGCCCGTGCTCGACGCAAGTAGCGCGGCCCGGGCCGGAATCGCGGCCCTCGCTATCGATGGCCCGTTCCATGGTGATCGCGCAGATGCCGGCGCCGGACCCCTGGACTATCAGGAGCGGGTGGCGGTTGAGGGCGCCCGCACCCTGCACGATCGGATGAGCGAGGACTGGATGCACGTGCTCGCGGCCGCGGCCGAATCGGGCTGGGTCGATGAACAACGAGTGGCCTTCCTCGG
>NZ_JAVREH010000209.1:0-655 GCF_031845305.1 Jatrophihabitans lederbergiae | reverse complement strand
CTAGATGAGTGAGTCCGTTTGGCGTTTAGTGGTCGTAGGCGATCAGTGAGCGTTTGACTGGGGCGTCGGTTTTCCAGTTGTGCCAGATCGCGGCGGCCATGGCGAGTAGTCGGGCGGCGACGCGGGTGTAGACGCCGGGCAGGGTGCGCCCGCCGTGGTCTTCGAGGGTGAGCTGGCCTTTGAGGGTGTCGAAGATGGCCTCGATCCATTGCCGTACCCGGGCCAGCTTGCCGTGCCGGGTGGTTTCGTTGCGTCGGTCCGGGCGCAGCAGTCGGGCGCCGAGCTCGTCGCGGACGAAGGTCTCGAACTCGCGGCCGGCCAAGCCTTTGTCACCGAGAATCACCTGCCCGGAGCGGATCAGGTGATGCTCGCGTTCGAGCAGTGCGCGGGTGACCTCGCGTTCGCCGATCTTGGGGTTGGCCAACCCCCAGATGATCGGCATCCCGTCCGGTGCGGCGATCAGGTAGAGCCGGAAACCCCAGAAGAAGCGGGAGTGGCTGGCGCAGTAACCGTAGCCGGCGTGTCCGGCCAGATCGGATCGTTTGACCGTTTCCCGCGAGGCCGCGCATGGCAGCGGTGTCGAATCGAGCAGCCGCAGCTGGTCGTGCCACGATGCGGTGTCGCGGGCCAGTTCGGTGATCACCGCGGCGATCAG
>NZ_JAVREH010000208.1:0-692 GCF_031845305.1 Jatrophihabitans lederbergiae | reverse complement strand
GCCAACAGCAGCATGCCCGCCGTGAGGTGTTCCAGCAGCGGGCCGGTCAACGTGGTCTCGGACTGGGAGTACCTGCCGACCTCGGCGGCGAAGATCGCATGGGTGCCGCACTCTGCCAGCGCCAGGACCCTGGCTTGGGGGAACGCCGCCTGCTCGCCCTTGTTGACCCCGGGGCGCCCGAAGTGCTCGGCGTTGGGCGGGGTGTCGGCGACGTCGAGACAGGTCCCGTCGACCGCGACCAGCCGGCGACCGGCCAACCACACCCCCGGTGCCCGGGCCGCACCGATCGGGCGGGCCACCCGCGCGAACAACGCCGCCAACGGCGCGGACCCCAACCGTGCCCGCGCCTGAAAGATCGCCGACTTCGACGGCGGGCGATAAGTTTCGCGCCTGACCGACGCCCAGGACAGACCGTCGGTCAACTGCGACAACACATCGGCATAGGAGCCTTCCGAATACAGCGCCATCCCGATCGAGAAATACGCCATCACCCGAGCCGGCAGCGACCGATGACGCACCTCCGTCCGACCGGACTCGGCAACCACCTCATCGACCAACCCCGGCGGAAACACCCGGGTCAACACCCCCACCGACACCAAATCCGACAACCGACGATCCGACTCCGGCTTCACCCACCCAGCACGAGGCATACCACCAAACTACACCGCTGTAAGCTTAACTGAACGGTATTG
>NZ_JAVREH010000207.1:0-709 GCF_031845305.1 Jatrophihabitans lederbergiae | reverse complement strand
CGATACAACTCGACAGCGTCGCGGCGAAACTCCTCGGAGTAGTTCTTCCTCGCCATGAGTGGATCATCTCGCTTCCACCCCACCGAAGCAGGGATTGAGCGTGTCCACTACTCGGGGTCAGGTCCCATCTTCAACGGATCTACCGAAGCCACTAATTGGCTCATAAATACGTGAAGCGTTCCGGCAACGGCTTCTGGATCAACCGTCGGGGTCAGGCCAGGACAACTACCGCCTCGGACCGCTCCTCCACTGCGGTCTCACCTGGCCGACTCAACACCCAGCACCGCTCCGAGGAGGGTTACCACGCTTGGCTGTGAAGACGACGTGGGCCTCAGCTGACGCCGGCTGCCGCGGATCGACCTCGGCGAAGGGTTTGCCGTACCAACGTGCTGGTACGGCAAAGCGTAGGCATCAAGCTCATGGAGCGCACGTACGGCCCGACAGCACAACGTGGCGATGTGTGGGAGGTCATTACTGACCGAAGGTGTTCCAATCCATAGGTTGCCCCTGCCAGCCGGTCATGACGCATAGCAGCGCGGCGTCTTCTACATCGACGTGCGTGACGCTACCTTCTGCTCTCCTGACCTGACGACGTTCTGCCGACTGGATGGCCTCGGTTTGGTGGTGACTGGTCAGCAGTTGCAGCCCGATCATGCGGTGCTCGAATGCCGGGTCTCTGAGGCTGATGACTGGTGCCATTCCTGCGGCT
>NZ_JAVREH010000206.1:0-737 GCF_031845305.1 Jatrophihabitans lederbergiae | reverse complement strand
ACGCAACAAGCCTGGCGCAGTTGAGCATGGTGTGGCATGACAGTCCGTATGACGAGCATCCGGTTGCCGACGTCAGCAGAGGTCAGGACAAGATCTGGCAGGCTGTCGACGCGGTTGTGCGGGCCGGCTTGTGGAACGACACCGTGTTCTTGCTGACGTGGGATGACTGGGGTGGCTGGGACGACCACGTCGCCACACCGAACGTTGAGCACACCCCCGACGGCGTCCAGTTGGCCTACGGACCGCGGGTCCCGCTGCTGATGTTCGGCGGCCGGGTCAAGGCCGGCGTCGAGAGCCGGTGGACTTCGCATGTGAGCATTGGCAAAACCGCGCTGGAGCTGCTCGGTCTGCCTGCCCTCGGGGTGCCTCGCCTGGACGATGCTGTCAGCCTCGCCGACCTCGTCCAGGCCGACCCGTCCACTCCCGCTCCACCGGCGTTCGGCAGCACCATCGCTCAGCCGCCGCCGCCATCACCACGACCAACCCCTGCCCCGTTGCCGCCGCCGCCGGTCACCTCCTCAACGCCCGTCGGCCCGGTCCTCCTGCACAACGGCAGCACGCTGCCCCCACCCAACGACCAACCCGTCACGTAGCGATGCCATACACGCCTTCACCGCCATGCCGAACGCCACAGTCGCACGATCGCCGGTTACGTCTTTCCCCGAGCGCGGTAAGGGCAGACTTGCCTTTCTGGGATGTGGTCGGTGTCGGTGATTCACTGGATCATGAGCGCGAAT
>NZ_JAVREH010000205.1:0-739 GCF_031845305.1 Jatrophihabitans lederbergiae | reverse complement strand
ACCCGCGTCGCTCAACGCCTGCTAGCCATGGCCACCGGCATCTGGCACAACTGGACCACCGGCGCCACCACCAAACGATCACTGACCGCCTACGACCACTAACCCTCCAAGGAATCAACCATCTAGTCCCTTTCGGTGCGGGGGAGCTGAACCCGGCCGTCACGGCTGACGTCGAGCTCGGCCGCCGGGCACTACCCCGCGCGGCGATAGCTCGATGCCTCCGCTGCGCAGAAGGACCCAGCCACCACCAACGCCTGATCGGTTGATCTAGCGCGAGCGCTGAGCCCGCGCTGACACGTAGCCGTCAGAGGCGAGCTGGGTTGGTGACGCAGAAGACCGGCACGCCTGGAGCGCTCACAGCTGACACGCGCTGCGCGCTGAATCCTCTGGGGGCGGGTCGGCTCCGCAGGCTCCGCCGACCAGCCCGGTTCCTTCCCCCACCTGGCGTTCGAGTGTGGGCCGGGTCGACCTACACGCAAGTGGATCGCTGCGCGCCCGGTCGACGCGGTCGCAGGCTCCCTTATTTCGCCGCCCGGCAAGCCCACTTGCGTTCCGGTCGCCTGATCCGGCCCAAAGAAAAAGCGCGCCAGGTGGGGGAAGGAACGCGGGGACCAACGGGCCTTCGCCCCGAAAAGTGGACACGCGATTTGATTGTTATGCGGCCGGTCGTAGCGTAGCCGCGGTGGTGGTGTTCTCGTAGGTGATCGGGCTGCGGTAGCCGCAGGCGGAGTGCCGGCGG
>NZ_JAVREH010000204.1:0-753 GCF_031845305.1 Jatrophihabitans lederbergiae | reverse complement strand
GCACGTCGCGGCCACGCAGACTCGACACGGCGGCCTTGGCCGAGGCGATCGGGGTCCTCAAATCGTGGCTGAGGGCGTTCAGGAGCGCGGTGCGCATGCGGTCGGCTTCAGCGACGGGGACGGCGGCCTCAGCGGCCTCCGCCAGGCGACGCTGCTGGTAGGCCACGGCCACTTGGCTGGCGAACGCGGCCAGTAGACGTTGGTCTTCGGTCGCCAGGCGCCGGCCCCGCAGGACCAGCACCAGTGCGTCCCCGACCGGGACCTCGGTGTCGCCGTCCTCGGGTCGTAGGCACGGGTCGTCCCCGATGCTGCCGAGGCAGGACCACGTTCCGCGGAGCCCGGCAGCGGTGGCACCGGAAGGGGCAGCGCCCGTGCTGGCTGGAGCCTGGGTCTCGCGTCGCAACAGAGTGACACTGGTGACGGTGAAGGTCTCTTGGACGCGTTGCAGGAGAGCGGGTAACGCTTGCTCCCCGCGGAGCAGGCTGCCGGCGAGGGTGGACAGCGTTTCGGCTTCGGCGTTCGAGTGGGCAGCCTCGCTGCTGCGCCGCGCCGCGAGGTCCACGACGCGCGACACCAGGGAGGCGATGACGATGAATACGATCAGGGCGAGAATGTTTTGCGGCGCCGAGATGGTGAAGGTGTGGATGGGGGGGACGAAGTAGTAGTTGAGTAGCAGGCTGGCGGCGATGGCGGCGATGAAGGCGGGGTAGAAGCCGCCGATGAGGCTGATGATGACGACGGCGAGCAGGAACA
>NZ_JAVREH010000203.1:0-763 GCF_031845305.1 Jatrophihabitans lederbergiae | reverse complement strand
TGGACGCCACCTCGACGACCTGATCGAGGCCGCCGACGTCGCCATGTACCGCGCCAAGGCGCGCGGCCGGGATCAGACCCAACGCGCCGACGCCGCGATCACCCCTTGAGTTTCCTCGATCGTCAGCGGTGGGTTGGTCCTCGGCCCCTGCGAGGGGCCGCGGCGTCGCAGTTCCGCGATCGAGTCGCTCAACGCCAGGTATCGGCGAGCGATCAAGGCACGCGGCCACTTCCCCAACGAACAGGCCGCACTGAAGTGCCTCTACTACCTCGTGACCCGGTCACTGGACCCCACCGGTGCCGGGCGCGCCTGATGGACCATGCGGTGGAAGCCAGCCTCGAACGCGTTCGCGATCACCTTCGCCGACCGATTCCCGGGCGCCGAAGACTACCGATGAACACCGCCGGAACACCGTGTACCCAGATGATGGCGAGTGCCGGCCTCCCCTCCCCTTCAGGGCATGTAGCGGTATCCCATGCCGGGTTCGGTGAGGAGGTAGCGCGGGCGGGTGGGGTCTGGTTCGAGCTTGCGGCGTAGTTGTTGCATGTAGATGCGTAGGTAACTGTGTTCGGTGTGGTATGGGTGTCCGCGCATGGCGGTCAGTAGTTCGCGGGTCGTGACGAGTGAGCCGGGGTGGGTCAGGAGGACTTCGAGCATTCGCCATTCGGTGGGGGTGAGGTGGATCAGCTGCGCCGTTGTGCCGTTGGCTGGGCGGATGAGGCGGGCGGGGAGGTCGATGCTGAGGGCGCCGAGTGTGATGGGG
>NZ_JAVREH010000202.1:0-783 GCF_031845305.1 Jatrophihabitans lederbergiae | reverse complement strand
GGGCGAGCACTGGCTGCTGGATCTGGAACGTGTCGCGGCGATGTCTGTGTCGGGTGACCCGGAACGGTGTCTGAACCTGGCCCGATTCCTCGCCGCCGAGCTCTCGCACAACACCTGGTCAGAGATGCTGCGGGTCACCCTGGTCGGCTTCGGCCGGGAGATGGCCGACATCAACCCCGATCGCCTGACCTACACCGAGGACTTCGGCAAGGCCATCGCGTCGCTGCACCACCAGCTGGACTCGGTGCACGACGCGATCGGAGGCATCGGCGTCGACGTACTCACCGGCCGGCTGCATGACGTTGTCGGCGACGCGTGGGCGCCCCATGTCCTGCTGATCGCTCCACACCTGGCCGAGGACACGAACGGACTCGATGAACTGCTCCAGGCGATGCGCGCCCAGCCCTCCCGCGCCGCGGTCGCTCTCGTGCTGGCTGATAACCCCGATCATGCCGACGGCACCCGCTGGCAGCTGAGGATCGACGAGCACGGAATCCTGCGCATCCCCGCCCTGGACATCGAGCTCATCGCCCAGCAAATTCCGGCCGCAGAGGCCGCCGACCTGACGAAGCTGCTCGCGCTGGCCGCAAGGACTGAGGACCGTCCCGTCCCGCCAGCCCGGGGAGACAAGCCGTGGGACGCCTACGCCGACGCCGTCGGTGGCCTGCGACAGGACCTGGTCACTCCCGCCGCTGATGAGGACGACGCCTTAGAACGCGCCACGCGAGGACGAGTCGTCGCCGGGGAAGTAGCCGGCATCCCGGAGCTGCACCCGGGTGACGC
>NZ_JAVREH010000201.1:0-797 GCF_031845305.1 Jatrophihabitans lederbergiae | reverse complement strand
TCCACTACCTTGAGCACGGACGTACCTTCCCGACCAGCGTTGCAGCGCCGGCCTTGCTCGATCACCACATGGCTACCGGGAAGGTACGTCCCACCCGGCCTCAACCACAGGTTTCAAGCATTGCTCCCGGTCCTGCTGCACAACGGCAGCACCCTGCCCCCACCCAACGACCAACCCCTCACCTAGCCGATGCCGCACGTCTTCACCGTCCAGGCGAGCAATACAGGTGAGTGAATGGCGCGGGTCGTCATGGCAGGTCAGTTCGGCTGGCTGGGACCATAAGGCCTTGGAAGATGCTCGCGAACGCGTTCGACGCCATGCCGAACGCCACCGCCGCACGATCGCCGGTTACGTCTTTCCCGAGCGCGGTAAGGGCAGACTTGCCTTTCTGGGATGCGGTCAGTGTCGGTGATTCACTGGATTCATGAGCGCGAATGAACCGGTCCAGGACACCGGCCCCGGTGTCCGAAGTAGCCATACCAACCCGCACTGACGAACCACATGCGCAGAGCACCGCGGGCAAACTGAACTGGTTACGAGCCGCCGTTCTCGGTGCCAACGACGGAATCGTGTCCGTTGCCGAGATCGTCGTCGGAGTGGCTGGGGCCATCTCCTCCCGTGGACCCATTTCACCGCCGGTCTCGCCGGACTCGTCGCCGGCGCCGTCTCCATGGCGCTGGGTGAGTACGTGTCTGTGAGCAGCCAACGTGACAGCCAAACCGCGCTACTCGCCCAAGAAGAGCGGGAACTTGCCGAAACACCTGAACAAGAACTCGCCGAACTCACCGCGCTCTATG
>NZ_JAVREH010000200.1:0-814 GCF_031845305.1 Jatrophihabitans lederbergiae | reverse complement strand
GATACAACTCGACAGCGTCGCGGCGAAACTCCTCGGAGTAGTTCTTCCTCGCCATGAGTGGATCATCTCGCTTCCACCCCACCGAAGCAGGGATTGAGCGTGTCCACTACTCGGGGTCAGGTCCCCAGTCCGAGTGAGGATGTGTTGTGGTCACCAGCCGGCGGCGAATCGAACGGGTGCTCCGGCGTGCCGGCCTGTTGGACGCCACCACGGGGGTGGCGCTGGCGTGCACATCGCTGCGGACCGGCGTCCTTACCTGGACGCGGGTCAGTGTCGTCGAGCCCGGGGCTGTAGACAGTGAGTTCGTCAGCAACGCCAGTCTCGACCCAGACGTCATGATTGCTGCAGCCGGCCCGTACGCCGACGTACTCGGCAGGTACCTCGACCGCACGATCAAATAGTTCGGCAACGCCGCCCAACCCGCTTCCGAAGTTGCCGCGCTGATCACCACACTGCTCACCGATGCATCACCGGTGTTTCGGGTGCAAACATCACAGTGGTCACGCGACTTCGTTGCCACCAAGCTCACCGATCTCGATGTATGCGGTGCTCGGCATGACCTTTCCACTCGACGGTTCTGACGATGGCCATGGCGCTCCTCCGCCGATGTAGGCAGCCTCACGATACGCAGTGCCGACCGCCGAGACCCGACCACCGAGTTGAGGTGCCGTCATCAAATGAGCGTTCCTGACACCATGCGCGGCGGTGCAGGCGGCGAGGTCGGCAAGTAACCGAAATGGGTCCGTCAGATCCCACCTCGCCACGGCCGGTTCAAGGCAGCCACGACCAACCCATAACCTTCGACCGTGATGCC
>NZ_JAVREH010000199.1:0-815 GCF_031845305.1 Jatrophihabitans lederbergiae | reverse complement strand
TAGGTGATGTCCCCGACGTACTTGACGTTGGGGGCCGGCGCGGTGAAGTCGCGCTTGACCAGATCCGGCACCGGGGTGTCGGCCGGTTCGGGGATCGTGGTGTGGACCTTGCGCCGCAACCTGAGCCCGGCGATGCCACGCTCGCGCATCACCCGCGCGACCCGCTTGTGATTGACCCGGCCGTTGTCGCCGATGATCGTGGCGTCGTTGAGTTCGGCGGTGATCCGCGGAGCACCATAAGTCCGATCGGCGTCGTGCACGGCCCGGATCCGTTCGGCCAGCGCCTCATCGGTGCCCGCACGCTCGGCGCGGGCATCGGCGCCCTCGAGCCAGGCGTAGAACGACGAGCGCGACACTTCCACGATCGTGCATAGCCACTTCACCTCGAAGGTGTCTCGGTGGTCGGCAACGAACTGGAAGCGGCTCACCAGTTCGTCTCCCCGGCGAAATACTTCGCCGCCGCGCGCAGGATGTCCTTCTCGGTGGCCAGCGTGCGCGCGTCGGCCTCCAACTGCGCCACGCGGGCCCGCAGCCTCGCGACTTCGTCCTCGCTCGAAACCGGAGTCGTCGCAGCACCCGCCCGGCCGTGTCGTACCGGCACGCCAGCAGCCTTGATCCAGGCCGACAACGTGGCGTCGGTGATCCCCAGATCAGCGGCGATCCGCGTGATCGTCGCCCCCTCGGTCACCCGATACAACTCGACAGCGTCGCGGCGAAACTCCTCGGAGTAGTTCTTCCTCGCCATGAGTGGATCATCTCGCTTCCACCCCACCGAAGCAGGGATTGAGCGTGTCCACTACTCGGGGTCAGGTCCC
>NZ_JAVREH010000198.1:0-822 GCF_031845305.1 Jatrophihabitans lederbergiae | reverse complement strand
TACAACTCGACAGCGTCGCGGCGAAACTCCTCGGAGTAGTTCTTCCTCGCCATGAGTGGATCATCTCGCTTCCACCCCACCGAAGCAGGGATTGAGCGTGTCCACTACTCGGGGTCAGGTCCCCACATCATTCACGCTAAGTGCGATACTGCACACCGTCAATAGTTTCAAGCCGATTGTGTTTTCGAAACTTCTTCGCCGATGGGCCTCAATTGTAAGCAGCATTCATCGTCACCGCTGCCTGATCGGTGAAGTGTCGATATTGTTTCGTTGTTGAAAGCTGAACGGATCAACCTTTCGATTCGAATGGTCAGCCCTTGACTGAACCCGTCAGGCCACCGACGATCCTGCGCTCGGCAAAGACGAAGAACACCAACGCCGGAATCATCGACAGCGCCGTGAACGCCAGGATGCTCGCGGTGTCCTGGGAGTACTGCGACTGGAAGGTCGCCACGCCCAACGGCAGCGTGAAGTGCTGCTGGTCGTTGAACACCAGCAATGGCAACAGATAGCCGTTCCAGCTGGTGATGAATGCCAGCACGCTGACCGTGACCAGGGCAGGCCGCGACAGTGGCAGCAGGACGCGCACGAAGAACCCCAACTTCGTCGAACCGTCCATGACCGCGGCGTCCTCCAACTCAGCCGGAATCGCCATCATGAAAGGTCGCAAGATGATGATGGTGACCGGAAGCGAGAACGGGCCTTCGCCCCGAAAAGTGGACACGCGATTTGATTGTTATGCGGCCGGTCGTAGCGTAGCCGCGGTGGTGGTGTTCTCGTAGGTGATCGGGCTGCGGTAGCCGCAGGCGGAGTGCCGGCGGC
>NZ_JAVREH010000197.1:0-844 GCF_031845305.1 Jatrophihabitans lederbergiae | reverse complement strand
TCCGCCGAGGACCTCGACTGGGTCGCCCAGGAACTCAACGACCGCCCCCGCAAACGGCTAGCGTTCAAGAAGCCGAACGAACTGATCGGCGACCTGCTGTTGCAATGACCGCCAGAATCCGCCGTTCCTCGACTGGGACACACTGTTCGGGCGGTGTGGTGTCAGGGGCAAGGTTGGTGATGTCAGTGTTTCGTGCCGGCCGTGCCGCGCACGACAGGATGCACCTGGACGTGGCAGGAGTAGGCCTGGAGCGGGATGCGGGTGGGTTTCGTGGTGTTGGGCGGGGTCGCCAGGATCGCGACGCCGCGCAGGCATTCGTCACCGCCGCCGTTGTCGCCTTCGACAATGGCTGAAGCCGATTGGCTGTGGTCAAGGCGTAGGTGTTCGGGTGTGGCACATCGGCAGCCACCGAGGTAGCCGCTCAGAGTACGGGTGGCCTGCACGATCTGGCGGCCGCTCTTATCCAGGACCGCAGCACCGGGGTAGCCATAAATCGTGCACGCCATGCAGGCGGTGTTGGTGAAGATGACTATGACACCGCCGTGACTGTCACCCCCCTGCGCCGGCGCGCTACGGACGGCTAGCTGGGCGTTGCAGGCAGCCGCCACCGGCGGGGTCGAGGCACGTGACGAGGCGGCCGCCGGCGAGGTGGCGGGTGGAGGTGTCGACGCTGCGACGGTGGTCGTCTTTGTGTCCGTCTTGGGTGCAGGTGTGACAGGGCGGCCAGCGGGCGATGCGCTGGTCGATATGGGTGTCGTCGCGCTGGTGTTGGAGCCCGCAGTTGTCCCGGAACTGCACGCGCTCATCACGACGACGGCAGCGGTCAGGGTCGTCGAGACGACGA
>NZ_JAVREH010000196.1:0-853 GCF_031845305.1 Jatrophihabitans lederbergiae | reverse complement strand
CCGGGACGGTCGGTGCTGGTCCGCGCCGACGGCGCGGGCGGCACCCATGAGTTCCTGTCCTGGCTGACCGGGCAGCGCGTCCAGTACTCGGTCGGGTTCACCCTGCCCGACACCTTCACGACCGAGTTGACCCTGCTGGACAAGGAGAAATTGTGGCAGGCCGCCTACGACGGAGACGGCCAGATCCGCGACGGGGCGTTCGTCGCCGAGGCCACCGGCCTGCTCAACCTGGGATCGTGGCCGGCCGGGATGCGCGTAATCGTCGGCAAAGAACGACCGCACCCCGGCGCGCAGTTGCGGATCACCGACCACGACGGCAACAGAGTCACCGCGTTCGCCACCAACACGACCAGCGGCCAACTCGCAGACCTGGAACTGCGCCACCGCCGCCGGGCGAGGTGCGAGGACCGCATCAGAATCGCCAAGGACACCGGCCTGCGCAACCTCCCGCTGCACGATTTCGACCAGAACCGGATCTGGTTGGCGATCGTGGCCCTGGCCGTCGAGCTCACCGCCTGGCTTCAGATGCTCGCCCTCGTCGACCACCCGCACGCCGGTGGGAACCCAAACGACTCAGGCTCAGGCTGTTCTCGATCGCAGCCCGGATCGCTGACCACGGCCGGACCCGCCGCCTGCACCTCTCCTCCCACGCGCCCTGGGCCGCACTCCTCGCCGAAGCAATCGACCGGCTCCGGCTCATCCCAGCACCCAGCTGAACGCCCGACCGAACGCACCTACAACCAGAAAGCCACCGGCCAGTGGACCCGGCGCACCGAGTGACCTCGGCCCAACAGTCATGCCCTTACGGCACAATCAGAAACCACAAAGGCTGCCGCCTCAAGAACGCCGATCA
>NZ_JAVREH010000195.1:0-873 GCF_031845305.1 Jatrophihabitans lederbergiae | reverse complement strand
TCATCGGCCGCATGTGGTGGTGTCTACAGAACGGTCAACTCTGGGACGAGCACGCCGCCTGGAACGAACTCTCGACGGGCCCCGCTCAGGTCGCTGCTTGACACTCACTCGCGTGGGATGTCTACCTCGCCACCGGGCAAGGCTGGCTCTATCTCTGCGCCGTGCGCGACGGCTGCTCCCGTCGGGTGATCGGCTGGGCCATGGCCGATCACATGCGCACCGAACTCGTCACCGCGGCACTCGCCATGGCGGTGGCATTTCGAGGTCAACGACCGGCCTCAGTGGTGTTTCATGCCGATCGCGGAACTCAATACACGTCCGCCGAGATGGCCGGCTATGCCGCCGCCCACGGGCTGGCCTGCTCCGTCGGGCGGACCGGGGTCTGTTGGGACAACGCGCAGCAGGAGTCCTACTGGTCCAGCCTGAAATCGGAGTTCTACGACCGCCGCACCTGGCCCACCCGGGCCGGAGCGATCACCGCCGTCGGCGACTGGATCGAACGCGTCTACAACCGCCGCCGGCGTCACTCCGCGCTGGGCATGCTCACCCCACTACAGTTCAAAAAGCTCGCCCGTCAGACGGCACAAGCCGCCTAACCAACCGTCCACCGAGACGGGTCAAGCCCAGAGCCGTTAGGGCGCTACACCGGCGCGTCCTGCGTTGTCTGTGAGGGTTGTGCTGTGGGCGCTCGGGCGCCCCGGGGTTGGGGGGCGAGGTCATCACCTACTGAGGCCGAGGACCCCGCGATGCTTGGCTGCTGGGTTTATTGGTAGGTGATGATGTCGGGTCGGGGGGTCAGGGCCATCACCTCGCCGGGGCTCATCAGGCGGGTGTCTTGGGTGTAGAACAGCTTGAACCCGGTATGAAACCGGG
>NZ_JAVREH010000194.1:0-897 GCF_031845305.1 Jatrophihabitans lederbergiae | reverse complement strand
GCCCTGGCCGTGGAGGACGCCGCTCACGAGCACCAGCGGCCCAAGGTCGATCACTACAGCGACCATATTTTCATGAGCCTGTACGGCGTGCATCTGGACGTCGACACCGGTGAACTGCACACCAGCGAACTTGCGGTGTTCGCCGCGCACAAGTGGTTGATCACCGTACGCAAAACCGGCGCGTTCGACATGGCCCACGTCGAGGCCGTCTGGGACAGCAACGCCGACCGAGCCGAGCACGGCGTCGGGTTCCTGCTGCACGGCCTGCTCGATCACGTCGTCGACGGTCACTTCGAGGCCGTGCAAGAACTCGATGACGCCGTCGAGGACGTCGAAGCGCGCCTGTTCGACGACAAACCCCAACCCTTGGCGGTCCAGAAACGCTCATTCCAGATGCGTAAGGCCCTCGTGGATCTGCGCCGGGTCAGCTTGCCCATGCGTGAGGTCCTCAACACCTTGATGCGCCGAGACCTGGGCATCGTCGATGAGGCCATGGCCGCCTACTTCCAAGACGTCTACGATCACGTCCTGCGGGTCACCGAATGGACCGAATCCCTACGCGATCTGGTCACCACCATCCAGGACAGCAACCTGCAAGTGCAATCCAACCGCCTCAACGAAGTGATGAAAAAGCTCACCGCCTACGCCGCCATCTTCGGAGCAGTAGCCGCGATCACCGGCTTCTTCGGCCAGAACCTGCCCTACCCCGGCTTCGGCAACCACACCGGCCTGACCATCATGGCCATACTCTTGCTCGCCAGCACCCTCGGCCTCGGCGTCGTCTTCAAACGACGCGACTGGCTCTAACCGCTCGGCCAACATGGCTGGACAACCAGCTCTTCATAGCCGTCCTCGGACGCTGGCGAACCCGACCACCGCACGCCGCGGCAACGTCGC
>NZ_JAVREH010000193.1:0-904 GCF_031845305.1 Jatrophihabitans lederbergiae | reverse complement strand
TAATACCGTTCAGTTAGTGGGTTGTGATCTGGTAGATGGGTGGGTGTTGGGGTCGGGGCCAGGTGGCGTGGTGGGCGCGTTTGACGTGCCATTTGGGCATCTTTCTTTTGATGACGCGGGGTTGGGCGCGCAGGCGGCGGGCTGGGTTGAGCCGGGCGAGCAGGCGGTGGAGGAATAGCAGCCAGGCGGGGCTGTCGCGGCCTCGGTGGTCAGGGGGAAAAAGCGTCGCCCGGGTGGGCGACGGATTGTCGGGTGATGCGTAGTGCGGCGGTGAAGCTGACGCGGTCGGGATCGTTGCCGGAGTGGGTGGCGGCTTGGGCCATGAGGGACCGGATCGCGAAGTGGCAGCACAGGTGTCCCCAGATTTCCTGCAGGACCAGGTCCGGTGACTTGGAGCGCAGCACGGTGCGGGGCCCGCGCTGGTGGGTTTTGAGCTCGTCGAAGGCGAGTTCTATTTCCCACCGTTGGGCATAGGCCGCGGCCAGATCGGTCGCGGTGACCTCGTGTGGGTCGAGCAGGGTGGTGAACAGCCGGTAGCTGGTCGGGTTGTGTCGGGCGTCATCGACGGTGTAGTCCACCACGCGCACCAGCATCGGCTCGGCGCGCCGTGCCGCCGCGGAGTGGGTCTGGTGCAGGTGGGCCAACCACGAACCGTCGGGCAGGGCGTGCAGGTGGGTGGGTTTGGGCCCGGCCTTGTCGGTGCGGACCCGCCACAGGAGATCCGCGCCGGTACCGATTGCCTTGCGCCACAAGGCGTATGAGAAGAATCCGCGATCAGCCAACAGCAGCATGCCCGCCGTGAGGTGTTCCAGCAGCGGGCCGGTCAACGTGGTCTCGGACTGGGAGTACCTGCCGACCTCGGCGGCGAAGATCGCATGGGTGCCGCACTCTGCCAGCGCCAGGA
>NZ_JAVREH010000192.1:0-918 GCF_031845305.1 Jatrophihabitans lederbergiae | reverse complement strand
GTCACGATCAGCAGCGACAGCAAGGTCTGCATGCCATTGCCGACCATGCGCTGGCCGATAGTGAAGAAGAAGCCTTCCGGGTCATCCTGCGCGGCCTTGACCGCCAGGCCGGGACCGAAGGCGTTGATCACCAGCCATGCGGTGATGGCGTAGAAGAAACCCATGAACAGCACGGCAATATAGGTCGCCCGTGGCACCGATTTGGTCGGATCGTGGGACTCTTCGCCGTAAATGGCCGTGCCCTCGAAACCGACGAACGACGCATGGCAGAACATCACCGCAACCCCGATCGCGCCGCTGAACGTCGTGCTCGGGCTGAACGGGCTGAAGGAGAAGCCGTGTCCGCCGTTGCCGCCATTGCCGCCGTGCAGAATGATGGCGACGTCGACCACCACGATCGACAGGGTTTCAGCAATTAGCAGAACGCCCATCACCTTCGCACCCAGGTCGATCCGGCGTACCCCGAGGACCAGGCAGAGCGCCATCGCGATGAAAGCCCAGGCCCACCAGGTCAGCGCCAGGTGGAGATGGTTGCCGAAGAAGGAGTGGGCGTAGTAACCGAACGCCCCGTACAAACCGAGCTGAATGGCGGTGTAGGCGAAGATGGCCAGACCGGCCGCACCCAGGCCCGGTGGCCTTCCGAGCCCGACCGACACGAAGGCGTAGAAGTCACCGGCGTCCACGATGTGCCGGCTCATTGCGACGTATCCGACCGCGAACACCAGCAGGATGACGGCGACCAGGACGAACGCACCCGCGATGCCGTCGCCGTTGCCGATTCCGACGATGACGGAGAACAGCGAGCCGACCACGGTCAGTGGCGCCGCGGCCGCGACCACAAAGAACACGATGTGCCCAGTACTCATGGAGTTGCGACGCAAACTCCTCTGGTCGGCCGAGTCGGCCGAGTCGGCCGAG
>NZ_JAVREH010000191.1:0-929 GCF_031845305.1 Jatrophihabitans lederbergiae | reverse complement strand
CGCAATCGAGACTTACATCGACGCCTGGAACGAACGCTGCCAGCCGTTCACCTGGACCAAGACCGCCGACGAAATCCTCACCAAAGCAACCGGCGGTCAAAGATCATCGTTCACGCGACACTAGGTGCCTGCAGAAAGCCGCAGTTAATTCGACGAGACACGCAGCCCGGCCCCTTGAGTGCTACAGCCCGAGGTCGCTCAACCCGGGGTGATCCGCCGGACGCGGCCCGGAAGCGTCCCAGTGAAACTTGCGCTCGGACTCTGTGATGGCCTGATCGTTGATGCTGGCGTGGCGATACCGCATAAGCCCTTCGGCGGTGAACTGCCAGTTCTCGTTTCCGTGGGACCGGAACCACTGGCCGGCGTCGTCGTGCCATTCGTAGGCGAATCTGACGGCTATGCGGTCCTCGGTGTAAGCCCAGAGTTCTTTGATCAACCGGTAGTCGAGCTCGCTCGCCCACTTCGCGGTGAGGAACTCGACGATCTGCTCACGGCCCTGCACGAACGTGTTCCGGTTACGCCACCAGCTGTCCACTGTGTAAGCCAGGGACACGGTCACGGGATCGCGGCCGTTCCATGCGTCTTCGGCCTTGCGAACCTTGACGATCGCGGTGTCTCGGGTGAAGGGAGGTACCGGTGGGCGGGTCTGCATGACGTCTCCTTCGGCCGACTGTTGGCGGCTGTTGGTAACAGCACCGCGCCAACCCTATCGATCGTGACAGGTCCGCCGGGAGCTCCAACACCACGGAAACAGGCTCCTGGCACAACGAGCTGCTGGCCTACTTCCACACCGGGCGGGGAATCGGGCCTTCGCCCCGAAAAGTGGACACGCGATTTGATTGTTATGCGGCCGGTCGTAGCGTAGCCGCGGTGGTGGTGTTCTCGTAGGTGATCGGGCTGCGGTAGCCGCAGGCGGAGTGCCGGCGGCG
>NZ_JAVREH010000190.1:0-961 GCF_031845305.1 Jatrophihabitans lederbergiae | reverse complement strand
CACCACCAGGCACCGGCTGAGGCCCCGGCCAACCCTTCGCGCGGCATCCCGCTGGCCGGATTGCAGCGGGGGTCGACGGCTGGTTCGAGCTGATTGCCGACTACGCGGACGCTGAGGCCGCGCGGCAAGTGTGGGACAACGCTGTCGCAGCACCCGCCTGGCAGGGCGCGCCAGTCTGGCTGCATGGTGACTTGCATCCAGCAAATGTGGTGGTCCGGGACGGGATGCTCGCTGGGGTGATCGACTTCGGCGAGCTGTGCGCAGGCAATCCCGCGACTGATCTTTCGGCCGCCTGGATCCTGTTGCCGGCCGGCGCTGCGAGTCGGTTCTTCGACGCCTATGAGCGGGCCGACGGAGCCACGATCACCCGTGCCCGCGGCTGGGCTGTGCTGCGCGCCCTGAACCTGATCGCAATCGGGCAGAACGGCAGGCTTGGTCTGCCCGGAGGCAAACCGACGTGGGAACCAGCAGGCTACGCAACGCTCGAACGGGTTCTGGCGGCGGGCTGACTGCGACGGGCTCACCACGGCTGCGCGTCGAGAGCGTTGCGGGGTGCGATTGAGTTCCCGGGAAGCGTTGCCGGGTGCGACTGAACTCCCGGCGCGCGCTGCACGCCTGCGACCATTGCATCGTGACGCGCGATGAGGTGTCGCAATTTCCGCCGTCCGCGCCGGGGTAATGGGCTTGCCGACCGTCTCACGAGTCGTTCAACGGCCGCATACGTCGCTCGATCCCGCGAAGGTGCAGGGATCTGGCCGTGTACGCATCGAGTCGCTCTCGCGGCGGACGGTTTTGTCAGACCCTTTCCGTAGTGTCTGTTGTATGGCGTTGACGGGGGGGCCTTCGCCCCGAAAAGTGGACACGCGATTTGATTGTTATGCGGCCGGTCGTAGCGTAGCCGCGGTGGTGGTGTTCTCGTAGGTGATCGGGCTGCGGTAGCCGCAGGCGGAGTGCCGGCGGC
>NZ_JAVREH010000189.1:0-965 GCF_031845305.1 Jatrophihabitans lederbergiae | reverse complement strand
ACGTGGAACCGGCGCACCGAGCGACCTCGGCCAAACTGTCCTGCCCGCACGGCACAATCGGAAACCACAGAGGCTGCCGCCCCAAGAACGACGATCAACAGGCGCCGCGTGAAAGTTTCGGGCTAGTTCTGCGCTGTTCGTTCGGTTGAATAGAAGATCTCCGCGCTGGAGTAGCAACGGCGCGACGTCCGGGTGGTCACGCGCTAGAAACTTAAGTTTGTCGGTCACGATCGACCCGCGCTGCAGATTTCCCATCCGCAAAACGGCGATCGGGTTCGGGCCCTGCGCCTCAGAGGTCTTGGCACTTGTGCCGTACTGAACGAGCGACGCTTCATCGCCTACTGTCGACGCGATCCAATCGCGCGGCACGGTCACATCAAGGTCGCCAAACGACAGCAAACGTTCGCTGTTTGAAGACCCCGTGCCCGTGATCGCGTGCATGGCGGCCGCAGTTGTCAGCATGGTTGCTCGACGCGACGCCATATCAAGCCCCGCGTTGGCTGCGTCGAGGCGGGAGAGGTGGTCTTCGAGGGTGTCGACGATCCGACGCTGCTCATCGATCGGCGGGACCGGCATTACGACGCGGCGCACTTCCTTGTCGAGAACGGCCGGGTAGCTCACACCCTTCTGGAAGGGCAGCACTTGGTCGAGCATGTCGCGCGAAGTTGCAAAGTAGAACAGGAACCGCGGGTGGAGCCGGGGTCCTGGCCGAAGCACCGAAAAGCCGGTCGACGCGAACTCGTCTGCGAGCGATTCGTCGACGTACGCGATCTTCTCTAGGTACGGCCGGACGGTAGAGAAGATGGTGTCGCCCGCGCGAACAACCTGCCTGCACCGGCTAGTGTCGCGTGAACGATGATCTTTGACCGCTGGTTGCTTTGGTGAGGATTTCGTCGGCGGTCTTGGTCCAGGTGAACGGCTGGCAGCGTTCGTTCCAGGCGTCGATGTAAGTCTCGATTGCGGCG
>NZ_JAVREH010000188.1:0-973 GCF_031845305.1 Jatrophihabitans lederbergiae | reverse complement strand
TCGGTGGCCTGCGACAGGACCTGGTCACTCCCGCCGCTGATGAGGACGACGCCTTAGAACGCGCCAC
This sequence comes from Jatrophihabitans lederbergiae, assembly GCF_031845305.1. Taxonomy (NCBI): domain Bacteria; kingdom Bacillati; phylum Actinomycetota; class Actinomycetes; order Jatrophihabitantales; family Jatrophihabitantaceae; genus Jatrophihabitans; species Jatrophihabitans lederbergiae. The sequence goes on along the minus strand of NZ_JAVREH010000188.1, from coordinate 906 downwards.
GCGAGGACGAGTCGTCGCCGGGGAAGTAGCCGGCATCCCGGAGCTGCACCCGGGTGACGCCTCGCCCCGGGGCACGAACTCGGTGCTACCGCTGTCCAAGCGGACCTACCGCGCGCGCACCGCCGCGACCGAGGACGACGTCGACGCCCTCGGTCCGCAGGTCACCGAGGAGATCCGCCGCCGCATCAAAAGCGCCGACCCACACCTCGACGCCGACCTGGCGGACTGGCGCGACCCGGCATGCACCCGGCCGAAGGTGACGCTGCTCGGACCGGTGTCGGTGACAGCGCAGGGCCCGCTGCCCGAACGCAGCCCCCGGCGGTCGTGGAACACCGAGGTCGTGGCCTATCTGGTGACCCGCCCCAACGGGGCGCTGTCGGAGCGGCTGGGTGCCGAGCTGTGGCCCGGCGAAGCCGACATCACCGGCAAGACCAAGGTCCGGCAAGCCGTCGCCATTGTGCGCAAGTGGCTAGGCGAGGACCCCAACGGGCAGGAATACCTGCCCAAGGGCACCACCTCGGGAGTGAGTCAAGGCATCGCCCGCTATCAGATCGTGAACTCCTTGCTCGACGCCGAGCTGTTCCGCCGTCTACGCCTGCGGGGTCTGGCCAGCGGCGAGGACGGCATCGATGACCTATGGGCCGCGCTCGATCTCGTCGTCGGCGTACCCTTTGACCAGCGTCGCCCCGGTGGGTACGGGTGGCTGGCCGAGACCCCGCTGGATCACGAATACTCGGCAATGATCATCGACACCGCCCACACCCTCGCCACACACCACCTCGCCGCGGGCCAACCAGCCCGCGCGGTCGACGCCGCGCAGGTCGCGTTGCGGGCCGGCAGCAGCGAGGACACCCCACTGCTCGACCTAATGATTGCCTTCGACGCCCAAGGCAACCGCGCCGAGGG
>NZ_JAVREH010000187.1:0-979 GCF_031845305.1 Jatrophihabitans lederbergiae | reverse complement strand
GGTTGATTCCTTGAAGGTGTGTCGCTGGCGGGGAGGTAGGCGGAGGGTTTCCAAGATCAATGCGTGACTAAAGAACTAGAAACCCTCCTGACCGGACTGTATGTCCTCATCGATGATCGTGTCGTTGAGCCTCGCCATGGTCGGGGCCGGCGCCCGATGCTCGGCGATGCCGAGCTGCTGACGTTGGCTGTGGCGCAGATTCTGCTCGGGTTCGACTGCGAACGCCGCTGGATCCGGCACGCCCACGGCAGCCAGGAACTGCGGGCGCTGTTCCCCTACATCCCCGGCCAGTCGGACTATCACAAGCGGCTGAAAGCGGCACGAGGCCTGCTGTGCAAGGCGATTCAGCTTCTGGCCGAGGTGTCACCGTCGTGGTTCGATGACCTGTGGATCACCGACGCGACACCGGTGCCGTGCGGCACGTCACGGGAAACGGTGAAACGCTCGGATCTGGCCGGCCACGCCGGCTAGGGCTACTGCTCCTCCTACTCCCGCTACTACTGGGGCCTGAAGCTCTACCTGGTCTGCGCCGGCGACGGCATGCCGATCATGTGGTGCCTGGCCCATCCCAAGATCGGCGAACGCGACGTGGTCGCCGCGCTGCTGCATCGCGATCATCACCTGATCCGCACCGGACAGGTCTTGCTCGCCGACAAGGGCTTCTCCGGCAGGCGGTTCGCCACCACCACCGCCGCCCTGGGCTTACGACTGCTGCGCCCGGACCGCAAGGACGAAACCTACAGAAACGGCAACCTCGGCGGCGTGCGCCAGTGGATCGAGTCCGTCAATCAAACCCTGAAAGGGCAACTCGGGCTGGAGAAACACGGCGGCCGCACCGCTCACGGGGTGTTCACCCGCGTCGCTCAACGCCTGCTAGCCATGGCCACCGGCATCTGGCACAACTGGACCACCGGCGCCACCACCAAACGATCACTGACCGCCTACGACCACTAACCCTCCAAGGAATCAACCATCTAGT
>NZ_JAVREH010000186.1:0-981 GCF_031845305.1 Jatrophihabitans lederbergiae | reverse complement strand
GGAGAACAGCGAGCCGACCACGGTCAGTGGCGCCGCGGCCGCGACCACAAAGAACACGATGTGCCCAGTACTCATGGAGTTGCGACGCAAACTCCTCTGGTCGGCCGAGTCGGCCGAGTCGGCCGAGCCGGCGGAAACCGATCCGTTGGGTGGCGGTTGGGCCGGGCGATACGTTGTCATGGCTTGTCCTCGTCTGAGACGGTTCCGAAACCTGGCTCGAATCGGAACGTGCCGGTATGGAGAGCGCGGTGCAATCGCATGAGGCGGCGGCAGTGCCGCCGCGATTGTGGAAGATCGCCCGACGCCGAGGCGCCGTGTTCGGAGAAGTCAAACACCGCGGCCGAGGCCCGGCAATGTCACCAGGGCGTGCGTCGCGGCGGTCACACTGTGCATCTGCACAAGCGGATTTTTTCTCGCAATATCGAAAGATTGTCGTGACCGGATGCAAATCTCAAGCCGTATCGTGTGCGCGTGGCCGAACTCAGACCCAGCCCGTTCGCGCCCCGTCGCGGCGGGCTCGACCGCTGGGTGAATCGAGCCAAGCCAGCGCCAGGGTTAGGGCGGCGACGTCACGCGGCACGGTCAGCGCGAGTCCGGTGCGCTCTTCGATCAGGCGCAGCCGATTGCGAATAGTGTTCCGATGTCGATAGGTCTGATCGGCCACGTCCGACACTGAGCCGACCTGCAGGTAGGTGCGAAGGGTCTCCAGCAGGGCCTCGGCGTCCGGGCTACTCAGCAGTGTTGGTAGCAGCGAGCGGGCGAGCGCGCTGCCGAGTTCGTCGTTGGCGGTCGCCATCGCCTCGACCCAGTGCTCGGTGAGCGGGTGAATGCCGGCCGGCCCGACTCCGCGGCTGGCCCGAAACTTTCACGCAGCGCCTGTTGGTCGTCGTTGTTGAGGCGGAAGCCTCTGTGGTTTCCGATTGTGCCGTGGGGGCATGACAATTTGGCCGAGTCGCTCGGTTCGCCGGTTCCACATGCCGG
>NZ_JAVREH010000185.1:0-985 GCF_031845305.1 Jatrophihabitans lederbergiae | reverse complement strand
CTGGGCAGGGGCTCGGCTGTCAGCTCACCTCGTACCACCGATTACACCGCCCGCACCGAGACGGCGGACCGAGTCGTGGGCAGCGTGTGTCCTTACTGCGCTGTCGGATGCGCGCAGAAGGTCTACGTCAAGGACGAGAAAGTGATTCAGATCGAGGGTGATCCGGCTTCGCCGGTGAGCCGGGGCAGGCTCTGTCCCAAGGGCTCAGCGAGCAAGCAGCTGGTGACGTCGCCGTTACGCGAGATGAAGGTTCGGTATCGCCGACCGTTCGGTACTGAATGGGAAGAGCTGGCTCTCGACACTGCCATGGACATGATCGCCGACCGGGTCATCAAGACCCGGCGCGAGACATGGCAGGACGAGGCGGACGGCAAGCAGGTGAGACGGACGATGGGAATCGCGAGCCTCGGAGGTGCGACCCTCGACAACGAGGAGAACTACCTCATGAAGAAGCTGTACACGGCGATGGGCGCGATCCAGATCGAGAATCAGGCCCGTATTTGACACTCCTCCACAGTTCCCAGTCTGGGAACGTCGTTCGGTCGCGGTGGTGCCACGACCTTCCAGCAGGATCTGCAGAACGCCGACTGCATCGTCATCGAGGGATCGAACATGGCCGAGTGCCACCCTGTCGGCTTTCAGTGGGTGATGGAGGCCAAAGCGCGGGGCGCGAAGGTGATCCATGTCGATCCTCGCTTCACTCGGACATCGGCGGTTTCCGATCTGCATGTGCCCATCCGTGCCGGCAGTGACATCGCGTTCCTCGGCGCGTTGGTGAACCATGTGCTCACCGGCGAGCACGACTTCCGCGAGTACGTCCTCGCTTACACCAACGCTTCCACGATCGTGTCCGAGGATTTCCGCGACACCGAGGACCTCGACGGGTTGTTCTCCGGCTGGGACGCAGAAGAAGGCCAGTACGACACCTCGAGCTGGCAGTACGAGGGAACCGAGATCGCCGCATCGGCCGGCAAACGCGACCAGC
>NZ_JAVREH010000184.1:0-996 GCF_031845305.1 Jatrophihabitans lederbergiae | reverse complement strand
TCATCGGTCTGCCGAATCGCCTGAAACCGGCACGCTGCAGCCCGTCGACACCCGGTCATGGACTGCTGCTGCCAAATGTCCGCACTGTCGTCAGTTCGCGAGCACGTCCTCGGCCTTGATGTCCGTGAAGACCCGGCTGTTGCCGTGCATCGATGGCGTGGAGCCTTCGCTGCGCTGGTGGTTCACCGATGTGCGGCACCAGTTCGGTGAGGACTACGCCGACCCGGACGCTCCGCTGCTGCCCAGCGAGCGCCGCGACCCGCAGACGGGGCAGTGCCCGCGGGCGGGCAGTGACGCGCTGCGTACCTGGCTCGCCGGCGCGGTAGGGATCTGGCTGCCGGCCTGGCAGGGCCGGCTCACCCCGCACGGTCTGCGGCATTACTGCGCCTCCTCGTTGTATGAGCGCGGCCTTGACCTCAAAGCGATCCAGGAACTGCTCGGCCGCTCCTGGCTGTCGACCACGACGCGCTATATCCACGTTCCGCCCGAACACATCGAGCACGCCTGGGTGACTGCGAACGCCCGGGTCGCGGCCCGACTCGAGACTGAGGGGTGAACCGATGCGCTGGAATCTGCGCATGACCGCCGCCGAGCGCGGCATCTGGAAATCCACCGAGATGCGACGCCGACTGGCCGGTGCCGGCCTGGACATCAGCGCCGGGAAGATGTCAGCGCTATGGACTACGACGCCGACCTCGATCCGCCTTGACGACCTCGATGTCATCTGCGCCGTGCTCGAATGCGCACCCACCGACCTGCTGATCTGCGAACCCGCCGCCGTAGCCGCCCGCCGTCCCTCCGCGGCTGCGGAAGCCAACGCACCGCGCGCTCGGCCGGAGTAATCCCCAAGCTGGGTCGTAACCGTTCGGCACCGCCTGCGTGACCCAGAAACGCCCCGGAGCCAGCCCGCTGCGACGGAGGAAGCGCGTCACCTGCAAGCTTGCGCCCGCGGCCATGGCCCAGGTCGACTATTGCTTCGCCTGCTGGCCAGGCGGC
>NZ_JAVREH010000183.1:0-1002 GCF_031845305.1 Jatrophihabitans lederbergiae | reverse complement strand
TTGCGCCGCGGCGACGTGCTGCTTGCGTCGTGCATCACCAGGAATCAGATCCCAAGCTCGTCACGCATCGGCGCAGGGAGCTCGGCGGCGCGTTGGGCGAACCAGGTCTTGACGGCCGGTGTCCGGTCATCGTCGAGCAGGCGCATCTCGGCGAGGACGTCGAGGATGCGTCGAACTGGCAGGTCGATGCCGCCCAGCAGCGTTACGTCGGTGGCTTTGATCGGCGCGCCGGGGTCGTCTTGCAGCCCGATGACGATCCGGATGCCGCTTCGGGTCTCGGCCATGGCCTTATGTGTCCAGCCGTGTCGCCGGGCGTGTTCGCCGACCTCGCGATCGACCCACTCGGCGATGATCGGGTCGCATCGTTCGATCAAGTTCTCTCGGCCGTGGGTGGCGAGGTCTCGCCGGGCGTCGAACAGGCTCGGCTACACGTGGTAGACCGTGGCTCGTGCCGTGGGCCGAACCTCGACGGCCGTGGTCTCAGGACGGAGTGGTTTGGCTCGGTCGCGGGCGCTGACATAGAACATGTCGGCGAAGAACAGCTGCTGGCCGTGGGCGTTAGCGCCGGCGAGGTCGAGCAGTTCTCTGTCCCCGCGCATCAGGGTTGCCTGCTTGCGGCACAGTCGGCACACCCTGCCCTGTCCGAGGGTGAGGACGTTCGAGCAGATCCGGCATGCGGCGATGGTGGCGTGTTCGCGTCGCCCGGAGTTGCAGCCGGCGCACAGCCAGTCGTGCAGGCGGCCCACTCCCCAGGCGTGACAGTCGCGGCAGGACTCGACGCCGGGGTTGCCGTCGCGGTGGCAGCGTCTGCACATGCCGCTGGTGTAGTAGTTGGTTCCCGACCCGCACCGCAGGCATGGCGGCGGAGTGACCCGGCCGCCTGGCCAGCAGGCGAAGCAATAGTCGACCTGGGCCATGGCCGCGGGCGCAAGCTTGCAGGTGACGCGCTTCCTCCGTCGCAGCGGGCTGGCTCCGGGGCGTTTCTGGGTCACGCAGGCGGTG
>NZ_JAVREH010000182.1:0-1012 GCF_031845305.1 Jatrophihabitans lederbergiae | reverse complement strand
CGCTGAGGACCGCGCCGAGTTGACCCGTTGGACGCGGACGCCGTCGCTGCCGGCGGGGTTGGCCCAGCGAGCGCGGATCGTGTTGCTGGCCGACGAGGGTGTCGGGACGAACGAGATCGTGCATCGGGTTGGGGTGTCCAAGCCGACGGTGATCGCGTGGAAGAAGCGCTATGCCGCCGAGGGAATCGCGGGCCTGGAGGACAGACCGAAACGGGGTCGGCCGGCGCAGGTCGACGAGGTGGCGGTGGTGCTGGCGACGTTGGAGTCGCCGCCGGAAGAGCTGGGTGTGACGCATTGGTCGAGCAGGCTGCTGGCAGATCACCTGGGTGGCATCTCGAATGTGTGGGTGGCCCGGATCTGGCGCAAGTGGGGGCTGCAGCCTTGGCGGCGCGAGACGTTCAAGTTCTCCACCGATCCGAACCTTGAGGCGAAGGTCCGCGACGTGGTCGGCCTGTATTTGGCCCCGCCGGAGAAGGCGGTCGTGCTCTCGATCGACGAGAAAAGCCAGATCCAGGCCTTGGACCGGACCGCGCCGATCTTGCCGATGCGTCCAGGGCTGCCGGAGAAGGCGACGCATGACTACGTCCGCCACGGCACTACGACTCTGTTCGCGGCCTTGGAGATCGCCACCGGCAAGATCACCGATGCCTGCTACCCGCGGCACCGCAGCGACGAGTTTCTCAAGTTCCTCAAGCAGGTCGCGAAGGCCTACCCGCGGGTCAAGCTGCACTTGATCGTGGACAACTACGCCACCCACAAGCACCCGGCCGTGCAGGCGTGGCTGGCGAACAACCCGCGGATCACGATGCACTTCACCCCGACGTCGGGGTCGTGGCTGAACATGGTCGAGATCTTCTTCGGCATCATCACTCGTCAGGCGATCCGCCGCGGCACCTTCACCAGCGTCAAGGACCTCATCGCCGCAATCGAGACTTACATCGACGCCTGGAACGAACGCTGCCAGCCGTTCACCTGGACCAAGACCGCCGACGAAATCCTCACCAAAGCAACC
>NZ_JAVREH010000181.1:0-1029 GCF_031845305.1 Jatrophihabitans lederbergiae | reverse complement strand
CACGCAGGATCGACGAAGCCAACCGCCTCGTCTACTACGTCACCGATGACCACGTCGTCGTCCTGCAAGCCCGGGACCACTACTGACGTCAGGTTCGGGCAACCCCGGGACGCCCGCAGAGGGATCCCCCTGCGGGGCGCGGCCAGCGCGCTGGATGGCAAACTGGTTGCCGTGATGAGGAACGCGCCGCAGGTGATCGGGATGCTCGGTGGGATGAGCTGGGAGTCCAGCGCGCAGTATTACCGGCTGGCCAACGAGATGGTCCGTGAACGGCTTGGTGGTCTGCACTCGGCACGGATCGTGTTGACGTCGGTGGACTTCGCCGACATCGAGGCACTGCAGGTCGCCGGGCGGTGGGACGAGGCCGGGCACCTGCTCGCCGAGGCAGCCCAGGGCCTCGAAGCGGCGGGTGCGGATCTGCTGCTGATCTGCACCAACACGATGCACAAGGTCGCCGACCAGGTCCAAGCCTCGATCGGTATCCCGCTGCTGCACTTGGGCGACGCCACTGCACAGGCGGTGACGAGGGCCGGGCTGACAACGGTCGGGCTGCTCGGTACCGCGTTCACCATGGAGCAGAACTTCTACCGCGACAGGCTCACTAGCCACGGTCTGCGAGTGCTTATCCCGCCATCCCATGACCGGTCCGAGGTACATCGCATCATCTACGATGAGCTGTGTTTGGGGGTGGTCCGAGAGGAGTCCCGGCAGGTCTACCGCGCCGCCATCGTGCGCCTGGTTCAGGCCGGCGCCGAAGGTATCGTGCTTGGCTGCACCGAGATCGAACTGCTGATCTCCGACACGGACAGCCCGGTACCGGTCTTCCCCACCACCCGCCTGCACGTCGAAGCCGCCGTTGACGCGTCTTTGGCCACACGCTCGAACGTCTAACCCCGCAAGAGGATCGGCTTACGAGACGATGTCGCGGCAGCAGTCCGGCCTCATGACACGATCGACTGGTGCCCAGGACGACCGCACCCATGGTTTCAGCGGGAAGCATGGCCCTACGAGCGCAACCGATTCTACGGG
>NZ_JAVREH010000180.1:0-1039 GCF_031845305.1 Jatrophihabitans lederbergiae | reverse complement strand
TCATCGGTCTGCCGAATCGCCTGAAACCGGCACGCTGCAGCCCGTCGACACCCGGTCATGGACTGCTGCTGCCAAATGTCCGCACTGTCGTCAGTTCGCGAGCACGTCCTCGGCCTTGATGTCCGTGGGATGCAGCGTTTATAGGACCGCTGACCTGACCGCCAATACCTGACCCGATGTCGAGATGGCCGCCAAAACTCTGGCAGACATGACGGATGGTCGACCCTGGCGAGCTGACGTACTGGCGGGTTTGGCGACGGTCAGGTCGCCGGGTTCCGGTCCGCGGCTGCGCACGACGCAGGAGTTCGAGGACTTCGAGCAGGAACTCGTCGACCAGTACCTGCTGGCGATGGTCGGCGCGGGCAGTGTGGACAGCACGGTGGCTGCTGAGCGGGCGACGATCTTCGACTTCGTGCGCCTCCTCGGCGAGCCGGTGTGGACGACGCAGGCCGCAGACGCCGATCGGTATCTGAGTTGGCTGCGTCGCGAGCGCCGGCGGCAGGGCTCGACCGTGCATAGCAAGGCTGTGGGGTTGGCGCAGTTCTTCGGGTTCCTGCTGGCCCGCTACCAGGGCGACATCCATGCGTTGACCGGGTCCGTGTTGGTGCAGCCGATCGATGAGTTCAATCGTCGGGCCAAGTGCGACACCGGCGCGGGCCGGGTGCCGTACAGCACCCCGGAAGTCGAGGTGCTGTTCTCCGGGTGGCGCGGGTCGCTGCCGGAGGCAGGCAAGTTTCTGCCCGCGGCGCGGGGCTACCTGGCGGTGTCGCTGTGGCGGCGGGCTGGTCTGCGGATCAGCGAGTCCGCCGGTCTGGACGTGCGCGACTGGCGACCGGACCTCGGCGAGTTCGGCAAGCTGCACGTCGGGCTGGGCAAGGGCAGCCGCTGGCGTGGCCCGAAGACCCGGCTGTCGCCGTGCATCGATGGCGTGGAGCCTTCGCTGCGCTGGTGGTTCACCGATGTGCGGCACCAGTTCGGTGAGGACTACGCCGACCCGGACGCTCCGCTGCTGCCCAGCGAGCGCCGCGACCCGCAGACG
>NZ_JAVREH010000179.1:0-1048 GCF_031845305.1 Jatrophihabitans lederbergiae | reverse complement strand
CATCGAAGCATGGGGCTCGATCTGGGCGAAGCCATCTGCGGCCTTCCTGAAGTCCCCAGCGTTCGAGGCACACCAGGGCGCGGTAGCTGTCTGGCTACGCCTCGGTGAGCTTGAAGCCATCAGCCTCCATTGCGAACCGTTCCAAAAGGCCGCACTCAAGCAGCTCCTGCCCCAGCTCAGGGAACTCACTCGCGTGCCCTTCCCTGATTTCTGCTACGAGCTTCAGGACCGTTGCGCTGCCGTGGGCGTCGCCGTCGTCTATGTACCTGAGATCGAAGGGGCCAGATCCAGCGGAGCGACACGCTGGCTGTCACCGACGAAGGCCATCGTCCAACTCAGCGACCGCGGCAAGAAGAGCGACCGATTCTGGTTCGCGTTCTTCCATGAACTCGGCCACGTCCTGCTACATGGCAAGCGAGACATATTCGTCGATGACGACAAGATCGGCGACGATGCGGAATCAGACCAAGAGAAAGAAGCGAGCGACTTCGCGCGCGAACTCCTCATCCCCGCGACACTCGCCAGCGACTTGGTCCGAGCACAGACGCAAGGCGACGTCGTCGCCCTCGCCGACCGCGCTGGCGTATCGCCCGCGATCGTCGCCGGTCGAATCCGCCATGATCGGAGCGACTACACCTTCTGTCACGGAGTCGACGAGCACTTCGAGATCGGACAGATCCCCAAGCGGCCGCCGGGTCGATGATCCGTCTAGACGCATGGTGTCCTACGGTGCGGCTGGGCCAGACGATTCCGCCTGCCTGATACGCCGTCCACGAACGCTGTCATGTGAGGCGCCAGGATTACTGCACGAGCAGTTGGCAGTTCTGAAATGACAGTCGAGTCGGCTAGCTGAATCGGTACCTGGCTCGGATCGCAGCGACAGTAGTCAGGCGGTGTCGTCGGTTTCGGCGAGGGTGTGGAGTGTTTCTCGGTGGTGAAGATGCTGCCGCGGCCGAGGCGTTCTTTGACGGTCTGCAGGTCGGCGCCGCCGGCGAGGAGCCAGGAGGCGTGGGCATGGCGGAGGTCGTGTGTCCGAACGCAGATACCG
>NZ_JAVREH010000178.1:0-1068 GCF_031845305.1 Jatrophihabitans lederbergiae | reverse complement strand
GGTCGGGTAGCGGCGACGCATTGCTGCGCCGCCGCCCCCTCAGAACCGGACGTGCGACTTTCACCGCATCCGGCTCAAGCAAGTCCCGCGGGGCGTCCTATCTGTTGCTGCTGGCCCGACTGTCGCTGCGGTGTTCCCGGGTGCGGCAGCCGGTGTGGATGAGACGGTGCATGGTCTGATCGGGGCCCGTTGGGGTGCCCATCGTCAGGGCATTCCTCTGCAGTGCCCTGCCGGTGGCTCTGGTCCACTGTTCCCATTCTTGCGGGCTTTGTGGACCATCGTCGGCGTGCAACAAGAACGCACCGCAGGCTGGGCATCGTCCGTGCTGGCGAAGCAGCAAGGACGCGGTCGAGCCGCCGAGCAGTGAGTACGTTTTGTGCCGCCGTTGTTCCCAGTACTGGTTCAGGGCAGGGTCGTCCGGGGACGCGGTGCCCATGACCGGTGAGTGGCGCACGATCTTTGTCCAGGCGAACTGGCGGAGGTAGCGGCCGCTTGCGCGGTCGCCGAAGACCCACCGGTCGGTTCTGGACGGGTTGAACGGGCCGAAATACTTGTCGACTACCCAGTGTCTCGACTTGTTCGGGTGGGCGCGAAGCGCCAACCATAGAGGTGTTGCCACAGATGATGATCTACTGCGGAGAACACCTGCTTGGAGACCACGCTGCGGTAGTAACCGGCCCAGCCCCGGATGATCGGGTTGAGTCGGCGGATCACCGCTTCGGCGTTGGTTCCCCGCAGCGATCGCAGTTCAGCGGAGAGCCGTTGCCTGATCCGCGTCACCGCCGCCGGGCTGGGTTTGATGAGCAGCTTGCCGTTTTGACGGCGCACGTTGCACCCCAGGAAGTCGAAACCGCGCTCAACGTGGACGACATGCGTCTTGTCCCTGTTGAAGGCGAGGCCCCGCGGGGTAAGCCACTCACCCAGCTGGTGCTCGGCCAGTTCGGCCTGTTCACGGGTGTGGCATAAGACGACGAAGTCGTCGGCCTATGTCGACCGCCGGATTATGCCGCGTGAGGGTCGAGGGCCCTTGCTGATGCTGGGTGATCTCGCGGGCTGGTCGGCATAATC
>NZ_JAVREH010000177.1:0-1140 GCF_031845305.1 Jatrophihabitans lederbergiae | reverse complement strand
ACAGCCTCCATAGTCGAGGAACGGGATGAACTCAGCCCAGGCGTTGTCCCAGAGCCGGATCACGGCCGGGTAGCGGGGCCCCCATTTCTCGGCCAGATCGTCGAACGCGGCTCGGGCAGCGGTGGCGTTGATCGCGGTGTAGATCGGCTTCAGATCGCGCTTGAGCTCGTCCCAGTAGCGGCGGGAAGTGAGCCGGAACGTGTTGCGGATCAGATGGATGATGCACGTTTGCACCGTGGCCAACGGCCACACGTTGCTGACCACTTCGGGCAGGCCTTTCAGACCGTCGCAGACGACGAAGAAGCTGTCAGTGATCCCACGATTCTTCAGGTCAGTGAGCACGGCCATCCAGAACTTCGCGCCCTCACCGCCGGTGCCGGCCCAGAGCCCGAGGATGTCCCGTTCGCCCTCCAGGCTGACCCCGATCGCGGCATAGAACGGGCGGTTGGCGACCTGCCCGTCGCGGACCTTGACCACGATCGCGTCGAGGGGTACCTCCCTGCACGCAGTGCTTGGGGGCAACACCGCCGCATACACGGCATCCAGCGGACGTGACTGCCAGGACTGCATCTCCTCGATCACCCGATCGGTGATCCGGGAGATCGTCTCCCGGCTCACCGACGCCCCGTAGATCTCGGCGAAGTGGGCGCTGATCTCACCCGTGGTCAGGCCCTTGGCATACAGCGACAGCACGATCTCATCCACCCCATTGAGCCGGCGCTGGCGTTTCTTCACGATCTGCGGCTCGAACGTGCCCGCCCGGTCCCGCGGCACCTCGACCTCGACATGACCACTCGCTTCGGTCAACACCGTCTTAGCCCGGCTGCCGTTGCGGATGTTGCCCGTCCCAGCACCGGCCGGGTCGTGCTTCTCATAACCCAGGTGCCCGGTCATCTCCTCATCGAGCGCTGACTCGATGACCGTCTTGGTGAGCTGTTTGAGCAGCCCGTCCGGGCCGGTCAGCGACAGCCCCTGCTCCCTGGCCAACCGCACCAGCTCGACCGCGGCCTGCTGCTCAGCCGACTGCTCCGCTGCCTTCTTCTTCGCCACATCATCCAGTGTCGCCGTCATCACGGCACCTCTCCCGCCGGCATCACAACCGGCGCGTCGGGCCAGAAACACCGTTTACTGCACAGTCCC
>NZ_JAVREH010000176.1:0-1142 GCF_031845305.1 Jatrophihabitans lederbergiae | reverse complement strand
TGTCATCGAACTGGGTATGCGTTGCCGGCGTTACCGTCCCGGCCTGCTGGGCATGCAGCCACTTCGCATAGGCCGCGCGGGTGTGGTTCTGATCCTTGGCCGGCGGGTTGGGCTGTATCGGCCACCCAGTGGCCACGTTGGCGCCCCACGCACGCATCGACGGGAAGTAATTGTCAGTCGTGTGGTTCTCCTGCACGAAGACCACGACATGCTTGACGTCGGCAGCCATGCACTCAAGCCTGCCCGCGCTGGCGACCAAGAGCAAGCGCGGGCCGTCGCCGTTCACTCAGTAACCGCGAACTGTTCAACTGGAGGGCTATGCCGCCGGGCCCGATTGCGAAACGTGCGCAGCGCAAAGATCTCACCCGTGAACAAGTCGTGAGAATTTATCGCGCTCTTCTGCGGTGCCGAAACGGTGCCGGATCGGTTGCCGTCTGTGGATTGTGAGGGTCCGTCTGTAAGTCGTGAGGATGTTGCGGGGAAGGCGTGAGGATGGCCGTGCGAGGGCGACAACGACGACGGGGACGGCGTTGACTGCGGATCGCCGGGCAGGTCTCTGCCGGGTCGGGTGGGGACGACGTCGCGCTCCCAACGGTTGATGGAGTCGCAGTGAGTGACGTCTGGTTCGTGCTGCTGACCTTCGCGGTGTTCGGGCTGCTGGGCCTGGTCGTGAAGGGCGTTGAGAAGTTATGAGCGGCGCGAACCTGGTCGGGTTGGTCCTGGCTGCGCTGCTGAGCGTGTTCCTGGTGATCGCCTTGGTCTTTCCGGAGAAGTTCTGATGAGCGACACCTTGGCCGGGTTCTTTTTCCTGGTCACCTTGGTCGCGGCTTTGGCGCTGGTGCACAAGCCGTTGGGTGACTACCTGGCTCGGATGCTGGAAAGCCGAAGGCACCTGGTAGTGGAACGCGGCGTCTACAAAGTGGGCGGTATCGACCCCGAGGCTGACCAGAGCTGGAGCCGTTACCTGCGCGCGGTGCTGGCGTTCAGCCTGGTTTCGGTGCTGTTCCTGTATGCGTTCCTGCGGCTGCAGAACCACTTCGGTCATCCGTACGCGGTGCCGCGAATGGGTGGCTCGCAGTCCTGGAACACCGCTGCGAGCTTCGTCACGAACACGAACTGGCAGTCCTACTCCGGGGAGAACG
>NZ_JAVREH010000175.1:0-1182 GCF_031845305.1 Jatrophihabitans lederbergiae | reverse complement strand
TCGCCCGCAGCGACGGCCTGGCCGGGTCCAGCGTCGCCGAACTTGCCACCCAACGCGTGCTGGTCGAATCCCTGGGCGGCAGTTACCACTCCATCGTCGGTGACGACATCCCGGCCGCGGTGCTGAAGTTCGCCCGAGCGAACAACGCCACCCAGATTGTCATCGGCGCCAGCCGGCGCAACCCCGTCGTCGCCGCGCTCACCGGCCCCGGCACCGGCATGGCCATCACCCGCACCTCCGGCACCATCGACGTGCACGTCATCAGCCACGACTACATCGGCAAAGGACGCGTACTCCCGCGAGTAGGTCGAGGCCTCACCCCAGCCCGGCGACTGGCTGGTCTGCTCGCCGCCCTCGTCCTGCTCACGGCACTGGTTCCGATCTGCGCCGCCCACCGGACCGGCATCTCGCTGGCCAGCGACATGCTGCTGTTCCTGCTCGCCGTCGTCATCATCAGCCTCATCGGCGGCTTCTACCCCGCCTTCATCGCCGCCATCGCCGCCAGCCTGCTACTCAACTACTACTTCGTCCCCCCCATCCACACCTTCACCATCTCCCGGGCGGAGAACGTCCTCGCGCTGACCGTGTTCATCGTCATCGCCTCCCTGGTGTCCCGCGTCGTGGACCTCGCGGCCCGCCGCAGCAGCGAAGCGGCCCGATCCAACGCCGAAGCCGAAACGCTGTCCACCCTCGCCGGCAGCCTGCTCCGCGGGGAGCAAGCGTTACCCGCTCTCCTGCAACGCGTCCAAGAGACCTTCACCGTCACCAGCGTCACCCTGTTGAGACGAGAGACCCAGGCGCCCGCCAGCACCGGCGCGACCTCACCCGGCACCACCTCAGCCGGACTGCGCGGCACCTGGTCCTGCCTCGGCAGCGTCGGCGTCGACCCCTGCATGCGACCTGAAGACGGCGACACCGAAGTGCCAGTCGGAGACGCGCTAGTCCTCGTCCTGCGCGGTCGCCGGCTCGCCACCGAAGACCAACGTCTACTGGCCGCGTTCGCCAGCCAGGTCGCCGTGGCCTACCAACAACGCCGCCTGGCCGAGGCCGCCGAAGCCGCCGTCCCCGTCGCTGAAGCCGACCGCATGCGCACCGCGCTCCTGAACGCCCTCAGCCACGATTTGAGGACCCCGATCGCCTCGGCCAAGGCCGCCGTGTCGAGTCTGCGTGGCCGCGACGTGC
>NZ_JAVREH010000174.1:0-1209 GCF_031845305.1 Jatrophihabitans lederbergiae | reverse complement strand
CCTAATCCGAGATGCCAGTCATCCGGATCGTCGACGGCGAAGCCCTGCCATTCCAACATGATCGAGGAGTCGGTCGGTTCCTGCAGCTCGACCAGCAGGATGCCGGCCCCAATCGCATGGGGTACCCCGGCCGGCACCAGCACCGCATCGCCGACCTGGACCGGCAACCGGTTCATCGCGGCCAGCATCGGAGCCGGGTCGCTGTCCTTCATCCAGCGATCAGACCCGCCGCTGTTGCTAACGCCGTCCAGCCGCCTGTTGATCATCGGTTTTTCGGCCGGCGTTGGCAAAGATCGGGGCATTGCTATTTCGGCTGCTCGGGCCGTGGTGGCTCCGATCTGGCCTTGCCCCCGGACGGTGGACACCTCGTAAGTGAGGATGTTCATCATGGGAAGACAGCGTCGGGAGTTCACTCCTGAGTACAAGGACGAGGCCGTGAAGCTGGTGATCAACACCGGTCGGGCGGTGGCCACGGTGGCCCGGGAGCTGGGTATCAACGAGGCGACGTTGGGTCGGTGGGTGAACGCGTTCAGGGCCCGCCATGAGGCTGGCGACGGCGCGTTGAGCGAGACCGAGCGGGCCGAGCTTGCCCGGCTGCGCAAGGAGAACTCGGAACTGAAGATGGATCGGGCGTTCTTGAAAAAAAGCGTCACTCTTCTTCGCCCAGGAAGCCTCGGATACGAACGAGAAGCGTTCGCACTGATGCACGCGGAGAAGAGCAATTTCAGCATCGCCCGGATGGGCCGCCTGCTCGAGGTGTCTCGCTCGGGTTTCTACGCCTGGCTGGTCGCGGGCCGTCGGCGCGGGCGCTGCGCACGGAGCGGATCGAGGCCAAGATCGCCTGGTTCCACGGCGAGTCCGACGAGGTGTCCGGGGCACCGCGGATCCTGGTCGACCTGCGTGAGGACGGGGAGGTCATCTCCCGCAAGACCGTCGCCAAGGCGATGCGCCACCTCGGGCTGCGCGGCGTCTGTCCCAAGCGGTGGCGCACCACGACGGTCATCGATCACGCTGATGCCTACCCCGCTGATGCGGTGGCCCGGATCTGGGACACCGGGACGCTGAACCGCGTCTGGGTCGGCGACATCACCTAATGGGAGGGCCGGGGTGACCCGGCGGTTCGCGGCGGCTGGCAGGAGCCCCTGAGATTTCACCGGTCCAGGTCGAGTGCAGGGTGGTGGGTGAGCTGCTGACAGGTGACCACTCATT
>NZ_JAVREH010000173.1:0-1216 GCF_031845305.1 Jatrophihabitans lederbergiae | reverse complement strand
CCCGGATGCACCGTCGGTGATTGTGTGATGGGTTTCTGAATTCGCATTCGGGGATTGAGGTCTGGGCACGGTCGATCAGCCGGTGTGCCCGGCTTTTCCACGTGGTCTTTCGGTCGCGCCCTGGGGCTGGTGGGTGGGGTCAGGTCGTGACGGGTGGGCTGAGCGCGGCGGCGAATATCGCGTCGAAGGCGTGCTGCCAGGGCCAGTTCGTGGGCATTCGGAGGGTGGTGCGCCGTGCTGATCGGGTGATCCTGGCAGGGATCGTGATCAGCTGAGCCCGAATGGTGGCGGTGACCGCTTTCGCATGGAGCTGTCCTGCGAGAGCGCCGGTGGCGCGGGTCAGGTTGAACGCGATCGCGGCCAGCACCAGCCATGCGCTGTTCGCGGCGAAGGACCCCGACGGCAGGTGCGCCAACGGGCCGTTCTTGAGGTCGGCGTGGACTTGCTCGATGATCGCGTGCCGGCGGTGGTCGGCCTCTGCGTCGAACATCGGTTGCGGTGAGTCGGTGAAGACGGCGTGGTGGCGCCAGGCGGGGAACAGCTCACCCTGGTCGTTGGCCACGGTGTGGGCGGGGTTAGCGTCGCGGACCCGGCGCACGATCAGCCGCGCAGCCACCTGTTCAGCCTGGGGTCGGGAGGTGAAGGCGGTGAACGGCACCTCAGCGACTTCGGCGTCCGAGATCCACTGCTGCAACTGCTCGTCGAAGACCGCCTGGGGGTAGCGGATCTGGGTCCACCTCCTCTCGTCGATGCCTGCGATTGCCCTGCTGACGGCGGGGTCTTTGCGGGTGGTGATCGAGAACCGGGCCCCGCCCCGGCGAGCCGCTGCGATCACGTCGCGCCCGTAGTAGGCCGAGTCCGCGCGGACCACGACGATGCCGCTGGCGCCGCAGGCCCGCGCGGTCGTGAGGGCGTCGGAGACCAGGCGTGCAGCGCCGCGGGTGGAGTTGGTGGAGCCCTTGCGGAGTCTGGTCGCCACGATCACCGGCGCGCACAGCGGCGTCGACACGGTCGCGATCAACGCGTTCAAGCCTTTGACGCCGGTGTAGCCGTAGCCGGCGCCTTGCTTCTGATAGCCGTGGGTCGCTTTCACTGTGTCATCGATGTCGAGGAACGCGAACTCACCAATCCCGGGCAGCAGCGGCGCGTGCCCGGCCAGGGCGGTCAGGAAATCGGACGCGACCGCATCCAACTGCCGGACATGACCGAAGGTGAA
>NZ_JAVREH010000172.1:0-1222 GCF_031845305.1 Jatrophihabitans lederbergiae | reverse complement strand
CGGCGGATTCTGGCGGTCATTGCAACAGCAGGTCGCCGATCAGTTCGTTCGGCTTCTTGAACGCTAGCCGTTTGCGGGGGCGGTCGTTGAGTTCCTGGGCGACCCAGTCGAGGTCCTCGGCGGAGTGGATCGAGAGGTCGGTGCCTTTCGGGAAGTATTGGCGCAGCAGGCCATTCGTGTTTTCGTTCGTCCCTCGCTGCCAGGGCGAGTGCGGATCGCAGAAGTAAATGTCAATACCTGCATCGATGGAGACGTTCTTCCAGTCGCGCATCTCCGGTCCTTGATCCCAGGTCAGCGACAGGCGCAGCAACTCGGGCAGTGCCTTGATCTTCGCTGCGAGGACGTCACGGACCTGTTCGGGTTTGTAACCGTCGGGCAGGTGCAGCAGCATCGTGTAGCCGGTCCGCCGCTCAACGAGGGTGCCGATCGCGGTCTGGTTCTGCTTGCCGATGATCAAATCGCCCTCCCAGTTGCCGGGCACCGCCCGGTCTTCGACCTCGGCCGGACGCTCGACGATATTGATCATGTTCGGGATGCGGTTCTTGCGCTGACCGGGCTTGCGGCTCGGCCGCCGCAACGCCCGTCCGCTCCGCAGACACACCACCAGATCCCGGCGCAACGCGCCCCGGGACTGCACGTAGAGCGACTGATAGATGGTCTCCGGTGACACCCGCATCTCCGGGTCGTCGGGGAACTCGATTCGTAGCCGGCCGGTGATCTGCTCCGGTGAGTATTTCTTCTGAAGATCCTGCTCGACCTTGGCCCGCAGCGCCATGTTCGTCGCCAGCTTCGCCGGTTTCGGCCGCGACGCGCGGTGATAGGCCATCGCGTGCGCCGAGCTGGCGAGGTAGCCGCCGCTGATCTCCCGGTTGCGCCGCAGCTCCCGGCTGATCGTGGACGGACTGCGCTCCAACTGCGCGGCGATCGACCGCACGGACGTGCCCGCCGCACGCGCCAGCCCGATCTGCTCGCGCTCGGCGAACGACAGACACCGGCCCTTCAAGCCACGCCCACGGCGAGGGCGCACACCACCGTTGGCAATCACCCATCGAGTGCCCTGCTTGCGATACGTGCCCGCCGCCACCGCCGCGTCGCTGATGAACTCGCCACGCTGCAACTCGGCCCAAAACACCTGCACGTTCTCCGTGATCATGTGATTAGCGAACCGCATGGTCAACACCTCCACTCAGTCAGGTGTTGCGATCACCGCGAGAACCCAAGG
>NZ_JAVREH010000171.1:0-1236 GCF_031845305.1 Jatrophihabitans lederbergiae | reverse complement strand
TGGCCTGACCCCGGCGTGTTGATCCAGGTCGAGTGAGAGTCCTTTCGCCCACAATGTGGGCAAGGAGGCTCGAATCTGATGACGACGAGGAAGCGACACAGCCCGGAGCAGGTCGTGCGCAAGCTGGCGACCGCGGATCGGATGTTGGGCGAGGGCAAAGACATCGCCGATGTCTGCCGCGAGCTCGGGGTGGCCGAGCAGACCTACTACCGCTGGCGTAACCAGTTCGGTGGGTTGAAAGCCGATGACGCGAAGCGGTTGAAGGACCTCGAGCGGGAGAACGCCACGCTGAAGCGGCTGCTGGCCGATGCGGAGTTGGAGAAGGCTGCGTTGAAGGAGATCGCGCGGGGAAACTTCTGAGCCCGGAACGCCGGCGGGCGGCCGTCGCCCACCTCATCGCCACGATGGGGTTGAGTGAGCGGTTCGCCTGCCGGGTGACCGGGCAGAACCGAACGACGCAGCGACGCGAGCCGGTCAGTACGACCGTGGCTGATCCCGATGCGGCGTTGCGCTCGTGGCTGCGCCGCTACGCCAAAGACCACCCGCGACGCGGGTTCCGCCCGGCGTATCACGACGCCCGCGGTGAGGGCTGGAACGTCAACCACAAGAAGATCCAGCGGCTCTGGCGTGAGGAGGGGTCTGCGCGTGCCGCAACGCCGGCGACGTAAGCGACTGGGCACCTCCACCGCCGCCGACCGCCCACGCGCCGATGCCCCGAACCGGGTCTGGGCGGTCGATTTCCAGTTCGACGCGACCACCGACGGTCGCCCGGTCAAGATCGTGTCGATCATTGATGAGCACACCCGCGAATGCCTCGGCGGGCTGGTCGAACGTTCGGTCACCGCCGACGTCCTCATCGACGAACTGGACCGCCTCGCCGCCCAACGCGGCTATCCGGCCGTTCTGCGCTGCGACAACGGCCCGGAGCTGGCGTGCGATGCGATGGCCGACTGGGCCGGTGAACGGGTCGGGTTGTCGTTCATCCCGCCCGGTGAGCCGTGGCGCAACGGCTATGTCGAATCGTTCAACGGCCGGGTCCGCGACGAATGCCTGAACATCAACATCTTCTGGTCGCTGATCCAGGCCAGAGTCGTGATCACCGACTGGAAGGAGGACTACAACCACCGCCGACGGCACAGTTCCCTCGGCTACCAGGCTCCAGCGGTTTATGCTGCCGCCTGCACCCACCAATAACCGACTCCCACAAACCGTGGATCAATTCTCGGGGTCCGGCCA
>NZ_JAVREH010000170.1:0-1259 GCF_031845305.1 Jatrophihabitans lederbergiae | reverse complement strand
GGTCAGGAGGACTTCGAGCATTCGCCATTCGGTGGGGGTGAGGTGGATCAGCTGCGCCGTTGTGCCGTTGGCTGGGCGGATGAGGCGGGCGGGGAGGTCGATGCTGAGGGCGCCGAGTGTGATGGGGATGATCGGCTTGGCGATGTTGACTCGTCGTGCCGCGGCGCGCAGTCGTGCGAGTAGTTCGTCCATGCTGAAGGGTTTGGTGACGTAGTCGACGGCGCCGAGGTCGAGGGCTGTGACTTTGTCGGTGCTTCCGGTGCGGGCTGAGAGCACGACGATGGGGAGTTCGGGTTGCAGGCGCCGGATGTGGGAGATGACGTCGAGTCCGTCGAGGTCGGGCAACCCGAGGTCGAGGATCATCAGGTCTGGTCGTTTGATCGCGGTTTGGCTGATGGCGGTTTCGCCGGTGTCGGCGGTGCTGACGGTGTAGCCGCGGTTGGTGAGGTTGAGGACGAGTGCCCGCAGTAGTGCCGGTTCGTCATCGACGGTGAGGATGTGGATCATGTCGTTGCCTTGCCGAGAATGTGGGCGGTCTCCGTCGGGGTGATCGAGGTTCGGCCGGCGGCTTTCGGGAGGGCGATGACCGCGGTGAGGCCGCCGCCGGGGGTGTCGTCCAGGGTTATGGTGCCCTGCATGGCGTGGGTGAATCCGCGGGCGATGGCCAGTCCGAGTCCGACGCCGGCGCCGTTGGGGGCTGGGTGGTCGTCTCTGCGTTGGAAGGGAGCGAACACGCCGTTACGTTCTCTGGTGGGTATGCCTGGTCCGCGGTCGACGATGCGAAGTTCCACGGTGTCGCCGTGGGTGCTGGCCGAGAGGCGGACCGGTTGGTCATCCGGGCTGTAGCGGATTGCGTTCTCGACGAGGTTGGCGACAACCCGTTCCAGCAGTCCGGCGTCGGCAAGGACTTCAGGCAGCGTGGCGGGCACGTCGAGCTGAACCTGCGCCCCAGCCGTGATGTGGTTGAGCGCTCGGGTGACAACGTCGTCGAGGGCGACCTCGGTGGCGGCGACGGGCAGCACACCGGCTTCGAGCCGGGACAGATCGAGCAGGTTGGTGACCAGTCCGGTGAGCTTGTCCAGGGCGGTGTCGGCGCTGGCCAGCAGTTCTTGCTGGTCGTCTTCGCTCCACCGCACGTCGCGGCCACGCAGACTCGACACGGCGGCCTTGGCCGAGGCGATCGGGGTCCTCAAATCGTGGCTGAGGGCGTTCAGGAGCGCGGTGCGCATGCGGTCGGCTTCAGCGACGGGGACGGCGGC
>NZ_JAVREH010000169.1:0-1261 GCF_031845305.1 Jatrophihabitans lederbergiae | reverse complement strand
GATACAACTCGACAGCGTCGCGGCGAAACTCCTCGGAGTAGTTCTTCCTCGCCATGAGTGGATCATCTCGCTTCCACCCCACCGAAGCAGGGATTGAGCGTGTCCACTACTCGGGGTCAGGTCCCCACAGGGATATCGCTAGACAGAATGGACGCCCACGCCACGTCCGGACGGTGAAGAGCCTCCATCTCAGTGACCCGCCTCGTACACCTTGATCACGTCGAGTCCCGCAGATGAGCCGGCGAACTGCATGTTGCCATCACCCGTGACTAGCGTTACCGGCTGCTGGGTAAACCAACGAACAGCTAACGCTCGATCGATGATCTCGGCGTCGGCGTCCTCGAGCGGGATGTGGCCGGGCGGATCGATAAGTAACTCGGCTGTCGCACCTGGCCCCGCGAGTGAGATCAGCTTGTCCGGATCGACGAAGCGCTCGCGCAGGCGCCGTGTCGAGACACGTGCCCTGGTGCGGACGTCCTCGTCGTTCGTGTCGCTAACTTTGTTCTTGCGATCGGTGCGCTTGTGCCTGTCGAGCTCAGCCACGACCGCGTTCGGGATGAGGAGTCGGACGTCGCTGGCCTTTGCCAACCGGGCCCAATCGACTTCGTCCCAGTACTCCTCGTTGTGCTCATAGACGTTCGTATCAGCGACCAGGAGCTTGGTCTTGCTTCCTTCCCACGTCGCTTGCGCCCTGGTGTAGGTGTGGACCAGTGCCTCGAAGTACCGTTGCCGCTCGGTCGTCTCGGCGCTGATCAGATCATTCACGGTCGGCCCGTTACTGGTCACCACCATTTCCATGAGTAACCAGTGCCTACGGGTCAGGACCATCTTCTGGATGTCGTCGAAGCTGAAGATGAACTCCAGGCCTCGGCTTAGCTCAACGGTCTTGCGCTGATACTTCTCGAGCGACTCGGCGGCCGAGCCGCCGAATCCGTTGATGAAGGCCGTCTTGCACTCGATCAGCCAGCGCAACGTCTCAGACAGCGCGTACTCGTGGGCAGGGTTGACCGAGGGTAGACGCATGACCGACTAGTTCTCCTATCCCGATAGGGGGCGACCATAACCTGTGCTACAGACACAATCGGCCTCAACGGATGGTTGTTGATCAGCTCTGGCCGGTCTGCTGCACCATCAGGTGTGTCGGCGGCGCTCGAAAACTGAACAGTTTCGGCGGTGAGAAGTGAGCACTCAACGATTGGAGTGTGATCACTTTGGAGGACTGGGCGCTGATCAGGAGGCTGGCGGCGGAGGGTGTGCCGAA
>NZ_JAVREH010000168.1:0-1280 GCF_031845305.1 Jatrophihabitans lederbergiae | reverse complement strand
CGATATTCTTCACCCTGAAGGTGCTCCTTGTTGACGACGATCTGGCCTCAAGAACCTCGATCATCGTTGACCTGGAGCACTTTTCAGTTCACCGGCACGCCGCCACCATGAAAGCCCCGGGCTAGGGGCCGGTAGGTCAGTCGCCGTCCGCTGACCTGGCCCAGCAGTTGCCGCATCCGCTCTGAGTCGGTCTGCTTGTGGGTGGAGTACATGAAGTCGAAGTGTGCGAGGTAGCGGGGCAGGTGTTCCTTGCTGACGTGGTGATGTGTCCCGTCGATGGAGCGCTTGAGGTGGGAGAAGAACCCTTCGGCCATGTTCGAGCTGATCTGGCCGCGTGCGTACTCGCCTGCGTTGTGGTTGACGGACTCGTGGCCTTTGGTGGTCGCTGCGATGGTGATGTAGGTGGGCTGCGGAGTCGGTGTGCAGGATCGACGCGCCGAGGTTGATTTCTAGCTCTCGCTCCATGGCCTTGCGGAGTGTGGATGCGCGGACGTTGTGGACCACGGCGGACCTGGCCTCGCCGCTGGCCTTGTCGATGACGGACAGGGCGGTGGTCTTTTGTGTGGCCCAGCGGTCTGCGCCCGCCGCTAGCCGCTTGCGGGCGTGCTGGTTGGCGGGGTTGCCGCCGATCCACGTTTCGTCGGCTGCGAGCGTTCCGGACAGCAGCCCAGCGGACGGGCCGCGTTTCATGGCCTCGCGGATGCGGTGGAGCATGAACCACGCCGTTTTGGGGGTCAGTTCGTACTTGCGTTTTATCTCGCGGGCGCTGACACCGTTCTTCGATGAGGCGACTTCGAACATGACGAACAGCCATGTGCGGAGCGGGATTTTCGAGCCGTGGAACACCGTCCCGGTCAGCACCGAGAACTTCTTGCGGCACGTCGCGCACTTCCACAACCGGCGGGCGGTGTCCGCCCCGGTGCGGGTCTTGCGGGTGCCGCCGCCGTCCTTCGGCGCCAGGAAGTAGAACTTGCCAGCCGTGCCGCACTGCGGGCACGCAGCCGGTTGACCGCCGGGCCAGACCAGCTCTTCCATGAGCTTGTAGGCGTCGGCCTCTGTAGCGATGCGAGCGGCCAGCGGCAGGATCGAAAATTCCTGCTTCATGACTCAAATTGTCCCGCGACCCTCCGACAGTTTTGGGTCCGTCACGTCACACGGGACCTGACCCCGAGTAGTGGACACGCTCAATCCCTGCTTCGGTGGGGTGGAAGCGAGATGATCCACTCATGGCGAGGAAGAACTACTCCGAGGAGTTTCGCCGCGACGCTGTCGAGTTGTAT
>NZ_JAVREH010000167.1:0-1287 GCF_031845305.1 Jatrophihabitans lederbergiae | reverse complement strand
GGCTCATCGCAGAAGAGGGTGTAGTTGGGGTCTGAAGCCGCCGGTGTCGGGTAGTGATCTGGTGATGTAGTTGGTGAGGTTGCGAAAGCCCAGGGCGGTGCCGTGCAAATGTTCCAGCCGGCCATTGATGGCCTCTGTGGGTCCGTTGCTGGTGTGAGGTCGGTCGAAGTAGGCGAGCACGTCGGTGGCCCGCCGCGTGAGGGTCCGGCCGAGAGTGATCAGTTCGGTGAGTGCGGCGGGCACGCCGCGGCCGAGTGCCGTGATCACTGCGGCCAGTTCGGCTTTGCCGGCGCGTCGGTCGGGGTCGCGGTAGGCGGTCACGATGCGCTGGTAGATGCCCCAGGTGGCCTGCACCTGCACGTGCTGCTCGTCGGCGAACGCGGTGGCCAGCCGCTGTCGTTGCCGGTCGGTGAGTAGCTCGTCGCCGGTGCGCAGGGCTCGTCGGATGCCGTAGAGCGGGTCACCGGTCCGGCCGCGGTGCCCGCAGGTGTCTTGTTGAGTTCGTTGGCGGCAGCGGTCCAGGGCGTCGCCGGCCAGGGCGACGACGTGGAAGGGGTCCATCACCGCCACCGCCTCGGGGATCTCTTCAGCGGCGGCGGTCTTGAACCCGGTGAATCCGTCCATTGCCACGACCTCGATCCCCTTGCGGAACGCTGGGGTCTGAGTATCGAGCCAGGTCTTGAGGACCTGCTTGGAGCGGCCGGTGATCATGTCCAGCAGCCGTGCCGGTCCGGTCCCTTCACGGACCGGGGTCAGGTCGATGATGACGGTGACAAATTTGTCGCCGCGGCGGGTGTGGCGCCACGCGTGCTCGTCCACCCCCAAGACCCGGACCCCGTCCAAGCGGGTCGGGTCAGCGATCAGCAGGTCATGCCCGGCAGACAGGGCGGCGTCGTTGGCGGTGTGCCACGAGACGCCCAGCGCGGCAGCGATCCGGGCGATCGACATCCGATCGATCACCAGGCTCTTCAACGCCCACAACACCGCCTGGGTCGACAGTTTCGCCCCCGGCGCAGCCGCGGCGGCAGTGTCCTGACGCCAGACCCGCCCGCACCCCGTGCACTGGTAGCGGCGCACCCGCAGCTGCAGGATCGTCGGCCGCCACCCGAGCGGGACATGCGTCACGCGGCGCGTCACGCTGTCGCGCGGCACGCCCCGGCAGCCGCAGGAATGGCACCAGTCATCAGCCTCAGAGACCCGGCATTCGAGCACCGCATGATCGGGCTGCAACTGCTGACCAGTCACCACCAAACCGAGGCCATCCAGTCGGCAGAACGTCGTCAGGTC
>NZ_JAVREH010000166.1:0-1316 GCF_031845305.1 Jatrophihabitans lederbergiae | reverse complement strand
ACCCGCCGACGCCACCGCCGCCCCACAACGCACGCCCAAGCGCAGACGAGCCCCGTCCACCAGGACCAACCGGTCCGCCAAGGAGGCAGTGTCAAGCAATAACCATTTGCGTTCCATAGGTGAAGGCACGCAGGAACGTCCCCAACGTCGACGGGGCCCGGGTGCCGGTGAACAGCCGGCTCATGCCTCCGTGCCGCAGCAGGCCCAGGTCGCTGATCGAGTCCGCGCCGGCGACCATGCCCGCAACCACAGCGGACACCTTCAACCCCGCGGCGTGACCGGGCCCGCCGGGCACCGACAACCGATCCTGGGCCAGCTCGATCAGGCCGGCCCGCTGGGCCAGGGCCAGCACCGGGACCAGCCCGGCGCACGACACGAGATTCGGCTCATCAAATACTGCTGACCGCACTGGATCGGCATGGAATAATCGCATCTACGAGGTGCCCTCTCTGACGCCGGACAATGGACCCTAGAGAAGTCTCATTATCCTGCAAGGAAAGGGCATTCTCGCTCTACGGCACGCTCAAACCCCAGCTACGACGGTGGATCCGGGCTTAGCGTCGCTGGAGTCCAAGGGCATCCCGCCGCGACGCTGCCTCGTCGTCGCCCGCGATGAGCATCAAGTGATCGGCTGGCGTAATGACCATGAAGGCCAGTTCGATGAGGTCAAACTGATCAGCTCGACTCGGGACATCATCGAGCTGGGTCCTGATGTGAAGGACCATTGGTCCCTGGACGCAGTCCCCGGGTGGTCAATTGGGATGGACGGAAACGCTCCTACGCACCTCCGTAAATGGGCTCTTGACACCTTCGACCAGAACATCTGACCAGGAGAACGATCAAGCAACGGCGAGCGGTCGCTGCGCCCAAGCGCTCCAGCCGAGGACCGCGTAACGCCTCAACGGACCTAGCTACTTCCACTCCACCGCTGACCGGCCGTCGTCGGGTGTGCGGCGGCTGGGACCAGACGGCGCCACATGCCGTGGGGTGACCAGAGCGTCCGGGCGTGCAGCGGCAGGCTGACCAGCCACGATGGGCGCGTTCGGGCGGTATCAGCCGGTGCCCGTTGGCGCAGATGTTGGGCAGGCATTCCGAACGCAGGTTCGGCGAAGGCTAGACAAGCGATATCGTCGCCATCGTGAGTCCACGGAGGGTCAACCCGCGAACCTGGTGGTTGCAGGCAATCCTGTTGGGCCTTCGCCCCGAAAAGTGGACACGCGATTTGATTGTTATGCGGCCGGTCGTAGCGTAGCCGCGGTGGTGGTGTTCTCGTAGGTGATCGGGCTGCGGTAGCCGCAGGCGGAGTGCCGGCGGCG
>NZ_JAVREH010000165.1:0-1329 GCF_031845305.1 Jatrophihabitans lederbergiae | reverse complement strand
ACGTGGAACCGGCGCACCGAGCGACCTCGGCCAAACTGTCCTGCCCGCACGGCACAATCGGAAACCACAGAGGCTGCCGCCCCAAGAACGACGATCAACAGGCGCCGCGTGAAAGTTTCGGGTTAGACAGGGTTCGAGTGCAATAAGTCCGTCGGGCTGCGCTGCGGCCCAGTCGGCAATCTCGTCGGTCACTCGCACCAGTGTCGCTGTCATGGTGGCTTGCGCCTGCTCATCGCATAGAGGCCCCGATTTGTGAATACCCCAGCGATCCCACATCACCCTGAGATGTTCCTGCACGGCATCCAACTGCGCTCGGCTCCAGCGGCTTGGCACGATGCACAGCCGATCGGGAAGTTGAGGTCGCAGCAGCGCCTCCACGGCGGGAATGTCGGTCGCTGCGACGACCAGCACTGCCTGGTCGTCGCTGGGCCGAAAGATCACGGCCGTGACGGCGGCGCCGGTAGTTTCGAGGTCGCCGAGATCGAACTCCAAGTTTTCTGGGTAGGCGCCGTTCATTCCGTGCGGCCAACCCCCGGACGGCGGCTCGCACGGCGGATCGGACCAGCGCGAAAATCTCCTGCCGGGAGTCTCGTTGGTCTGCCGATCAACGCTGATGCGGTTCCCGAGCCACCGCCCGTAGATCTTGGCGTACCCCTCGATCGCCCCGTCACGTTCATAGCGATGTTCGACTGCGTCGAAATCCGCTGCGTCAACCGGTATCGCGTAGCTCGTCTGGTGCGGTGGCGGTGGACCGTCAGGTCCGTAGCCGACCGCCCGGGTCGGAACTGGCGGATCGAACCAGTCCCCCTCACGAGTACGGACCAGCCGCCCCCACCCCCAGATCTCATCTCCTACCCCGAATACCAGCGATCGAGAATCCATCTGCGCATCATGCGCCTACCAGCGTCGCCCAGGTGCACCACCGCGGGCTAAGCCTCGGGCGTCCCGCAATACGCGATCTCTTCGCCCGCCGCCATTGCCTCTGCCCGCGCCTTTCGCCACCCCGCGTAGTCAGAATCCGGTACGGGCTGACGACTGAAGCTCAGCAGGCACTCGTAGAAGTAGGGCGCAGAAGCCGACCTAGCTGCTTCTCGTAACGAGCCACACACCCGGGCACTTTCAGCGACGCCGCCCAACGCAAACTGGGCTGACCGCGTCAACACAAGCTCGGCCAATGGCCCCGGGTCGACTGTCTCCTGAATCCGGGCCTTCGCCCCGAAAAGTGGACACGCGATTTGATTGTTATGCGGCCGGTCGTAGCGTAGCCGCGGTGGTGGTGTTCTCGTAGGTGATCGGGCTGCGGTAGCCGCAGGCGGAGTGCCGGCGGCG
>NZ_JAVREH010000164.1:0-1337 GCF_031845305.1 Jatrophihabitans lederbergiae | reverse complement strand
GCGCCGGTGCGGCCTGGTTGATGCTCACGACCCGGCTGATGCTGCCGTGGTAACCCGGTCCGGACCAGAACACCGCCAGTACCGCCCCGACTCCGTCGGGGGTGCAGAACGGCCGGGCACCGCTGACTCCATCCAGCACGCCGATCGCCAGGCTGCGGCTGCAGACCTGGGTCAGCAGACTCTGCTTGCCGGCGTCATCCTTCACCGAGGGGTCAGGAAGGGTGTCGACGATCGACTCGGGCCCGAGGTTGCTGGCTGAGGACGAGGTCGGGTCATAGCCCGCGCCGGCCGCCGAGGGCCGGGACTGGAAGTACTGCGGCAGTGCGCTGCCTTTGGCGTCGGTGAAGCTCTGGCCCAGCAGCGTGGAGCCGACCACCTTCCCGTTCTGGGAGACGACGGAGCCGCCGGCGCGGCTCTTCAAACCCGGGATCTGGGCGATGGCGGTGATGGCAAGGGGGTAGGCGACGCCGAAGATCGCGGTGAACGCGAGCAGGATCCGCAGCGCGGCGGAGTATTGACGAAGGGCACTCAGGATGGATCGCATAGTCGTTACCTGATTCCGGGAAGGAACTGGATGAGCAGGTCGATGAGCTTGATGCCGGCGAAGGGCACGATGATGCCGCCGAGGCCGTAGACGTAGATGTTGCGGCGCAGCATCGCGCTCGCACTGGAGGGGGTATAGCGGACCCCGCGCAGCGCGAGCGGGATCAGGGCCACGATGATCAGGGCGTTGAAGATGACCGCGGACAAGATCGCGGACTGCGGCGAATGGAGCCGCATGATGTTCAGCTTGTCCAAACCCGGATAGACGGCAGCGAACATGGCCGGGATGATCGCGAAGAACTTCGCCACATCGTTGGCGATGGAGAACGTCGTCAGCGATCCGCGGGTGATCAGCAACTGCTTGCCGATCTCGACGATCTCGATCAACTTGGTCGGGTCCGAATCCAGGTCGACCATGTTGCCGGCCTCTTTCGCGGCCGAGGTGCCCGAGTTCATCGCGACACCCACATCGGCTTGGGCGAGAGCGGGGGCGTCGTTGGTGCCGTCCCCGGTCATCGCGACCAGCTTGCCGCCCTCCTGTTCCCCTTTGATGAGCGCCATCTTGTCTTCGGGTTTGGCTTCGGCGAGGAAGTCGTCCACCCCGGCTTCGGTGGCGATCGCTTTGGCGGTCAGCGGGTTGTCGCCGGTGATCATGACCGTCCGGATCCCCATCCGGCGCAGCTCGGCGAACCGGTCAGCCATACCGGGCTTGACGATGTCCTTGAGGTCGATCACCCCGAGCACGGCCGGTGGCGCGCCAGTGATGCGCTGGGCCACCAGCAGCGGTGTGCCGC
>NZ_JAVREH010000163.1:0-1359 GCF_031845305.1 Jatrophihabitans lederbergiae | reverse complement strand
AACGGCACCTCTCTGTGTCAAGCGGCTGGCGACAGAGAGGAAACCAACTTGTTGAATCTGGACGGGGTTCGTGACCTGCAGCCATGATCTTCAAGGCTGTGGTCGGGGTCGCTCGGGAAACACCTGTCGCCCTGCTGGGCTGGCTCGCTAACGGCCTGCGTCCTGATCACAGCCGCCCGGTGAGAGTGGCTCGAGAGAGGTCTGCAACGCCCGAAGTTGGTGTGCCCTCCCACCGGATCCATGATCGTCAACCGGTTGGAGGATGGTTCGGATGTCAGCTGCACCAGAGCAAGTGATCGCCCGACACGGCGTGGTCATAGCCGTCGACCCGCATAAGGCGTCCTGGACCGCCGTTGTGGTCACCGCGGACTTGGCCGCGGCGGCCGCGATCCGGGTCGAGGTCAACCGAGCTGGCTATCGGCAGCTGCGGCGCTTCGCCGCTGCCTGGCCTGATGCCCGGTGGGCGATCGAGGGCGCGGTTGGGTTGGGAGCGCCGTTGGCTCAGCGGCTGCGCGAGGACCAGATCGCCGTCATCGACGTTCCGGCGAAGCTGGCTCGCCGCGTGCGGCTGCTGTCCACCGGTCACGGACGCAAGAGTGACCAGGCCGACGCGCTGTCGGTCGGCATCGCCGCATGGTCGGCGCAAACGTTGCGCGCCGTGCAGATCGACGACGCCATTGCGGCGCTGCGAGCGGTGACCGAGCACCGAGACGACATGGTCCGCGCCCGGACGCAGCTCATCAATCGGCTGCACGCCGTGATGGTCAAGCTCGTTCCTTCCGGACTTGCCCGCGGCTTGAGCGCCGAGGCGGCCGCCGAAGCGCTGCGCCGCGTCCGGCCGCGCGACTCCCTCGGCCGCACACTGCGCACGATCGCCGCCGACCTGGTCACCGAGCTGCGCCGGCTGGATCGCCGCATCGCCGAGGCCACGCAAACCCTCCGCGACGCCGTCACAGCCTCGGGCACCACTCTCACCGCCCTGCTCGGAATCGGCGACGTGGTAGCCGCCAAGATGCTGGCACGCACCGGTCCTGTTGGGCGCTTCGCCTCCTCGGCGGCGTTCGCGTCCTACTGCGGCGTAGCACCGATTGAAGTCTCCTCCGGCGACGTCGTGCGCCACCGCCTGTCCCGCGCAGGCGACCGCCAGCTCAACTACGCACTGCACGTCATGGCGCTGTCCCAGATCCGATACGACTCACCCGGCCGCAGCTACTACCAGCGCAAACGCGCCGCCGGGAAAAACCACAAAGAAGCCATGCGCTGCCTCAAACGCCGTCTCACCGACGTCGTCTACCGCACCATGACCAACGACTCGGTTTCCTCTCCGTCGCCAGCCGCTTGACACAGAGAGGTGCCGTT
>NZ_JAVREH010000162.1:0-1369 GCF_031845305.1 Jatrophihabitans lederbergiae | reverse complement strand
GATACAACTCGACAGCGTCGCGGCGAAACTCCTCGGAGTAGTTCTTCCTCGCCATGAGTGGATCATCTCGCTTCCACCCCACCGAAGCAGGGATTGAGCGTGTCCACTACTCGGGGTCAGGTCCCCTCATCCGGCCACCTCCCACCACGTATACGACTTGACCTACCCATTTGGTTGGGTCCAGATCACAAATAGTTTTCGCCAGTTGGCCAGATAACCCCATAACGGAATCAAGACCACAGCCGACGGGGCCTGGGCTGAGGCGGGTGCGCTCATGCCTTGACCGGTACCGGGCACAGCAGTGAGTAGAGGTTCTTCGGATCCTCTGGCTCGGCAACAAGATCCACAGTGCTGGTGTAGGCGGTTCCGCGAGTGGCGTCGTGGGCGTATCGCAGCGCGGCGAAATCCTCGATCGCGAAGCCCACTGAGTCGAAGAGGGTGATCTGCTGCTCGTTGGTTCGTCCGGGTGTGGCGCCGGTCAGCACGTTCCACAGTTCGGTGACGGCGAAATCGGGGCTGCGGTGCTGGATCTCGCCTTCGATGCGGGTCTGCGGTTCGTACTCGACGAAGACGGTTGCCCGGTCGAGGATGGCGCTGTCGAGTTCGGTTTTGCCGGGGCAGTCGCCGCCGATGGCGTTGAGGTGCACACCGAGCACGACCATGTCGGTGGTAAGGACGGTGGCGTTTGCCTTGTCCGCGGTGCAGGTGGTGATGATGTCTGCCCCGGCAACGGCTTCCGCTCCGCTGCTCGCTACGGTGACGTCGAAGCCGAGCGGCTCGACGTTCGCGCCGAACTTCGCCATCGCGGCGCTCCGCTTGCCCGAGACTTCCCATCGATTTGTGGAGCAATTCCTGACCCTATTTGGAGGGCGGAGATTCGATCCTCCAGTTTCGCTCCAGGCCGCCGCAAGTAGGGACACACCAACAAAGGTAGGCTACATTATGTAGTGCTGCGCGGCAGGATCGACTACTAGATGTTGTAGAAAAATGGGTGGAGCTGAGGGGATTCGAACCCCTGACCCCCACACTGCCAGTCCATTTTATCCATATTCGTGGAAGTGTGCTGACGGGCAAAGGCTTATTGCATAAGGGTTTTCTCGATGCCATGAATGTTGGCGAATGACCTTGAACGAAGCCGTAGGCTGCCCAACTGGCTACCTGATGATCATGGCCTACTACGGAGTCTATGTTGGGTCTCGCTAGCCGACGCTTCCCGGCCGACGAGCTGCGCGGCGTGCTGCGGTTGGGCCTTCGCCCCGAAAAGTGGACACGCGATTTGATTGTTATGCGGCCGGTCGTAGCGTAGCCGCGGTGGTGGTGTTCTCGTAGGTGATCGGGCTGCGGTAGCCGCAGGCGGAGTGCCGGCGGC
>NZ_JAVREH010000161.1:0-1396 GCF_031845305.1 Jatrophihabitans lederbergiae | reverse complement strand
CGCGGACGAGGCATCGACAGCCTCCCCAGCATCCGCACCACCACCGACCAAACCGAGACCTAGACTGCCCACAACCGCTCACTTTTCAAGCGCCGGAACCGACCAGCTTTGGAGCGCCGTCGACAAGGTATCACTGCCCGGGCTTGATGACCACGTGTCGACGGAGTTAGCCGCGGAACGGCGCGGTGGAGCCGCGGACGCTCGCTGTGCACCCGGCATGATGGAGCAGTTGGTGAACGGCGCGTGTGCGTAACGGCTGATCAGGGCCTGGCCCGAGGATTACCTCGGCGATCGCCGCTGCATCGAAACGGATCTCGACATACGGAGTGACTCCCAACGGGCCAGATCGGAACCTCAATGGGCTTTCGGCGGCCGGTCGAGCGAGGATCAGTCGTGACTCCTGTTCCTCGCGGAACGCTTCGTGCTTGATTGTGGCCAATGCCGGCCATACGAAGTCCTGCGCTCTGCCCCATCCGGTGGCATTCGGGTGCCCGGTTGGGTGCGGTTGAATCTCGGCGGTGACTCGTTGAGTCAGTGCCGCGACCGCGGTCGGGCCATACCTGACCTTGACCAATTCGGGTCCTGGCGTCGGGTCGGGTCCAGTGCCAGGCCGGCCGTTGGGCCACTGCAGCCCTTCCAGGTAGTCGCGTCGGAAGCCGACGGCGAAGCCCGAACCTTCGGCGTAACCACGCCACTGGCTGAGCAGATCCCCGTCTGAACAAAAACAAGTCACGTAGACGCTGGCAGGCGCTTGCCCGTCCGGTGGCGTGTCCGTGCGCACGGTGTTGGCCGCGCTGCGCATGACCGTTCCTCGGCTGTATTCAGCGCCTCCGCCCGGGGGGCCTTCGGAGTCAATGAGTCGTTGGCCTTCGACGTTTAATGCCTCGACGACTTCCGCTCGGCCGTAGCGCATCTCCTGCGCGTCGTTGAGGTAGGAGGCGTCAGTGGCCCACAAGGTCAGGTTTGTGATGATTCCGAGCAATCCGTAGGTGTTGGTGTAGTGGTAGAGCACGTCGGCATCGCTCGGGTCCGTGTCAGCCACGCAAGCAACCTACTGTCTGCATCGGCTCAGTTCATCGGCAGTCAGTCCGGTCCCGGCAGGCAGCTTCGGAAACCCCCGGCACACCTCCCAGTAGACGTGCATCGAGGCGGACAGCGGCCACCGATCAGACTTCGCCGATCTTCGAGATCCGGGACGGCCATCCGTTGCGGCAGTGATTGCGTGCGCTGGCCGGCAGAGCGCCGGCATCCATCACCGACGGCACGCTCAGGGGACCTGACCCCGAGTAGTGGACACGCTCAATCCCTGCTTCGGTGGGGTGGAAGCGAGATGATCCACTCATGGCGAGGAAGAACTACTCCGAGGAGTTTCGCCGCGACGCTGTCGAGTTGTATC
>NZ_JAVREH010000160.1:0-1441 GCF_031845305.1 Jatrophihabitans lederbergiae | reverse complement strand
GAGCAATGCTTGAAACCTGTGGTTGAGGCCGGGTGGGACGTACCTTCCCGGTAGCCATGTGGTGATCGAGCAAGGCCGGCGCTGCAACGCTGGTCGGGAAGGTACGTCCGTGCTCAAGGTAGTGGAGACAGGCGGTTCGGGGCAGGTGTCGCCGGGTGAGGTGCCGGCGGGTTCGTTGTTGGATGAGATCGCGCGGGAGGGTGCCCGGCGGATGTTGGCGGCGGCGTTGAAGGCCGAGGCCGACGCCTACGTCGACGCCCTGACCGATGAGCTCGATGAGGCCGGGCACCGGTTGGTGGTGCGCAACGGTCATCACGATCCGCGCACCGTAAGCACCGCGGCGGGAGCGATCGAGGTCCGCGCGCCGCGGGTCAACGACATGCGCGTCGATGAAACCAGTGAGCGCAAGCGGTTCGCCTCGGCGATCCTGCCTGCGTGGTGCCGCCGCAGCCCGAAGATCAGCGAGGTGCTGCCGCTGCTCTACTTGCATGGGCTCTCGGGTGGCGATTTCGTGCCCGCGTTGGAGCAGTTCCTCGGCACCGGCGCTGGGTTGTCGGCCTCCACGATCACCCGGCTGTGTGAGCAGTGGCAAGACGAGCAACGCCTGTTCGCGAAGCGGGATCTGTCGGGCGTGGACTACGTCTATGTGTGGGCTGACGGCATTCACGTCAACATCCGTCTGGAGGAGCACAAGCTGTGCCTGCTGGTGCTGATCGGGGTCCGCACGGACGGGTCGAAAGAGCTGATCACGCTCACCGACGGCTATCGGGAATCGGTCGAATCGTGGGCTGATCTGCTGCGCGACGCCAAGCGACGCGGGATGCGGGCTCCGGTGCTGGCCGTCGGCGACGGCGCGCTCGGCTTTTGGGGTGGTCTGCGGGACGTGTTCCCCGAGACCCGTGAGCAGCGGTGCTGGTTCCACAAGGCCGGCAACGTGCTGGCCGCGATGCCCAAATCCGCGCACCCGGCCGCGAGGAAAGCGCTCGCCGAGATCTGGGGCGCTGAGGACAAGACCCACGCCAAGGCCGCGGTCAAGGTCTTCGTGGAGCTGTTCGGCGCCAAGTTCGCCAAGGCGACCGCGAAGATCACCGACGACCTCGAGCAGCTGCTCGCTTTCTATGACTACCCGGCCGAGCACTGGGTCCATCTGCGCACGACCAACCCGATCGAGTCGACGTTCGCCACCGTCCGGCACCGCACCAAGATCACCCGCGGGCCCGGGTCGAAAGCTGCCGGCCTGGCGATGGCCTACAAGCTGATCATCGCAGCCCAAGACCGCTGGCGCGCAGTCAACGCACCCCATCTCGTTGCGCTCGTCCGCGCCGGCACGGTCTTCGTCAACGGCAAACTCGTCGAACGATCAGAAGATCAACAACCCGTCGCGCCGCCCCTCGAAACCGCAGCCTGACCAAGACCAATCCACAGGTATTGACAATTGCTC
>NZ_JAVREH010000159.1:0-1450 GCF_031845305.1 Jatrophihabitans lederbergiae | reverse complement strand
ACTCGGTCGTGAAGGTGTCGGGCAGGGTGAACCCGACCGAGTACTGGACGCGCTGCCCGGTCAGCCAGGACAGGAACTCATGGGTGCCGCCCGCGCCGTCGGCGCGGACCAGCACCGACCGTCCCGGGCGCCGGTCTGGCTTGTGGCCGGGTAGCTGCGCGAACGCTCGGCGGGTCACACTAACGTGGTCGGCGGCGGTGTTCGAGCCGGCGTTTCCCTTTCTGAGCATGACCGAAAGCGGCTCGCCGGTCCCGCCTTGGCCGTGGTCGGCGAACACCAGCAAGGGATGGAACCCGAAACCTTTCTTGAACGTCGGGGCCGCGTTCTCCTTCTCTGAGTGCGCGGTGATGAGGGTGGCATCAATGTCGATGACCACTGGGCTGTCCACGCCCGCGGCGTGATCGGGGGCGTGTTCTCCGGCAGCGGCCCACACCCGCGCGCGGGCCGCGGCCCGCGTGGCGTCGATCGCTCTCAGGGCCCGGTCGGCGTCGGCTGCCAGGGCGTCGACCAGCCGAGACACGGTCGGGTCCGAGGCAACCTGGCCGAACACCGCAGGCTCAGCGCGCAACACCGCGACATCGGCCAGGCAGTCACCGCCGACCGCCAAAGCGATCGCCAGATCGGTGACGATCTTGCCCGGGTCATGCCGAGCCAAGGGCTTCCGCCACCGCGCCAGAGCCTGGGACAAACCCCGATCCAGGCCCGAGACGCGGACCGTCTCGACCAACGCCACCGACCCTGCCTGCGACACGATCTTGGTCGCTGCCGTGTCGATGTGGACACGCGGATACAACCCGATATTCTTCACCTTGAAGGTGCTCCTCGCTCCGCATGAATTTGGTCTTCGCAACCCCGATTCTCGCTGGCTTGGAGCACTTTTCTGTTGATCAACGCGCCGCCCTCACGAAAGCCCCGGGCTAGACGGGAAGGGGTCGCATCACGTCTGCGCTGCCAGTGTCCGATTCTGGATGGATCGGCGCTGTCGGCGGGGACGCCCCGGCTCCGCCTTCGACGGAGTGACTACTGAGTTCGAGGTCCGTTCCGCAGGGGATCATGTGCCCTGGAAAGTGGAGCTGAGGGGACTCGAACCCCTGACCCCCACACTGCCAGGACGGACGGCGGACCTCTAGAGACCCGGTGTTTGCTGGGGTATATGCATTTACCGGGACATACGTGGTGCAGTTGTCTGCCGTTGTATGCCGTTCAGTGCCGTTGCGCGTAGATCGATTCTCCAGTCCTGCTCCGGTGCTAGATGGTGTGAGGCTGCGGTCATGAGCCCGGGCAGCAAGGCCAACGGCAACAGCACCGCTTGCTCTTGGTCATCAGCGCGGGCAGGCTCGAGAGCATGGCTGCCGACGTCAAACATGTCGTGGTCTTCGTGCAGGAGAACCACACGACTGACAATTACTTCCCGTCGATGCGTGCCTGGGGCGCCAACGTGGCCACCGGG
>NZ_JAVREH010000158.1:0-1460 GCF_031845305.1 Jatrophihabitans lederbergiae | reverse complement strand
TTCAGCACCGCGGCCGGGATGTCGTCACCGACGATGGAGTGGTAACTGCCGCCCAGGGATTCGACCAGCACGCGTTGGGTGGCAAGTTCGGCGACGCTGGACCCGGCCAGGCCGTCGCTGCGGGCGATGTGCACGGCCAGCAGATCTCCCCCGGTGGCCCGGGCGGCGATCCGGGCGCCGCGCCGGATCAGGACCTCACCCTCAGGTCCTCCGGTGAGGGCGACGACGACGCGTTCGCGGGTTTCCCAGGTTGTGGCGATGCCGTGTGTCTCGCGGTAGCGCTGAATGCCTTCATCGACACTGTCGGCCAGCCACAGCAGCGCGAGTTCCCGTAGAGCGCTCAGGTTGCCGGGCCGGAAGTAGTTGCTGAGGGCAGCGTCGACCTTGTCGGGCTGGTAAATGTTGCCGTGGGCCATTCGCCGGCGTAGCGCTTCGGGGGTCATGTCGACCAGTTCGACCTGCTCGGCGGCCCGCACGACGGAGTCGGGGACGGTTTCGCGTTGCGGGACGCCGGTGATGGCCTCGACGACGTCGTTGAGGGATTCCAGGTGTTGCACGTTGACGGTGGAGATGACATCGATGCCGGCCTCGAGGAGTGCTTCGATGTCTTGCCAGCGTTTGTCGTGTTGGACGCTGGGGATGTTGGTGTGTGCGAGCTCGTCGACCAACGCCACGTCGGGCGCGCGTTCCAGGACGGCCTGCAGGTCCATCTCGGTGAACTGGGCGCCGCGGTAGGTGATGGCGCGCCGTGGCACAACTTCTAGGTCACCGACCTTGGCTGCGGTGTGGGGGCGGGCGTGGGTTTCCACGAACGCGATCACGACGTCGGTGCCGCGTTCGGCGCGGCGGTGGCCTTCATCGAGCATGGCGTAGGTCTTGCCGACGCCCGGGGCGGCACCGAGGTAGACGCGCAACTGGCCGCGTTCGGTCACGGTATCTCCCCCGGGCCGCTTCGTGGCCGTTTCATCAACCGGGTCGCATTACTTGGCTTTGTAAGGGTAGGCGGTATCCAACGCGAGATTGAGTCGTAGGACGTTGACTGTGGCCTCACCCATGAACCCGAGGTAGCGGCCCCCGGAGTATGTGGCGACCACGGCGGCAACCTGCGCCACGGTGATACCGCGGGTTCTGGCGACTACAGCTTCCTGAATCCTCGCGTAGGCCGGGCTGATCTCGGAATCCAAACCCGACCCGGACGCGGTCACCGCGTCAGCCGGGACCGCCGGGTCCGACGGGGCGTCACCGCGGATCGGCACGACCTGGGCCGCGGAGTAGTCCGCACCGAACTTCGCCGCCTGCACCGCGACTCCGTGATAGGCGCTGATGAACGGTCGCGCCGGTGCGGCCTGGTTGATGCTCACGACCCGGCTGATGCTGCCGTGGTAACCCGGTCCGGACCAGAACACCGCCAGTACCGCCCCGACTCCGTCGGGGGTGCAGAACGGCCGGGCACCGCTGAC
>NZ_JAVREH010000157.1:0-1489 GCF_031845305.1 Jatrophihabitans lederbergiae | reverse complement strand
GAACGCACCTACAACCAGAAAGCCACCGGCCAGTGGACCCGGCGCACCGAGTGACCTCGGCCCAACAGTCATGCCCTTACGGCACAATCAGAAACCACAAAGGCTGCCGCCTCAAGAACGCCGATCAGCAGGCACTGCATGAAACTTCCGGGCTAGTGTCCTGCGCCAGGGATTCGTAACTTAACTTGTAGAGTGGGGTGTGGCGAGGGCGGGTCGGCCGAAGGCCGAGTTGAGGTTGACCGATGATGAGCGTGAGCAGTTGTTGCGTTGGTCGCGGCGGGCGAAGTCGGCGCAGTCGTTGGCGTTGCGGTCGAAGATCGTGCTGGCGTGCGCGGGCGGCTTGGACAATCGGCAGGTCGCGGCGAAGCTGGGGATCGTGGCGGCGACGGTGGGTAAGTGGCGGGCCCGGTTCGTGGCCCGGCGGCTGGATGGCTTGGTGGACGAGCCGCGTCCGGGGGCGCCGCGCACGATCGCTGATGAGCAGATCGAGGCGGTGATCGTCGCGACGCTGGAGCGGACTCCGAAGGACGCGACTCACTGGTCGCGGGCCTCGATGGCCGCCGAGACCGGGCTTTCGCGATCGAGGATCGGTCGGATCTGGCGGGAGTTTCGGCTCAAGCCGCACCTGGGCGACACCTTCAAGCTCAGTAGCGATCCGTTGTTCATCGAGAAGGTCCGCGACGTGGTCGGGCTCTATCTGGACCCGACCGAGCGGGCGCTGGTGCTGTGTGTGGATGAGAAGAGCGGCATCCAGGCTCTGGATCGTTCCGCGCCGGTACTGCCGATGATGCCCGGCCTGCCCGAACGGCGCACCCATGACTACGTCCGCTCGGGCACGACCACCTTGTTCGCCGCGCTGGACGTGGCCTCCGGTCAGGTGATCGGGTCGCTGCACCGGCGTCGCCGTGCGATCGAGTTCAAGAAATTCCTGACCAAGATCGATGCCGAGGTGCCGGCCGGACTGGATGTGCACCTGGTCTGTGACAACCTGTCCACACACAAGACCCCAGCGATCGCTAGATGGCTCCAGGCGTACCCGCGTTTCCACCTGCACTTCACCCCGACCAGCTCGTCCTGGCTCAACCAGGTCGAACGCTGGTTCGGGCTGCTCACTGACAAACAGCTACGCCGCGGCGTGCACAAGAACCTGCAAGCCCTCGAGAAAGACATCCGCACCTGGGTCACCATCTGGAACGAGAACCCACGCCCCTTCGCCTGGACCAAGACCGCCGACGAGATCTTCGAACGACTCAACGCATATCTTCAACGGATTCCTGGCGCAGGACACTAGTTGCCCGTGTCGAACTCGAGAACCTGAACAAAACTCGGCATCTGGAAACAATTATGCCGCTAAGCCAGACCTAACCCCAATACCGTTCAGTTAAGCTTACAGCGGTGTAGTTTGGTGGTATGCCTCGTGCTGGGTGGGTGAAGCCGGAGTCGGATCGTCGGTTGTCGGATTTGGTGTCGGTGGGGGTGTTGACCCGGG
>NZ_JAVREH010000156.1:0-1512 GCF_031845305.1 Jatrophihabitans lederbergiae | reverse complement strand
TGGCCGGTGCGGATCCGACGAGGACGAGTCCGCGGAGGCCGGCGGGGCGGGTCGCGGCGACGAGCTGAGCGACCTTGCCGCCCATCGAATGACCGACGAGCACGTAGTCGCCGAGTCCGGCGTCGGCCACCAGGGCGAGCGTGTCGTCGGCGAGCTGGTGCAGCGTATAGGGGCCGGGCAGGTCGCTGGAGCGGCTCCACCCGCGGAGGTCGAGGGTGAGCACGCCGCGGTCGGCGAGGTGGTCGGTGACGAGGTTCCAGGTGCGGGCCGAACCGCCCCAGTAGTGGAGGAAGACCAGAGTGGGACCCGTCCCCTGGCGATGGTGGTCATAAGCGGGCAGGACAGGCTGATCGATCGTGGGCATGTTCGTTCCTTCGATGGGGATGTTCGAGAGCGGTTCCGCTCTGAATCCCATTGCATCGCGTCACGGTTGCCGGCGCATCGGCCTGAGTGGACCGCGGATAGTGGAAACTGGACACGTGCCCGTCATCCGGCAGATGAGCTACCAGCCTGTGGACGGGGTCGCCAGGGTGGTCGAGGTGATGACCTTCGGCCGGCTCCGCGCTCTCAACGACGGCGGAACACAGCGCGCCGACTTCCACGTCCTCGCCGTCATCGATGCCGGGCACGGCTCGGTCTCGATCGACTTCGCGAGCTATCCGCTCACTGCACGGTCCGCGGTGTGGATCACACCCGGTGCGGTGCACCGCTGGGATGAGATGGCTGACGTGGCCGGGCATCTGGTGCTGTTCATCCCAACCGCGCCGGTCACACCGGCAACCCGTGAACTCGTCGCAGCTGCGGATCTGCTCGCGGGCTGGAGCGTCCCGGGCGAGCAGTGGCGCTTCGTCGCGGCCGCCATGGCGCACCTTCGGCTCGAGGCAGCCGCAGCGCTGACCCGTCCAGCGACGGAGCTGCCCGAGATCCTGGTGTCGGCGCTCATCGCCCGGCTGAGGCCGCCCCAGGCCGGGGCTCGCTTCGAGAACACGACGTTCCGCTTGTTCCGCTCGAGCGTCGAGGCCCACTTCCGCCTCCACCACGACGCCGGCTACTACGCAGGAGCCCTGGGTTACGCGCCGCGCACGCTGTCCAGAGCGGTTCAGCAGGTGACCGGCCGGACGGCGAAGACCTTCATCATCGACCGGGTCGTTCTCGAAGCCAAACGGCTGCTCGCGCACGACCGGTTCACCGCCGCCAGATGCGCCGCCGAACTGGGCTTCCTCGACGCCTCCAGCTTTTCGGTGTTCTTCCGCAACGCGACCGGGCAACGGCCCGGGGCGTGGCAGCGGAGCACCCTCACCGGTTGATCCTCTCAGCCGCCTACCGGGCGGCGGACTGCTGACGCAATCACCGCGGGCGAGAGATCGGGGTTGGAAAGTTGTCGCCGCACGCAGGACCGCATCCACTCCAGGAGCGCACCATCGTTCGCTGGGCGGACACACTGACCGAGATGCGCTCGCACCAAGGCCGTCGAACAGCGGCTCAACGACTTCTCCCATCCGTCGCCTAGAG
>NZ_JAVREH010000155.1:0-1520 GCF_031845305.1 Jatrophihabitans lederbergiae | reverse complement strand
GGTAGACATCCCACGCGAGTGAGTGTCAAGCAGCGACCTGAGCGGGGCCCGTCGAGAGTTCGTTCCAGGCGGCGTGCTCGTCCCAGAGTTGACCGTTCTGTAGACACCACCACATGCGGCCGATGAGCTTGTTCGCGAGGTTGCGCAGGGCGGCGTTGTGGTGGTCGCCGGCGGCGCGGCGGCGGTCGTAGTGGGCGCGCGCTCCCGGTGATTTCGTCAGTGCGGCGAAGGCCCACCAGTGGCAGGCGTCTGCGAGGCGCTTGTTGCGGACCCGGCGTGCGCTGACCTTGCGTGAGCGGCCCGAGGCTCGGGTGACGGGTGCCGTGCCGGCAAACGCGCGCAGGCCATCGGCGGTGGTGAACCGGTTGTCGTCGTCGCCGACCTCGGCCAGCACTCGGGCTGCTAGTACCGGCCCGAGGCCAGGCGCTGACCGGAGCACCGGTGCGAGAGGATGTTGCTCGAACTCCACAGCCAGTGCTGTTTGGAGCTGCTCGACCGCGGTGTGCATTGCGGTGATGATGCCGAGCAGGCCGACAACCGTGGTGCCAAGTGCCGCCTCGACCACCGCAGGCTGGCGAAGCGCGGCCGTCTTGAGATCGGTAAGGATCTGCTCGACGAGAGCGGGATCGTTACGACGCCCGCATCGTTGCAGCAACGCCACGATCCTGCGGGCGGTCAGCCTCGACCCGAGCTCCGGGGTGCTGGCCGCGGTGAGGACCGTCAGCGCTGCCTTGTGCTTGAGGTTCGGAAACGCCTGCAGCGCCTGGGGATAGAACTCCAGCAACACCGAACGCAACCGGCTGGTCATCTGGTGCAAGGACCAAATCGCCTCTTGATGCTGCCGGGCTAGCGCCTTCACCGCCCGACCGCCGTCAGTGATCAACGGCAACTGCCGGTGCTGATGCCGGTCGGTGCGCAGCACATCGGCCAACAACGCCGCGTCGCCGGGATCAGACTTCTTGCCCGACTGTCCATGGCGTTCGCGGTAGCGAGCGACCGCCCGAGGGTTGATCGGAAAGACCGTCAGCCCGGCCGTTTGAAGCGCCACCACGATCAGGTTCTTGTCCGTCTCGATCGCGACAGGCACCACCGTCGGATCCTCGCAATGCTCAGCGAGCAGCGACATCAGCTCACCGAACCCGGCGACGCCGGTGTCGATCTTGCGCCGCCCCACAACCTTGCCGTCGCCGTCCATCAGCGCGACGTCGTGGTGCGCCTCGGCCCAATCGATGCCGCAGGTGATCGTCATAGTCCTCCTGAGTAGTTCCCGGTTGGAGAGCTCGAGAGCCCGCGCGGCGACCTAATGGGAGCGCTCAAGGCGCGGCATCTCACCAGCCGATCACGAACCCGACGACTGACAGGACCACCGTCTACCTTCAGGCCTCAGCGGCCGGTTGCGTCAAATGAGTGGTCACCTGTCAGCAGCTCACCCACCACCCTGCACTCGACCTGGACCGGTGAAATCTCAGGGGCTCCTGCCAGCCGCCGCGAACCGCCGGGTCACCCCGGCCCTCCCATTA
>NZ_JAVREH010000154.1:0-1540 GCF_031845305.1 Jatrophihabitans lederbergiae | reverse complement strand
GGATCCCTCTGCGGGCGTCCCGGGGTTGCCCGAACCTGACGTCAGTAGTGGTCCCGGGCTTGCAGGACGACGACGTGGTCATCGGTGACGTAGTAGACGAGGCGGTTGGCTTCGTCGATCCTGCGTGACCATGCGCCCGTCAGGATGTGCTTGAGCGGTTCCGGTTTGCCGATGCCGGTGAACGGGTCGCGGAGCACGTCGGCGATGAGTTGGTTGATGCGCTTGAGTGTCTTGCGGTCCTGGGTCTGCCAGTAGACGTAGTCCTCCCACCCGTTCGGGTCGAAGGCGAGCGTCCGGGTCACGCGTCCAGGAGATCGTGCTGTTCGAACTCGCCGCGCCGCGCGCGCTCGATCGCCTCGAGCAGTCGTTCGGCGTTTGCGGGAGTCCGCAAAAGGTAGGCGGTCTCGGTCATCGCGTCGTAGTCGTCCTTCGACATGATGACCGCGTTACCGTGCCGGGATACGACCTCGACCGCGGTGTGGTCGTCGTTGACTTGCTGGATGAGCCCGAACAGGCTCTTGCGCGCATCAGTTGCAGTAATCGCAGTCATAATCATCTCTCCCTACGAGTGGTACTGCATAGTGTACCACTCGTCCGCGTTGATGCGTCCATGGAACCCGGGCACAGCAAAGCGCAGCCACCAAGCCTCTGCCCGGACACGATCCCGTTACGGGTACGGCCTCGTCGTACCCGCCGAGAGACGTCGAAACAGGCGACTCGGGCCGTGACTGCCAAGATGACGCTATGGGCGAGTTTTCAGCAGGAGAGGACACCTGGACCGAGCGACTGGGGAACCTTCGCAACACGGTCCGGCAGGAGTTGATCGGTCGCCACCTCGATGATCACGTTCAGGACGGGGCTTCGGCGCTGGACATCGGGTGCGGGCAGGGCACCCAGGCAATCCGGCTGGCCCGCCGAGGGTGCAGCGTCACCGGAGTCGATCCTTCAGAGCAACTGCTCGCGCGGTGCGCGGCCGACGTCGATGTTGCCGGTGTCGCCGTGGATCTGCGTCGGGGCCACCTTGAGGATCTCGACGCCGTACTGGGTGACCGCACGTTCGAGGTGGTCTGTGCCCATGGGGTATTGATGTACCTCGATGATCCGATGCTCGCGTTGGATCGGCTGAGTGATCGGGTCGCTCCGGGTGGTTTGTTGTCCGTGACGTTCCGCAACGGTGATGCTTTGGCGTTCCGGCCTGGGATGAGAGGTGAATGGCAGGCTGCCGTGGAGGCCATGGATGCCACGACGTACGTCAACGAACTCGGTGTGCGAGCCCGGGCCGACCGGCTCGACGATGTCACTGAACGTCTGGCGCGTCGCGGGATGAGCATCGAGGCCTGGTACGGCGTGCGGGTATTCACCGATGCCGCGCCGGGTGAAGAGCGTGCGGGGAGCGGGCCGGACCTGCAGTGGTTGCTGCGAGCAGAGCAGCAAGCCTGCGCCCGAGACCCCTACAGGCGACTCGCCTCCCAGCTCCACGTGCTGGCACGGCAACCGGACCATGCCCAACTGCACAAGCCAACTGCTCGGTAGAGGATCG
>NZ_JAVREH010000153.1:0-1612 GCF_031845305.1 Jatrophihabitans lederbergiae | reverse complement strand
CCCACCTACCAGATCGCACGAAGCTAACTGAACGGTATTGTCCCTAGCCCGGAACTTTCACGCTGCGTCTGCTGGTCCCGAATCTTGGGGTGGCAGCCTCTGTGGGTTGGGATTGTGCCGTGGGGGTTTGATGGTTCAGCCGAGGTCGGTGATCCGCAGCTGCGCATCGGGGTGGCACGCGTCCTTGCGTCCTTACGCACGATCACCCGCATCCCGGCTGGCCATGACGCCAGGTCCAGCAGCCCGTCACTTCGGCGACGAACGCCCCGGGTCGGATCTGGCCGTCACTGTCATAGGCGGACTGCCACAGTTTCGCGTTGGTAAGGTGCAGGTGTGCTGGAGAGAAGCCTCAGAGTCAAGTGTCGCGCGTTGGCAGGCAAGATGACGCTCCTGGGCACCGTCACGGTGCTGCTTACCGGCTGTAGCGGCGCTGTGCCGCAGGCCGCACCGGGCGTTCCCTCGCAAGGTCCGGGCGTCTCGATGGACGACCGGCTGGTCGCGGCCGCTCAACGCCTGCTGCCGGGCTACACCTATGGAGCACTGACCGATACTGCCGACGCCACCTGCGACGCCTTCCAGAGTGGCGCCTCCTGGCAACAGGAGTTGCAAGCCAGGATAGACCTGGGAATGCCCGCACCGAGCGCGGCCGGCTTCATGCAGCTCTCGATCGCCGCCTACTGCCAGACCTACTGGGACCGCATTCCGATCCCAACTGCTCCCTCGGGGTTGGCATGACCCCGATTCCCTAGTCCATGTGGGTCCGCGTAGGAGTAAGTGCAGTGAAGCCGGTTAATATAACGCTGAAACCCGCGAGCGATTTCATTGACGCACTTCTCCTCTGCGGAATAGTCATGGTCCTCGGAGCTGCCTGCTTGTGGGCCTTTCTTGGGATTGCTCCGAACTTGCTCAAGTTTGTGGTGAGGGTTGGCGGTGGCTGGATTCTGCTCTGCATGATAGCGAAGGGTGCCGGAGGTCGGAGAAGATGAGGGACTCCAGTCCTCGTGGCTCGGTGAAAGTCGCCCACGGCCCAACCACAGGCCACGGCCAGGCGCGCGTCGGTCACGATCACCGCCGCGGTGATGTCGGCGAACGTGGCCAGCTGCTGCGGGCGGGCGCCCGGCGACGTCGTCAGTTCCGAGGATCGCGCCGACGTGCTCCCCCGGGCGCACCTCGACACCGAGCCACATGGTGGCGGCCGACCGTGGGTCGTGGCGGCGGGACTGGCGCTCCGGTGCAAGCGTTCAGAAAGGTAGGTCCGCCTAGGGTCCGGCAGGACGTTGACCAACGGTGTCTCGTCGTGACTTATTTGGAGGATCCGATGGATGCATTGAGTAGATGGGTGACCCGGCATCGGCTGATTGTCGGGTTGCTGTGGCTGGGGATCACGATCGTGGGTGTCCTGTTGGCGCCCTCGGTGTCGGGGCGGTTGAAGAGCGGTAACCATCTGCACAGCGCGGCGTATACCGCGAATGCGCAGATCGCTAACCCGGATGTTTCATGGAGCGGCTGTTGGTGTTGAGTTTCGGGGCGTCAGCCTCTGTGAGGTGTGATTGTGCCTCTTGGGTGTGACGGTGTGGCCGAGGTCGCTCGGTGCGCCGGGTCCACGGGCCGG
>NZ_JAVREH010000152.1:0-1647 GCF_031845305.1 Jatrophihabitans lederbergiae | reverse complement strand
GCCTGTTGATCGTCGTTCTTGGGGCGGCAGCCTCTGTGGTTTCCGATTGTGCCGTGCGGGCAGGACAGTTTGGCCGAGGTCGCTCGGTGCGCCGGTTCCACGTGCCGGTGTGTTTCTGGTTGTCGAGGCGGTTGGGGTGGTTCAGCCTGGTGCTGGAACTCGTCGGAGCTGGTCGAGGCCGGCTGTGAGCAGTGCGGCCCAGGGTGCGTGGGCTGGCAGGTGCAGGCGGCGGGTTCGGCCGTGGTCAGCGATCCGGGCCGGG
Source organism: Jatrophihabitans lederbergiae (assembly GCF_031845305.1). Classification (NCBI taxonomy): domain Bacteria; kingdom Bacillati; phylum Actinomycetota; class Actinomycetes; order Jatrophihabitantales; family Jatrophihabitantaceae; genus Jatrophihabitans; species Jatrophihabitans lederbergiae. The sequence continues at coordinate 1,385 of NZ_JAVREH010000152.1, read as the reverse complement.
ATGGAGAACAGCCTGAGCCTGAGTCGTTTGGGTTCCCAGCGTCGGGCGGGGTGGTCGGTGAAGGCGAGCATCTGAAGCCACGCGGTGATCTCCACGGCGAGGGCCACGATCGCGAGCCAGACCCTGTTCTGGTCGAAGTCGTGCAGCGGCAGGTTCCGCAGGCCGGTGTCCTTCGAGATCCGGATCCGGTCCTCACACCTCGCGCGTCGGCGGTGCCTGAGTTCGAGGTCGGCGAGTTGGCCGCGGGGTGTGTTGGTCGCGAACGCGGTGACCCGGTTGCCGTCGTGGTCGGTGATCCGCAGTTGCGCGCCGGGGTGGGGTCGTTCTTTGCGGAGGATGACGCGCATCCCTTCGGGCCAGGAGCCCAGGTTGAGCAGGCCGGTCGCTTCGGCGACGAACGCCCCGGCCCGGATCTGGCCCTCACCGTCGTAGGCCGGCTGCCAGAGTTTCGCCTTGTCGAGCATGGCCAACTCCGTCGCGAAGGTGTCGGGCAGGCTGAACCCGACCGAGTACTGCACCCGCTGCCCGCTCAGCCACGACAGGAACTCATGCGTGCCGCCCGCGCCGTCGGCGCGGACCAGAACCTTCTTGCCGGGCCTGCGCCCGGGCTGGTGGCCGGGGAGCTGCGCGAACGCGGCCTTGAGGACTGCGATGTGGTCGGCCGCGGTGTTGGACCCGGCGTTCCCCTTTCTGAGCATGGCCGAAAGCGGCTCGCCCGTGCCATCCTGGCCGTGGTCGGCGAACGCCAGCAAAGGGTGAAACCCGAATCCTCTTTTGAATGTCGGAGCCGCGAGTTCTTTGTCCGAGTGCGCCGTCACGAGGGTGGCATCGACGTCGATCACCACCGGGTGCTCAGCGCTCGCGGCGTGGTGCGGCGCGTGCTGCCCGGCTGCACCCCAGACTCTGGCTCGGGCTGCGGCGCGTGCGGAGTCGATCGCTGTCAGGGCCTGGTCAGCGTCTGCGGCGAGGGTGTCGACCAGCCGCGACACCGTCGGGTCCGAGGCGACCGCACCGAACACCGCAGGCTCGGCGCGCAGCACAGCCACGTCGGCCAGGCAGTCCCCGCCGACCGCGAGGGCGAGCGCGAGATCGGTGACGACCTTGCCCGGGTCGTGCCGGGCACACGGTTTGCGCCACCGGCTCAACGCATGCGACAAGCCCTGATCCAAGCCAGCGGCCCGCACCGTCTCGACCAGCGCAACGGCACCGGCCTGGGACACGATCTTCGACGCTGCCGTGTCGGTCTGGACACGCGGATACAACCCGATATTCTTCACCCTGAAGGTGCTCCTCGCTCCGCATGAACTGGTCGTCGCAACCCTGATTCTTGCTGGCTTGGAGCACTTTTCAGTTGATCAACGCGCCGCCCTCATGAAAGCCCCGGG
>NZ_JAVREH010000151.1:0-1653 GCF_031845305.1 Jatrophihabitans lederbergiae | reverse complement strand
GTCACGCCACATGCTCGGCGCACAAGCAGCCCACCCCCTGCTCGATCCATTCCTGCCCGGACCAGTCCGGGTGCCGCTCGATCATCAGTGCTCGGACCTCGTCGACGATCGTCTCCTCGCTCATCGAAGAGTCACGGCGCACCCAGGTCTCGTCACGCAGCAGCTCAAGGTAATCACCGACATCGGCCAACAATCGCGGACCGCCGACGTCGCCGTGCCCGGGCACCACCACCTGCGGCCTCTCGGCGATCAGCCGCTGCATCACCGCGATCCAGCGCATGCCGGACACGTCGGTGTCGTGCGGCGGGAACCACGGGAAGATCGCGAACTGCCCGGCCTCCACCAGATCGCCGGTGAACATCACCCCGGCGTCGGGCACCGTCACCACCTGGTCGCCCTTGCTGTGTGCCCGGCCGGTGGCCCGCAGTTGGACTACCCGGCCACCCAGGTCGAGGTCGTAAGAGTGGTCATAGACAACGTCCGCAGTGGCCAGCTCGACGCCCTGCAACTGCCGGGCGACCGGTTCACCGAGGCCTGCGAACATCTTGAGGTAACCGGCGCCTTTCATGGCCAGGTCCTCCGCCTGCGCCCGGTTGATCAAGAACGTCGCCTCGCCGGCGAACACCTGCGCGCCGAACGCGTGCTCCGGGTGAAAATGCGTTGTGGTCAGATACAGCTCGCGGCCTCCTGCGTAGTCGGCCGCGAACTCGAGCACCTTCTCCGCGTTGCGCGGACCCATTCCGGTGTCGATCACCAGCACGGAGTGTGCGCCACCGATGACGCCGATGTTGGGCACCAGTTGCACGCGGCGGTTCGGAATCACCACCAGATCGCGAGCGACTTCCTGTACCCCCGCGATCTGCACAACGGGATCGGGCAGCACGTATTCAGCCATGACGTCAACTCCCTGGAAGCGATGATCGCCACGTGGTCTTCCCGCGGTCGATCGGATCGACTCCAGTCCATCGCGGAATCCTCGAGGCGTCCAACACCGAATCCGCACTTCCGATACCGTGCGGGTATCGTCGCCGGCGATGGACCTACGCTCGCTGCGTTACTTCATAGCCGTCGCCGAGGAACGCCATGTCGGCCGCGCTGCCGTCCGGCTGCACATGACTCAGCCGCCGCTGAGCCGAGCCATCAAGGCGCTGGAGACCGAACTCGGCGCCGTCCTGCTACACCGCTCCCCCATCGGAGTCACGCTCACCGCCGCTGGAACCGTGCTCTACGACGAGGCTCGCACGCTGCTGGAACAGGCGGAACAGGTACGCGCCCGGGTCGGGGCGGCAGCGGGCACTGCCACCATCACCATCGGCATCCTCGCCGACAGCGCCGAACATGCTGGTACCCGCCTCGCCACCGCCTTTCGCCAGCGTCACCCCGAAGTCAACGTCCGTATCCGTGAAGCCGACCTCACCGACCCGACCACGGGTCTGCGCGCCGGCCTCGTCGATGTCGCTCTCACCCGCGCACCGTTCGACGCAACCGGAATCAGCACCCACGTACTGCGCTCGGACCCCGTCGGAGTGGTCCTGCGCACCGACGACCCGCTCGCCCGACGCGACACCCTGCACCTGCGCGACCTTGCCGATCGGCGGTGGTTCCAACTGCCTGAGGGAACCGATTCCCTCTGGCGCGCCTACTGGAACGGCA
>NZ_JAVREH010000150.1:0-1666 GCF_031845305.1 Jatrophihabitans lederbergiae | reverse complement strand
CCCGGGGCTTTCATGGTGGCGGCGTGCCGGTGAACTGAAAAGTGCTCCAGGTCAACGATGATCGAGGTTCTTGAGGCCAGATCGTCGTCAACAAGGAGCACCTTCAGGGTGAAGAATATCGGTTTGTATCCGGGTGTCCACATCGACACGGCAGCGACCAGGACCGTGTCCCAGGCCGGGGCGGTGGCGTTGGTCGAGACCGTCCGGGCTTCGGGCCTGGACTGGGGCTTGTCGCAGGCTCTGGATCGGTGGCGCAAGCCCCTGGCGCGTCATGATCCGGGCAAGATCGTGGCCGATGTGGCGCTGGCGTTGGCGGTGGGCGGGGACTGCTTGGCCGACGTGGCGGTGCTGCGCGCCGAGCCTGCGGTGTTCGGCCAGGTGGCCTCGGACCCGACGGTGTCGCGGCTGGTCGACACCCTCGCCGCAGACGCCGACCGGGCCCTGAAAGCGATCGACTCTGTGCGGGCGGCGGCCCGGGCCAGGGTGTGGGCAACCGCCGGGGAACACGCCCCGGACCACGCCGCGAGCGCGGATAACCCGGTGGTGATCGACGTCGACGCCACCCTCGTGACGGCGCACTCAGAGAAGGAGAACGCGGCACCGACGTTCAAGAAAGGGTTCGGGTTCCACCCCTTGCTGACGTTCGCCGACCACGGCCTGGGCGGGACCGGTGAGCCTCTTTCAGTCATGCTGCGCAAGGGAAACGCGGGCTCAAACACCGCCGCCGACCACATCGCCGTGCTCAAGGCGGCGTTCGCGCAGCTCCCCGGACACCAGCCCGGCCGCCGGCCGGGCAGATCGGTGCTGGTCCGCGCCGACGGCGCTGGCGGCACCCACGAGTTCCTGTCGTGGCTGACCGGGCAGCGGGTGCAGTACTCGGTCGGGTTTCCCCTGCCCGACACCTTCACAAACCAGTTGGCCATGCTCGACAAGGCTGAAGTGTGGCAGCCGGCCTACGACGGCGACGGCCAGATCCGGTCCGGGGCGTTTGTCGCCGAAGCCACCGGCCTGCTGAACCTCGCGTCGTGGCCCGAGGGGATGCGCGTCATCCTCCGCAAAGAACGACCCCACCCCGGCGCGCAACTACGGATCACCGACCACGACGGCAACCGGGTCACCGCGTTCGCGACCAACACCACCCGCGGCCAACTCGCTGACCTCGAACTGCGCCACCGCCGGCGCGCGAGGTGTGAGGACCGGATCAGGGTCGCCAAAGACACCGGCCTGCGGAACCTGCCGCTGCACGACTTCGACCAGAACCGGATCTGGCTCGCGATCGTCGCCTTGGCCGTCGAGCTCACCGCCTGGCTTCAGATGCTCGCCTTCGCCGACGAACCGGCACGCCGGTGGGAACCCAAACGGCTGCGGCTGCGGCTGTTCTCGATCGCTGCCCGGCTCGCTGACCACGGCCGAACCCGACGCCTGCATCTCTCAGCCCACACCCCGTGGGCAACGCTGCTTGCCGCCGGCATCGACCGCCTCCGGCTGGTCCCAGCACCAGGCTGAACCCACCCCCAACCGCCTCGACAACCAGAACACACCGGCATGTGGAACCGGCGAACCGAGCGACTCGGCCAAATTGTCATGCCCCCACGGCACAATCGGAAACCACAGAGGCTTCCGCCTCAACAACGACGACCAACAGGCGCTGCGTGAAAGTTTCGGG
>NZ_JAVREH010000149.1:0-1673 GCF_031845305.1 Jatrophihabitans lederbergiae | reverse complement strand
CCCGGATGTTTCATGGAGCGGCTGTTGGTGTTGAGTTTCGGGGCGTCAGCCTCTGTGAGGTGTGATTGTGCCTCTTGGGTGTGACGGTGTGGCCGAGGTCGCTCGGTGCGCCGGGTCCACGGGCCGGTCTGCTTTCTGCTCGTCGGGGCGGTTGGGGCCGGGTTCAGCTGGGTGCTGGGATGAGCCGGAGCTGGTCGATTGCTTCGGCGAGGAGCTGGGCCCACGGCGCGTGGGCGGCCAAGCGCAGGCGGCGGGTTCGGCCGTGGTCGGTGATCCGGGCGGCGATTGAGAACAGGCGCAGGCGTAGTCGCTTGGGTTCCCAGCGGCGGGCTGGGTGGTCGGTGAAGGCGAGCAGCTGCAGCCAGGCGGTGATCTCGACGGCCAGGGCCACGATCGCGAGCCAGATCCGGTTCTGGTTGAAGTCGTGCAGCGGGAGGTTGCGCAGGCCGGTGTCCTTGCTGACGCGGATGCGGTCCTCGCACCGGGCTCGGCGTCGGTGTCGGAGTTCGAGGTCGGCGAGCTGGCCGCGGGTGGTGTTGGTGGCGAAGGCGGTGACCCTGTTGCCGTCGTGGTCGGTGATCCGCAGCTGCGCGCCGGGGTGGGGTCGTTCTTTGCGGACGATCACCCGCATGCCGGCCGGCCACGAGCTCAGGTTGAGCAGGCCGGTGACCTCGGCGACGAATGCGCCGTCGCGGATCTCGCCATCACCGTCGTAGGCGGGCTGCCAGAGTTTCGCCTTGTCCAGCAAAGCAAGCTGGTGGGCGAAGGTGTCGGGCAGGGTGAACCCAACCGAGTACTGCGCCCGCTGTGCGGTGAGCCAGGACAGCAGCTCATGGGTGCCGCCGGCGCCGTCGGCGCGGACCAGCACAGCCTTGCCCGGCCGCCGGCCAGGTGTGTGGCCTGGGAGTTGCGCGAACGCTGCTTTGAGTACTGCGATGTGATCCGTGGCGGTGTTGGAGCCAGCGTTTCCCTTTCTGAGCACGAAGGAAAGCGGTTCACCCGTCCCGGCAGCGCCGTGATCTGCGAAGGTCAGCAGCGGGTGGAACCCGAAGCCTTTCTTAAAGGTCGGGGCCGCGAGTTCCTTGTCCGAATGCGCGGTGATCAGCGTCGCGTCGACGTCGATGACGACCGGGTGATCGACGTCGGCGCCGTGGTTCGGGGCGTGCTCGCAGGCTGTGGCCCACACCCGTGCCCGGGCCGCGGCACGCGTGGCATCGATCGCCTTCAACGCCCGGTCCGCGTCAGCGGCCAGGGTATCGACCAGCCGAGACACCGTCGGGTCCGAGGCCACCGGCCCGAACACCGAAGGCTCGGCACGCAGCACCGCGACGTCGGCCAGGCAGTCCCCGCCGACCGCGAGTGCGATCGCCAAATCAGTCACGATCTTGCCCGGATTATGCCGCGCCAGCGGTCTGCGCCACCTGCTCAACGCCTGCGATAGGCCCCGATCCAAGCCAGCGGCCCGCACCGTCTCCACCAACGCAACTGCTCCGGCCTGAGACACGATCTTCGACGCCGCCGTGTCGGTCTGGACACGCGGATACAACCCGATATTCTTCACCTTGAAGGTGCTCCTTGTTCAACGACGACTTGGCCTCAAGAACCTCGATCATCGTTGACTGGGAGCACTTTTCAGTTGATCAACGCGCCGCCCTCATGAAAGCACTGGGCTA
>NZ_JAVREH010000148.1:0-1677 GCF_031845305.1 Jatrophihabitans lederbergiae | reverse complement strand
CACGTGGAACCGGCGCACCGAGCGACCTCGGCCAAACTGTCCTGCCCGCACGGCACAATCGGAAACCACAGAGGCTGCCGCCCCAAGAACGACGATCAACAGGCGCCGCGTGAAAGTTTCGGGCTAGTGAGTGCTTGCCGAGTCAACGAGTGCGGCATGTCTCTGAGACCTCTATCGGGGGAAGATCAATGAATTCCGGCCATGCTCCGACCCGTGCCCAAAAGTGTTTGACTTAATCGCTTGCCTTCCGGACCCTCGAGATGTTCAATGAGCCGACCAGTTGTTTTAAACTTCCGGGGGAGCTTTGATGAAGCGTAATAAACGGTTGTTCGCGGTTTGTATGAGTGCTGCAGCTCTGGTGGTGGCCATAGTGCCGACATCAGCTGGCGCAACGCGTGCCCGCGTGGTGCCTCGGAATCCGGCATCAGAGTTGCGCGCTCGCAACCAGTGTTCGACGCCAACAACGGCTCGTTCCGGTGGCTGGGTGTGCGTTACCTCATCGACTCGCAAGCAAGTCACGCCGAGCGTGGCCCAATCGGGGTACTGCGGCGTCGGTGTGGGCTGCTGGACCGTCTACGACGACTTCCGGGCGGGCTACTACGCGACCAACATCGAGTTTGGCTATAACGGCCGCCATCTCGGTGAGACCCATATCGACTATACGTGGCAGCTAACCGGCGCTCAAACGCAGGCGAACCCCATTCGGGTGCGCGTCAACACTAATGTCAGCGCGATCATCTTCTCCGGAGATCTTGCCAATGGCGGGGTCGGACGCCCAACAGATGGTGGCTCCGTCATCTCTCAGTGCGCTCCGGTGGTTGGTCACCCCCAGCTCGCGAACACTTTGATCAGCTGGACTCCAAACGGCTGCCGACTCTACGACAACAACAATGCCGACCACAACATGGCGATCGAAACGGGCTGGGAACTTCCTGGTTATTCAGGCTACTGGTACGTGTATGCGCGCAGTCCCGTAGCCCACGGCCCCTACACGTACCGTTTTCCACTGCAGGTGCTCTACCCGGTTCAGCTACCGTCGCGGGTTACACCCCATGAGTGGTAGGGTCGACGACCTTGACGTCAAGAAAGGTACTCCGTGAAGAAGCTTGCTTTCACCGGCATCGGCTTCCTGATCATTGCTGCCGCGTCGGTACTCAGCGTGGAAGCCGCCGGTGCCGGTGGCAACTCACCGCGCCACCAAGAGTACCAGCAGTCGGTGCACGATCCAGCGTCAGGTTGCGCCGGCAACGCCGCGCCCGTCACCGGCACAGGCGGTTGGACGTGCTTCGATCCGACGCACCACTGACGCCGTTCTCATCGGGCCCGGACGGTCTCGGCCCAGTGGCGTAGCGGAAAAAGAACTTCCGATTTGCCGGCGAACTTAACCCGCACGTCTTGGGCCGTACCCACCCACTCGCATGCCCAGAGTCGCCCTACCCCAAGGACCGGTGGTTGTGAGCCGCCTGCTAGCGCAACGGTCACGGTCTGTTCGCTCGGCGCTTCGCCATACAACACCCACCACGTTTGTGTGTGACTCGCCCGCCCGCTGTCTAGCCCGGGGCTTTCATGGTGGCGGCGTGCCGGTGAACTGAAAAGTGCTCCAGGTCAACGATGATCGAGGTTCTTGAGGCCAGATCGTCGTCAACAAGGAGCACCTTCAGGGTGAAGAATATCGGT
>NZ_JAVREH010000147.1:0-1716 GCF_031845305.1 Jatrophihabitans lederbergiae | reverse complement strand
GTGGTCCTGCGCACCGACGACCCGCTCGCCCGACGCGACACCCTGCACCTGCGCGACCTTGCCGATCGGCGGTGGTTCCAACTGCCTGAGGGAACCGATTCCCTCTGGCGCGCCTACTGGAACGGCACTCGCTCAAACGGCACTCGCTCAAACGGCACGGTGCCGACCGATGGGCTGCGGGATGGTCCGGTGGTGCGCACCGTCCACGAGTGCCTGCAGGCCGTTCTCTGGAACGGCACGATCGGGCTGAGCCCCCTCGCTCACGCGCTACCCGACGGCCTGACATCCATTCCACTGGCCGACATGCCACCCAGCCACCTCGTCGTCGCCTGGAACAGCACCAACGCCAACCCGCTCGTCCACTCGTTCGCACACCTCGCCGCAGCCACCTACCGCTCAGCACCCTGAGCGAACACCCCGACCGCGGATCCCAGCGGGACCTATCAAGATCACGCTGCAGGAGCGGCTCGTCAGCTGCCAACATCGGCAACCTGAAGAAGACTATCGACATCGCGCTCACTTGACGCCGCCGTCATTGGGGGCGAATAGCGGCGTAGGGTGGATACTCTCGGCTATGGTTTCTCTCACGCAGGTCCTCGGCTTGGCGCTGGCATGTGGACTGCTCATCGCCGTCCCCGGACCCAGCGTGCTGTTCGTCATCGGCCGCGCTCTCAGCCACGGCCGCCGTACAGTCCTGGCCAGCGTCCTGGGCAACAGCGCCGGCTCGTACTTCGCCGCCGTCTGCATCGCACTCGGCCTGGGCCCTCTGCTACAGCGCTCAGAGCTGTTCTTCTCGGCCATCAAGTTCGCCGGGGCGGCCTACCTGGTGTGGTTGGGCGTGCAGGCTATTCGCCACAGCGCCGCCTCTTCGCTGACCTCCGCGGCGTCTGCCACGCCACCGGACACCTGGCGCGCGGTGCGCACCGGCGTGGTGGTCGGCGTCACCAATCCCAAGGTGTTCATCATCTTCGCCGCGATCCTGCCGCAGTTCGTCAACCGAGATGCTGGTCATGTCAGCCGCCAGATGCTGGTGCTTGCCCTGGTGCCGCTGACGGTGGGGTTGGTCACCGACACCGCGTGGGCGTTAGCCGCCGGTCGAGCCCGCGTCTGGCTGTCCAGTACGCCTGGGCGCGCCCGTGCCATCACGCGCCTGGGAGGCCTGTCGATGATCGGCTTGGACGCGTCCGTGGCCATGACCGGGCGTTCGGACTGACGTCCGCATCAAACCTGCCGGTGCCCGGACCGACGATCGATCTGACCGCTCGTGTGATGCGGCGAAAGCATCCGGCTGCTCCGGCGCTGGCACGGGCAACATCCGCAACGGCACCAGAGGGAAGACGGTGCTCACCGAAGCGAGTGGGCAGGTCGAGATCGACGTCCCCCGGGATCGGGCGACCACATTCGAGCCGCAGATCGTAAAGAAGCGGCAACGACGGCTCAACGGGGTCGACGAGGCCGTGCTGTCCCCGTTAGCGAGATAGACCCCGCTGTCACGGATTTCCTTTCGGTCTCGGCTATTGAGGTGGACACCTGACCACCGTCGTTGACCGACACGCGAACAGCCTGAGCGAGCCCTGCCGCTGATGGTTCTCTAGGCGACGGATGGGAGAAGTCGTTGAGCCGCTGTTCGACGGCCTTGGTGCGAGCGCATCTCGGTCAGTGTGTCCGCCCAGCGAACGATGGTGCGCTCCTGGAGTGGATGCGGTCCTGCGTGCG
>NZ_JAVREH010000146.1:0-1746 GCF_031845305.1 Jatrophihabitans lederbergiae | reverse complement strand
ATACAACTCGACAGCGTCGCGGCGAAACTCCTCGGAGTAGTTCTTCCTCGCCATGAGTGGATCATCTCGCTTCCACCCCACCGAAGCAGGGATTGAGCGTGTCCACTACTCGGGGTCAGGTCCCACCTTGCACACCAAGGCCGCAGTGCCCTCGGAAGTCATCCGCGCTCTGCAACGCGCCGGCCGACCAGTGGTGCTCGCACGTGCAATCGCCGAGATCGGCAAGGTCGTGCGGACGATCGCAACACTCGACTACGCCACGCGCCCCGAACAGCGGCGACGCATCCTCATTCAGCTCAACCGACAGGAGTCCCGCCACGCCCTGGCCCGAGCCATCTGCCACGGTCGGCGCGGACAAATCCATCAGGCATACCGCTCCGGCCAGGAACAACAGCTCGGCGCGCTCGGCCTGGTCACCAACGCGATCGTGCTGTGGAACACCACCTACATGAACCACGCCATCGAACACCTCGACGGGGCCGGTGCTCCTGCGGCGGACAGCGATCAAGAACGACTCTCACCGCTACAGCACGAACAGGTCAACCTGCACGGGCGCTACTCGTTCCTACTCCCCGACCAGCTCCGCGCCGGCCAACTCCGCCCGCTCCTGACTGGCAGCGACGGCTAAGGGTCTATCGCGTAAACGGCACCTCTCTGTCGCCAGCCGCTTGACACAGAGAGGTGCCGTTTACTGCACAGTCCCGTTCTGGTGTCAGGGGCAAGGTTGGTGATGTCAGTGTTTCGTGCCGGCCGTGCCGCGCACGACAGGATGCACCTGGACGTGGCAGGAGTAGGCCTGGAGCGGGATGCGGGTGGGTTTCTTGGTGTTGGGCGGGGTCGCCAGGATCGCGACGCCGCGCAGGCATTCGTCACCGCCGCCGTTGTCGCCTTCGACAATGGCTGAAGCCGATTGGCTGTGGTCAAGGCGCAGGTGTTCGGGTGTGGCACATCGGCAGCCACCGAGGTAGCCGCTCAGAGTACGGGTGGCCTGCACGATCTGGCGGCCGCTCTTATCCAGGACCGCAGCACCGGGGTAGCCATAAATCGTGCACGACGTGCTGGCGATGTTGGTGAAGATGATGATGACACCGCCGTGACTGTCACCCCCTTGCGCCGGCGCGCTACGGGCGGCTAATTGGGCGTTGCCGCAGGCAGCCGCCGCCGGCGGAGTCGAGGCAGGTGACGTGGCGGCCGCCGGCGATGTGGCGGGTGGCGATGTGGCGGGTGGAGGTGTCGACGCTGTGACGGTGGTCGTCTTTGTGTCCGTTGTCTTGGGTGCAGGTGTGACGGGGCGGCCAGCGGGCGATGCGCTGGTCGATATGGGTGTCGTCGCGCTGGTGTTGGAGCCCGCAGTTGTCCCGGAACTGCACGCGCTCATCACGACGACGGCAGCGGTCAGGGTCGTCGAGACGACGATCCGCGAACTGATGAAAGTCATAACCAAGCTCCTTCGGCGACAGACGCACCGAAGTGGAACATCTGCCTGCTATTAGACACCTCCCGCGGCCCAGCCGTTGCAACCGACTCGATGCACGGGCGCAAGTCAAGGCAATGCAGTGCTCGTCCCATAACCCAGCCCGCCGCGCTACGGAGACGTCCTCCTCCCAATCGTCTCGATGGGCGATCGGCGGATTCTGGCGGTCATTGCAACAGCAGGTCGCCGATCAGTTCGTTCGGCTTCTTGAACGCTAGCCGTTTGCGGGGGCGGTCGTTGAGTTCCTGGGCGACCCAGTCGAGGTCCTCGGC
>NZ_JAVREH010000145.1:0-1746 GCF_031845305.1 Jatrophihabitans lederbergiae | reverse complement strand
GAGGCTGTCGCGGAATCGGTGCAGTCCGGTGACGCCGGATGGCGCCGGTCGACCAAACGTGTGGGATGGCTAGCTGAAAGTGTCAGACTCGGCCGTGCAGCTTGCTCAGATCGCTGCGGCGCGGTGGACTTTCAGGAGGTTGAAGGCGCTGGCTGCAAGGTGGAGTTCGCTTCGGGCGCTGTCGAGGCCGCGGCGGGAGAACCGGTCGAGGATCTTCTTGAGGTTGCCGATGCCGGGTTCGACGGTCGCGCCGCGGCGTTTGTAGAGCGCTGATCCTTCGACTGTCCGCAGCCGGTGGTCCATGGCCTGCCGTGGGGTGGCACCGGTCGGTGGCGGCCCGGTTCTAGGTTCATCCCGGGCGGCCCTGGTTTGGTTTCTGTTTTTGTTCAGCGCGATCAGCCGATCGGGCCCGGGCGCTGCGAGGTTGGCCTCGCTGCAGTACCCGGCATCAGCCAGGACAACGCCGATCACATGCTCGTCCGATCCGGTCCGTGCGTGCAGGGCATCGGCGGCTTCGATGCTGGCCTGCATCATCGGCACCAGCGATGCGATGTCGTTCGAGCTTTGCCCGAGGGCAACCGCCACGATCAGCTGATCTGAGGTGACAGCGAGTTGAGCGTTATAACCTTGGAGGAAACCCTTGCGGGTCGGCATCAGCCGAGACTCTGGATCGGTGATGTTGGCGACCGTCTTGGGCAGGGTGTTCTTGGATGGGGTTGCGGCTGCCGATGCTTGCTCTGCCTCGAGCGCGGCCTGGACGACAAGGCGGGTGCGGATGATCCGCGACGAGCGCTCCATCGGGACCGGTGGCTGGCCCATCGGCTTCTTCCCTGCCCCGATCAGCGCGGCCCGCCGATCGAGTTTGGCCTGATGCATTGCGATCTCTCGCGCTAGATGAGCCTGAGCTTCGGCCAGTCGGTGTGGGCCGGCCGGGATCCGCCCGCGGACTGGTTGGCCTGCTTCAGATCTATCCCGGCGTGTCTTGGCCGCGGCCGTCTTCTCGTCCTGCTCCTGCTGTTCGCGCCGCATCTGCGCGCTGACTTGCGCGGCTGCTTGCCGGATCCGCTGCGCCCGCCCGCCGCGCTCATCCAGGCTCGCCGGGACCCGGTCACCGTCGACCCGCTCACGGCCATCGGCTTCGGCGGCATCGGCGTGCTCTGCTTCGCTCACCATCGCGCTCACCTGTTCGCCCAGCCAGTCGCCCAGCCAGTCGCCTCCCCGGTTGGCATCGATCGAGGCGTTCGCGCAGATCTTGGTCCCGTCGATAGCGACCGTTCCGAATTTGCCCAGGCCTGCCTGGGCGGCGATCAGCAACACCTGCCGGAACAAACTCGTGAACGCGTCCTGACAGTCAGCCCGAAACCGCGCGATCGTGCAGTGATCGGGCACGTCTTGGGCGCACAGGACCCGGTAAGCGACATCGGTGACACACAGCCGCTCGATCTGGCGCGAGGACCGGACACCGCGACAATATGCATATACGAGCAGGCCTAAAAGCATTCTCGGGTCATAGCCCGCAGCACCGACACCGCCGCGGCGGCCTCGGTCGAACTCGCCGGTATCGAGGACCTCGATGGTGTCCAGCAGAAACCACACGAGGTGATCGGCGGGCAGCCACTCCCGCATGTTCGGCGGTAGCAGGAACCCCTGGTCACGCCGCAGCGGACGATACCCCTTCGCCATAAACCAATTCTCCCAAACCGCTGCTGGAAACCGGCATGGCGACACGCATACTGCAACAGCCTC
>NZ_JAVREH010000144.1:0-1747 GCF_031845305.1 Jatrophihabitans lederbergiae | reverse complement strand
GATACAACTCGACAGCGTCGCGGCGAAACTCCTCGGAGTAGTTCTTCCTCGCCATGAGTGGATCATCTCGCTTCCACCCCACCGAAGCAGGGATTGAGCGTGTCCACTACTCGGGGTCAGGTCCCGCCTGACGGAACTGGTGCGCTCCGATGCGTATGGGAGACAGGCCGGTGGAACCGGGCCTGCCGAAAGTTCATTTGAGTCGCCGAACGGTAACACGAAACACGCGCGTTACTGGATCTACTGCTCGGTCTATGTATCACTGCCACCTGCCCGGGCGGCCAGTGTCCAGACCTGCATCGGAAGAGACCGAGGAGGATTTCGTTGGCTCATGTTGCCCAGTTCACGGCTGGACTCCAGCAGTGGATCCGTTTAGGCGTTCGGTGCGGGCTCGTCGGCAGTAGTGGCTGGTCTCGGCTCGTGGCAGTGGCCTTCTGCGCCTGCGCCACCGGTGGGCGCTCTCTTGATCTTCCCGGTGGCGCCACAGTTGCCGGCGCCGCACCCCCACGGCGTGGGTGCTGCATGATGCGCTGCCGAGGGAAGCGCTTCAACCGACTTCCCGGTCCATGAAGGACACGAGAGATCTCCGCAGGTCACGCGCCAGGCCTTGCTCTCCGTATGTGATAGGTCTACGGAATGTATGAGCTGCCATTTTACATCCGTGTCGCCGCATGCCAGTATTTGGATCGTCGGTGACCGTCCGTCGTAGAGCGGTCCAGGTCTGGCCGGCGTTGGACGACGAAGGTGGGAAAGATAGCCGATGCAGCGCGAAGTCGTCACGGGTTACCGGTTCATGCGGAAGCCTGTTCGCCCTACCTGTTCTTGGACAGTTCGGAGATGGCCTGGGCGGGGCGGGAGGCGGCCAGTTTCACCTCTGCAGCTCTCACATCTGCGACGGTGGCCCGGCTTCTTAGGCTCACCAAGCGCAAAGGCGCTCTGCTGTCTGGAGCAGACGCGGGCATCAATGCGAACCTCCCGAACGTCGACCTCTGCAGAAGAACAGCGATGACCGCCATCGTTCACCTGGTTCGTCACGGGGAGGTCGTTAATCCTCATCAATTGCTCTATGGGCGGCTACCGGGTTTTCCGCTGAGCAGCCTGGGACGGCGGCACGCCGAAGAATTCAGCAGCGAGTTCTGCGAGCGACCGATAGCCGAGGTGATCAGCTCCCCTCTGGAACGGGCGCAGGAGACCGGTGGCATCCTCGCTAAGCTACTGGGCGTGCAGTTGCGCACCGACACGCGACTCGTCGAGAGCTGGGCTCGCTTCGAAGGACGCAAGTTCAAATACAGACCGTACTTTCGCCCTGCCGAATGGCGTTACTACCTCAATCCTTGGAAACCGACCTGGGGCGAGCCATTTTTCGACATTGCCGAGCGTATGGCGGCCGCAGTCCTCGACGCACGCCCCGCTGGCGGCCAAGGAGAAGTGATTTGTGTCAGCCATGCCGCCACCATCTACACTGTTCGCCGGTACTTCGAAGGCAGGCGAATCCAGCATCTTTCGTCCGCCCGTATAGTTGACTACCTGTCGGCCACGTCTATCTGTTTCGAGGGCGACGTAGTTACCGACGTCTCTTATCGGGAATTTCCGAAGCGCCACAGTAGCGATGGAAGATCGCTAGCCCGAAACTTTCACGCAGCGCCTGTTGGTCGTCGTTGTTGAGGCGGAAGCCTCTGTGGTTTCCGATTGTGCCGTGGGGGCATGACAATTTGGCCGAGTCGCTCGGTTCGCCGGTTCCACATGC
>NZ_JAVREH010000143.1:0-1839 GCF_031845305.1 Jatrophihabitans lederbergiae | reverse complement strand
GATACAACTCGACAGCGTCGCGGCGAAACTCCTCGGAGTAGTTCTTCCTCGCCATGAGTGGATCATCTCGCTTCCACCCCACCGAAGCAGGGATTGAGCGTGTCCACTACTCGGGGTCAGGTCCCGAAGATCATCACCGCCATCAGCACGGCAGTGCCGCGCGCGCTGACGGAGCTGATCACGCTCGGGCGCACGTTCCGCCGCCGGGCAGTTGACATGCTGGCCCACTTCGACCGGCCCCACACCAGCAACGGCCCCACCGAGGCCATCAACGGTCGCCTGGAACACCTACGCGGCACCGCCCTGGGCTTCCGCAACCTCGCCAACTACATCACCAGATCACTACTCGACACCGGCGGCTTCAGACCCCGAATACACCCTCTTCTGCGATGAGCCGGATTGCTTGACCCGTTCTTCTCGACCATCACTCAAGTGGTTCACCACCCCGGTGACGGAGGCTTACCGACGTCCGCGCTGCGCTTCCGCAGCGGACAGACCGGAGGATCCGCATATGAAAAGCCTGACTCTCGACGGACTGCGCAAGATCATGCGGGACTGTGCTGGTGAAAACGAGTCCACCGATTTGAATGTTGACATCGGCGATGTTTGCTTCATGGACCTTGGTTATGACTCGCTCGCGTTGCTCGAGACAGCCAGTCGTCTGGAGCGGGAATTCGACGTGACCCTCGACGACGACAGCGTGACTGAGGACGAGACGCCCAATGCCTTGATCCAGCTGGTCAACGCAAGATCGCGTGCGTCCTCACAACCCTGAGGCTGGACCGCCGCCTTCGCACCCTGGTACCGGAAGCCACACTGGCCGGGGTACTGGGGCGCGAGGTGACGGGCACGACACGCCAGAACACGTGCTGCAGCAGCGGTTCCTGGTTCCCTCCAGGCGCTGCTGACACCGCCTGGCCCAAGAATTCCCCGAACTGAGGCATGCCGCACCTCGCAGCAAGCAGGACGCACATCACGGCCGCGAGCTCGCTGTCGTCGGGGTTTCCGTAAACCACCTTGATGCCGCCGGTTTCGGATGTCACTGAGGTTGGTTCCCGTGCTTGCGGTGATCCAGCGTCGATTGTTTCGTACCCAGCATCTGAAGCGTTCCTATCAGCCGTGACCGAGTCTCGGCCGGGTCGATCACTTCGTCGACCAGACCGCGCTCAGCGGCGTAATAAGGATGCATCAATTCATCCTCGTACTCGCGTAACCGGTCCCGCCGGGTCTGATCCGGGTTCTCCGAGCGCTCGATCTCACGGCGAAAGATGACATTGGCTGCCGCTTCCGCACCCATCACCGCGATCTCGTTGGTCGGCCACGCTAGTGAGACGTCGGCACCAATCGATTGTGAATCCATGACTATGTACGCTCCACCGTATGCCTTGCGCAGGATGACTTGTATGCGGGGGACCGTCGCATTGCAATAGGCATACAGCAGCTTCGCGCCATGTCGAATAATCCCGCTGTGTTCCTGCTCTACGCCAGGTAGAAAACCTGGTACATCAACCAGCGTGATGAGGGCGATATTGAACGCATCACACACCTGAACGAACCGTGCCGCCTTCTCGCTGGAGGCGATATTCATTGCGCCGGCAAGTTTGGCGGGCTGGCTGGCGACGATGCCCACTACCTGCCCTCCCATGCGGGCGAGCGCGCAGACGACGTTCTCCGCCCAGCGCTCATGCACCTCGAGGAGCTCCCCGTCGTCGACTAGTGTCGCGTGAACGATGATCTTTGACCGCCGGTTGCTTTGGTGAGGATTTCGTCGGCGGTCTTGGTCCAGGTGAACGGCTGGCAGCGTTCGTTCCAGGCGTCGATGTAAGTCTCGATTGCGGC
>NZ_JAVREH010000142.1:0-1852 GCF_031845305.1 Jatrophihabitans lederbergiae | reverse complement strand
CGTCCGCGCCGGCACGGTCTTCGTCAACGGCAAACTCGTCGAACGATCAGAAGATCAACAACCCGTCGCGCCGCCCCTCGAAACCGCAGCCTGACCAAGACCAATCCACAGGTATTGACAATTGCTCATGTTCGCCGGTTGCTGTTCGAGCTGTACTGGCGGCATGGTGCTGACATCGGCAATCCGACGGTTCTGCGGACCCCGTTGGTCGGCCCGATGCTTCGCGGTCACTCCGGCGTCGACCCGATTACCACTGATGCCTTCCGACGCATCCGATCCTGGCGTAGCGAATGGCAGGACCTCGGCCGCCCCGACCTGCCGTGTGTACAGGTGCAGGATCAGGCGTTCACCGGTTTGGAGGCGGTACGTCGCCTCGGCGAGGAGGTCTCAGGCCTTCAGTCGAACCCGGAACTCGTGGAGTTGCCCGACCCGAGCCGGTATCCCCCGCTGAGCGTCCATCCGAACCTGACGTGGGTCTCCGAGGTTGGTGGTACCTGGGAGGACACTTATCAGCAGGCACCACTCGATTGAGAGCCACAACGTTGCCGATCTGGGAAGGCCTACCGGCAGCAAGGAGTTGTTGATGGCCAGGCAATGCCGGGTTCGGGTGCGTCGAATCTATGACGAGCCCGCACCCGAGGACGGTGCACGGGTGCTGGTGGACCGGGTCTGGCCGCGGGGAATGACCAAGCAGAAGGCCCGGCTGGACGAGTGGTGCAAGCAGGTCGCTCCGTCCACCGATCTGCGTAAGTGGTACGGCCATCAGCCTGAGCGTTTCGAGGAGTTCACGCGTCGCTACTGCGAGGAACTCACCGATCCTGAGCGTGCCCAAGCTTTGCTTCATCTGCGTGCACTGGCGAGCGAGCGGACGTTGACGCTGCTCACAGCGACCAAGGATGCTGGTATCAGCGAAGCCGCGGTGCTCGCCACCATGCTCGGTTGAGTTCCAGCCACCAGGAGGTAGTGGGTGATGCGGGGTGGTTGCTCAGGCGCCGGTGTGGCGGCTGATGGTGGCGCGCCATTGGGGTGGCCCCTGTTGGAGGTAGGTGAAGCCGTAGCCGCCTGGGTCGCTGGTTGCCAGCCGCCGCCAGAGTGGAAGCGGGTCGGTGCTGGCGTGCAGTTCGAGCTGTTCACCGCGTCGTAGCCTTAGCAGTCTTCCGGTCACGGCATCGATCCCGGGGGCGCCGGGCAGGGTGTCCAGGTCGATGACGGGGCCTTCGATCAAGGCGTACCAGGTGTGTGGGGTGGCGCCGAGGGCAGTGGTCGAGGGGGTCTCGGTTTCGGCGGTGAGGAGCTGCTCTTCCGTCTGAATGTGATCACGAAGAGTCGTTGTCAGCTGCCGTACTGCTGCGCCCAATTGCGCCGGGGAGTGGGTGTCGGTGCTGGCCGCGGTGAGGGTGTCGATGTTCTCGCGCAGGGTCAGGTGCTGCTCTCGCAGCGGCGCGAGAACCTCAGTGGTCAGCTGATAGTTGCGGAACAACAGCCATTCCTCGTCAGTGATCTGCCTTAGCACTTCAAGATGTAGATAGTCCAGCAGCTGGTACAGCTCGGCTCCGGGCCATTTGTCTTGATCGGTGCGGGACAGAACGGGGGCCGTCCGGGCGGTGACCTGGTCCAACAGGTAGCTGTGCTGTGCGGGCAGCGTGGTGTGGGTGAGAGGTTGTGACGGTGAGAGGTCAGGGGTGGAGTCTGCGGGTGGGCACATACGTGAATCCTCCGATGCGGCTAACCCGGGGCTTTCATGAGGGCGGCGCGTTGATCAACTGAAAAGTGCTCCAAGCCAGCAAGAATCAGGGTTGCGACGACCAGTTCATGCGGAGCGAGGAGCACCTTCAGGGTGAAGAATATCGGG
>NZ_JAVREH010000141.1:0-1864 GCF_031845305.1 Jatrophihabitans lederbergiae | reverse complement strand
CCAGCTTGCGCACGACCTGCTCCGGGCTGTGTCGCTTCCTCGTCGTCATCAGATTCGAGCCTCCTTGCCCACATTGTGGGCGAAAGGACTCTCACTCGACCTGGATCAACACGCCGGGGTCAGGCCAACCTGACCAAACCGGTTGCCGTAGCCGAATGGATCGCCACCGTTCGCCACCGCTACGAGTTCCTCCGACAGATGACCGACGACGAACAACGCTGGGCCCAGTGCAACGCCCGCCACGACTGGGAAGTGTCTCAGGCCCTCGAAGCGCTCGGACACGAACAGAACGGGCACAGGTGACGGTGACAGCCCGACCAGCGACCAACTATTCTGACCACCCTGCGACCCCAGGCGAGGTACTGGCCACGACTGACCCCACGGCGTCGGCGAAGTTGAGGAAGGCTTCGCGTTCGCGAGTTCCGCGACCACACGACCGCCTGGCACCCACCCGTCCAGGACTCGCCGCGATCGCCGACCAGGGAGGGACTTCACCGCCGGCCGGGTACGCGCCCTCAGTGATCCGAGTCATCCGTCGGGTCGGGTTGGGTCGTCAGGCTCATCGCGCGCCGTTCAGTCACCGTACGGCTCCAGTGAGCCGCAGTTCAACCTGACATCCATTGCCCACTGCGGCTGGTCAGTCGACGCTCCCGGACCGGTCGCTCACAACGCTCGCCGCGTAATGGGCTCAGCTGGTGACGCGGTAACGGCGCGGTTGCTCGCAGGTCTGCACGAGGTCGCCGCTGGCAGTCAGCTTCGTCAGGCAATTCGCCACGGCCCCCTGGGAACGCTGAAGCGCTCGGCTGATCGCGGTCGGGCCGAGGTCGACGTCCGAATGGGCCACGAGGTACTCCAGAACCAGGGTGGTGAGTTCTCCCTTGCCCAACCGGTCCCGGCGGCCGCCGGTTGCCGCCTTCGTCGTGGTGCGGGCGGGGACGCCTTCCGGGCGCCGCCCACCGCTCCCGCTCCCGGCGTCGGCTGAGCCGCGACCGTCGGTGTGGCTGCCGCCGAGGTCGGGCGCGTGGCGCCGAGCGCGACCTGCCTTCTCCAGAGTGGCGAGGGCCTTGGCAACCGTCGAGCCACCGAGCCCGGCCAGCTGTGTCAGCTCGGCCGCCGTACGGTCGGGGTGCCCGGCCAGCGTTTCGGCGACGATGTCACCGGCTGGACGAACACGAGTGACCCGTGCGCCTGCCGACTTTCGGGCGTTGTTCATGACAGCCTCCAATTGGTAATGGGTATCGACCGGGCAGATTGCCGGCGCGTATATCGAGAATCGGGGCGGATCACTCAAGCGCCCCTGCATTTGCAGGTCAACGTTAGCTCTGTAAGTGTCCAAACCCAAGACAAATTGGCGACTCGAATTCCCTGTACGGCGCGACAGGCGGGCCGCTACGACTGGGGCGCCGGAATCCTTCACCAGACCTCTAACGCAGCTACATTGCCAAGGAATGGCTCGACCAGCTGCCGAGTGCTGGCCCGCACCACGCTGCCAGGAAGCCGTCTGCGGGGGTAAGGAAAAGGATACGAGGTACACGAGGAGGAGGACGCGAATGAGCTGGTTGCTGAGGGAACCTGCGAAGCGGACAGCAGGATTCATTGCGACGTGCTTGGTAGTTACGGCTGGCGGGGCGCTGGTTGGTGTGGTCTGTAGCCGAGTCTGGGACGTGTCTCGCCCGGAGGGCTCGGAATCGCTGCCGGGTACGGGCGTGGACCGGTCGGCTGGGGGTGCCCGCTTAACCCGGATGCACCGTCGGTGATTGTGTGATGGGTTTCTGAATTCGCATTCGGGGATTGAGGTCTGGGCACGGTCGATCAGCCGGTGTGCCCGGCTTTTCCACGTGGTCTTTCGGTCGCGCCCTGGGGC
>NZ_JAVREH010000140.1:0-1941 GCF_031845305.1 Jatrophihabitans lederbergiae | reverse complement strand
TGTCGACGGCGCTCCAAAGCTGGTCGGTTCCGGCGCTTGAAAAGTGAGCGGTTGTGGGCAGTCTAGGTCTCGGTTTGGTCGGTGGTGGTGCGGATGCTGGGGAGGCTGTCGATGCCTCGTCCGCGGAGTCGGTAGCTGGCTCCTTTGAGGGTGAGCACGTCGGCGTGGTGGACGATGCGGTCGATCATCGCGGCGGCGACGGCTTGGTCGCCGAAGACACCGCCCCAGCCGCTGAATGGCAAGTTCGAGGTCAGCACGAGGGATGCGTGTTCGTAGCGGGATGAGACGAGTTGGAAGAAGAGGTTCGCGGCGTCTTGCTCGAACGGCAGGTAGCCGACCTCGTCGACGATGATCAGTCCGTAGCGCCGTAGCTTGGCCAGCTCCTGGGGCAGCCGTCCGGCTCGGTGGGCGTCGGTGAGGCGGGTGACCCAGTCGGTCGCGGTCGCGAACAGCACCCGGTGTCCGTGGCGGGCGGCCGCGACTCCCAGCGCGGTCGCCACGTGGGTCTTGCCGGTTCCGGGCGGGCCGAGCAGCACGACGTTGCGGGCCTCGGTCAGGAAACCGCCGGAGGCCAGCGCGCCCGCCTGCTGGCGGATCGCTGGTTGGGCATCGAAGTCGAAGTCCTCCAGGGTCTTGACCGCGCCGAACCCGGCCGCGCGGATCCGCAACTGAGCGCCGGAGGCGTTGCGGGCGCTGACCTCACGTTCCAGGACCGCGGCGAGATAGTCCTCATGGGTCCAGCCCGCGTCGCGGGCTTGATCGGCGAGCCGCGCGGCGGCCTCGGTGATCCGGGGTGCTTTCAGCGCGGCGGCGAGGTAGGTGATCTGCTTGACCGCGTCGGTGCTCTTCGCGGTGTTGTTGGCGGTGGCCATCAGCTGATCCCGTCGCCGGCGCTGAGCCCGAACGCGCGGTCGTAGTCGCTCAGATCCCGGGTGAGATCCTCTGCCGCGCCGACGACGGTGCGAGGCTGTTGGAACTGCTTGCGCATCCGACCGGCGGTCTCGACGTGTGCCTTGTCGGTGATGATCGTTCCCCTGGCCCAGACACGGGCATGTTCGGCGACGAGGCGGCCTTCGGCGCGGACCCGCACTCGTTGCAGATCCGCGGCCACATCGACCATCCGGCCGATCACGCTCGGGTCGACGGAGTAGTCGTTGGTGTCCAGACGGACGTAGTAGTCGCGGCCCAGCCGGATCTTGTTGCGCCAGCCCAGGTGCAGCGGAATCGGCGGCAACGGCAGCATCGCCGCCCGATCGGCGTCAATCAGCTCGACCGGGGCGACCTTGATCGTGCGGACCACCCGGGTGTTCGCCCTGCACAGCCAGTCGGCGAACTGGGCGTTGAAGTCCGCCGGGGAGGCGAACGCCCTGCCGGGCATGAACGAGGTCTCAAACCATCCGTTGCGGCGCTCCACCACTCCCTTGGACTCAGGGTCCCTCGGGGGAAGCAGCACCAGCCTGGTCGCCAAGGTCCCCATGAACGAGGCAACACCTTCGGCTCGGCGTTGGCCGCGGCCGATGCCAGGCTCGTTGTCCCAGATCAACCGTCGTGGAACCCGACCCAGCTGTTGGATCAGCTCCCACGAACCCAACAACAGGTCCTCCGTCTTGCGGGTCGGAATCATCCGGCCGGTCACGAACCGCGAATGCGCGGCAGTGATCACCAGCACCGGCAGCAGCT
Source organism: Jatrophihabitans lederbergiae (assembly GCF_031845305.1). Lineage (NCBI taxonomy): Bacteria > Bacillati > Actinomycetota > Actinomycetes > Jatrophihabitantales > Jatrophihabitantaceae > Jatrophihabitans > Jatrophihabitans lederbergiae. The sequence goes on along the minus strand of NZ_JAVREH010000140.1, from coordinate 261 downwards.
TGGCCGTGCCGTCCTCGAGCGGGATCTTCCGCGGCGGAAACCACAGGTCGCACTGCGCGGCGTCGCCGGGCGCCCAGACGATCCGATCAGCAGGATCGATCGGCCGGTGCTCAGGACGCAGCCGCTTGACGTTGTCGCGGAACCACCGGATCGAGCCCGTCCACCCCACCCGCTCGGCCAGCACCGTCGCCGGCATGTCCGGCACTTCCCTCAACAGCGCCCGCACTCGCGGCTCGAACACGGTGAACGACGTCGGGCTAG
>NZ_JAVREH010000139.1:0-2055 GCF_031845305.1 Jatrophihabitans lederbergiae | reverse complement strand
GGCGCCCACGGCATCAGGATGGTCAACATCGCCCCCGGCGCGGTGTCCACCCCGATCAACGCCTCCACCGAGGCCGACCCGGCCAAGATGAAAGCTCTCGACGCCGCGATCCCCCTCGGGCGGATGGTGCAGTCCTCTGAGATCGCCGACGTGGTGGTGTTCCTGGCCTCGGGCAAGGCCGGCTACATGACCGCCACCACCGTCGTCATCGACGGCGGCATCATGCAAGGCAGCGTCGGACTCTAAGCCAACGCACGCCGACACAGGTCAACCGGCGTTACCTACGCGCAGACCAGCGCGGGACAGTCGGCTCCGTCCCGGCCGAAGGTGGCGATCATCGGCTCCGGGTTCGCCGGGTTCTTCGCCGCCGGCCGTCCGGGCAACGCCGATACCGACGCCAGCTTGTTGTCAGCTACCGACGGCATCTTCAGGCCCCCGCTGTTACAACACGTCCTGTGACCGGGTGCTGCTGACCGCCTGGCAGCGTCACCCGCCTGCTGGACATACCGGCGCTGGTCGAGCACGCGATCCGGGTGAAGACCGTCACCGAGGCCCTGTATCTGCGAGATCACGCCGGTGGCTGCCGCGCCCGGGATGGGACCCGGGTTGGTCGATCGTGGAGGGGGCTGGAGAGCCGCTGATGAGCACTCTGGCGAGCACGGCGCGGGCGCGCAAAACCCATGAGGGCGCATTGCCCGGTTAACAGTCCAGGGCTGGTTGGTAAGATGGGTAATGTGTTAGCAGGAAACCTCATGGCGCGGCGTGGCTGGCGGGTATCTAGGTCGACGTCTTTGGCCGCAGCCGCGGTGTCCGCCACCGGCTGTTCTTCCGTTGTGCCGGCCGGCCGCACCTGGCAGTGCGTCGGTTGGTCCGAGCGCCTCGGTCGATATCCGTCTCGTCGTCGCAGACCAACGCCTGCTCCCCGGGTACACCTATGGGGCGTTGACCGACACTGCCGAGTCTGTCTGCGACTCATTTCAGAGGGGAGCGTCGTGGGAGCAGGAGTTGCAAACCAGGGTGGACATGGGAATGCAAGCGCCGAGCGCGGCTAGCTTCATGCAGATCTCGATCCTCGCCTACTGCCACACCTTCTCTCAGGTCGTTCCGATCTCCAGTCCGTAACCGGCTCGTTAGCCCAGGTCTTGTTCCTGCACTGTTCCCCATGACGTGGGGGCGCCGCATCTGAGTATAACGTCGCTGCGCATGATCGAGCCGATCCGGCTGCGTGCCTCCCTGACCATCCCACGTCCAGCGCGGCTGAGCGGCTCGCGCCGGGGGCTTTGGTCAGTGCCGTCCGCGGCGGCTGGTGGTTTGGGCGCGCGCCCGACGCTGCCGCTGTTGGTTGTCGAGGATTATGAGGCGGTGCCGCCGCTTCGCAGCGACGGCGGTGAATATCTGGGCTGCACACAGCAGGATCACCGCGCTGGCATCAAGGTGGCCAATGGTGGTTACCAGCAGCACAGCGCAGGTGAGGGTGGCAAGGATGACTACCCGCGGATACACCCAGCGGCGCCAGGAGCCGATCGGCGGCACGACTTCAGCGTGCAGGAGCAGCGCGCACGCGAGAGCAAATATTCCCAGGACGGCGATGCCACGCCCGTGTGTTGTCAGCAACGTCAGGCTCACCCTCCTCATCCTGCCACCGCCGACGGTCGTTGCCGCGGCCAATCTCGTCCACCGCCACTCACCGATCGGGATACCCGTGACCGTGACCGGGCCAGGGCCTGCGGATGGCTGGCCCTTACGGCGGATACGGTGGCGGCATGCAACGTAACCGGCTCTACCGCGCTGGGGTGCTGGAGGCTGAGGATTTCGACCCAGCCGACATCAGTGAACGGATCGGCGAACCGGACGTGGTCGTCTGGCTGGATCTGGAGTCACCGGATGAGAGGGAGCTGGCTCTGCTCGCGGAGGAGTTCTCCCTCAATGCCCTGGCCGTGGAGGACGCCGCTCACGAGCACCAGCGGCCCAAGGTCGATCACTACAGCGACCATATTTTCATGAGCCTGTACGGCGTGCATCTGGACGTCGACACCGGTGAACTGCACACCAGCG
>NZ_JAVREH010000138.1:0-2170 GCF_031845305.1 Jatrophihabitans lederbergiae | reverse complement strand
CGCTCGCCGCGAACGACCTGATCGCCGACGCGGCCGAAAGCATTCGGGCGCCGGTTCTGCAGCACGTCCAATGGCAGCATGAGCTGTTTCCGCTGGCCGGTCAGCTTGAGCTTTTCGACCGCTTTTCCTCGACCGAGAAGGTGCTGCGCGGACGGCTCGGACCACACCCGCAGACGCGCCCGGACGACGAGATGGCCTGGCGCGACTACATCACGGCGCAGCTGAATCGGACATAAACGGTGGGCGGTTAATGCCCTTGCTCAGACAAGCTTGCTGCGACGCTTTCCGGGCGAAATTGCTGGCTAACCCGGATCTTTCTTGGTCTGGTTGTTGATCTTGGGTTTAGCGCGGCAGCGCCTGTGGTTGGGATTGTGCCGCAGGGGTGTGACGGTTTGGCCGAGGTCGCTCGGTGCGCCGGTTCCACGGGCCGGTCTGGTTGCTGGTCGTAGGTGCGGGTGGGACGGTGTTCAGCCGGGTGCGGGATGAGGCGTAGCCGGTCGAGGCCTGCGGTGAGCAGCGCGGCCCGGGGCGCGTGGCTGGAAAGGTGCAGGCGGCGGGTGCGGCTGTGGTCGGTAATGCGGGCGGCAATCGAGAACAGCTGGAGGCGGAGTCGTTTGGGTTCCCAGCGCCGTGCCGGGTTGTTGGTGAAGGCAAGCATCTCCCAGCCAGGCGGTGAGTTCGACGGCCAGGGCGACGATGGCGAGCCAGATCCGGTTCTGGTCGAAGTCGTGCAGTGGCAGGTTTCTGAGTCCGGTGTCCTTGCTGATGCGGATGCGGTCCTCGCACCGCGCGCGGCGGCGGTGGCGCAGTTCGAGGTCGGCGAGTTGGCCGCGAGGTGTGTTGGTCGCGAATGCGGTGACCCGGTTGCCGTCGTGGTCAGTGATCCGCAGTTGCGCGCCGGGGTGCGGTCGTTCTTTGCGCACGATGACCCGCATCCCGGCCGGCCAGGACGCCAGATTGAGCAGGCCGGTTGCTTCGGCGACGAACGCGCCGGGCCGGATGTGGCCGTCGCCGTCGTAGGCCGGCTGCCACAGTTTCGCCTTGTCCAGCAGGGTGATCTGGTCGGTGAAGGTGTCGGACAGGCTGAACCCGACCGAGTACTGCACCCGCTGAGAGGTCAGCCAGGCCAGCAGCTCGTGGGTGCCGCCTGCGCCGTCCACGCGGACCAGCACTCCTCGCCCGGGCCGGTTGCCGGACTTATGGCCCGGCAGCTGCCCGAACGCCTGACGCAGCACCTGGATGTGGTCCGCGGCGGTGTTCGAGCCGGCGTTTCCCGCTCTGAGCAAGAATGACAGCGGCTCACCGGTCCCGGCCGGGCCGTGGTCGGCGAAGGTGAGCAGCGGATGGAAACCGAAACTGCGCTTGAACGTCGGCGCCGCCAGCTCCTTCTCCGAATGGGCTGTGATCAGCGTGGCATCGACGTCGATGACTACCGGCGTCTCCGCGCTCGCGCAGTGGTCGGGGGCGTGCTCCCCGGCGGCGGCCCACACCCTCGCCCGGGCAGCGGCCCTCGCGGCGTCGATCGCCTTCAACGCCCGGTCAGCGTCCGCGGCCAGAGTATCCACCAGTCGGGAGACGGTCGGATCGGAGGCCACCGGCCCGAACACCGCCGGCTCGGCCCGCAGCACCGCCACATCGGCCAGGCAATCCCCGCCCACGGCCAACGCCAGCGCCAGATCGGTGAGAATCTTGCCCGGATCATGCCGGGCCAGCCGCTTGCGCCACCGACCCAACGCCTGCGACAAGCCACGATCCAGCCCCGACGCCCGGACCGCTTCCACCAACGCCGCCGCGCCCGCCTGAGACACGATCGCCGACCCGGCCGCGTCAGCTCGGACCCTCGGATACAGCCCGCTATTCTTCACCTTGAAGGTGCTCCTTGCTTGCGCTGGACAGAGACTCGACACCCCTGATCCTGCTCGGCTCGGAGCACTTTTCAATTGATCAACGCGCCGTCACCATGAAAGCCGCGGGCTAACCACTGGACAGCCAGCGACGGCCGGCACGCACGGGGCGTACCGACCGTCGCCGCTCGGGTGCGGCGTGTCAGTCCTGGATCTTCTCCGGTTCGGCGGCGGTCGGGGTGCGGGGCTGACCGTAGGACGCAGCCAGCGGTGACTGGCCGGTCGCCGCGGCCTCGGACTGCAGCCGGGCGCCGAGCCGCTGATAG
>NZ_JAVREH010000137.1:0-2251 GCF_031845305.1 Jatrophihabitans lederbergiae | reverse complement strand
CATCTCTGACCAGGTGTTGTGCGAGAGCTCGGCGGCGAGGAATCGGGCCAGGTTCAGACACCGTTCCGGGTCACCCGACACAGACATCGCCGCGACACGTTCCAGATCCAGCAGCCAGTGCTCGCCCGTGTCGGTGTAGCCGACGCTGGCCAGCGTCGGGAACGGCGCGAAGTGGTAGGCCCGGTCGGCCGGGTCATAGCTCAGTGAGTCGCCCCGCTTGACCGACCACCGGGTCGCGGTTTCATCCGCCGCCCATGGTGCCGGCGCATCCGGTCGGGCCGTGGCCAGCACCAACTCAAGGACATCGGGGGTCATGCGCGCGGCGACAACGTCGGGCAGTCGCGCGTCCTCGTGTTCGGCCAGGGTGTGGACCAGGCTGCGCAGCGCCTGATCCAACCATGTCACGTCGGTGATCCCTGCGCCGCCCGAGGCGAGCAGGTGCCGCTCGATGCGGTGCAGCTCGGGCGGGGTCGCGCCGATTGCGCGGCCGGCACCACGCCATCGGAACTGTCGGCGGCGGTAGCACGTCATCGCTGCCAGCGACACCCCGGCCAGCAGCATCCCCCCGCCTGTGAACGCCACCATCGGCAGGTCTGAGGACCGCGACGCCGACGCGGCCGTCTGACGCGTCGGCGTCGGTTCCTGGTGGGCAGGCGACGCGGTAGCCGACGGTGCAGCAGTCACGCGCGGTGTCGCGCTAGCGCTCGGCACAAATGGAGGTGGAGCACTCGTCGGCGACGAGTTCGGCACCGTGGGTGTGGTCGGGTTGGTGGGTGCGGACGGTGTCGCAGGCGCAGTGGTTGGCGTCGGTGTGGAGGTTGCCGCTTGGGTCGGGATCTTGACGGTCCAGCCGGGCCGGATCAGGTTTGGATCGGTGAACGTCTGACCGTCGGGCTCGGCCATGTTCTTGCTGGCCTCCCATGCCTGATGCCAGTCCGGCAGTCCCTGTTCCCGCGTGATCGTCGACAACGTGTCGTTGGGGTGCACGGTCACCGCATCAACATGCGCCGCCGATACCAGGGCGGGCGGAGCCAAGGCCGCAGGAAGCTGCACGGTCCAGCCCGGCTTCAGCAACCCTGGGTCGTTCATAACGGTGCCGTCCCGCTGTGCGCGTCCTCGGTTGAGATCCCATATCTGCGTCCAGTTCTCCCCGCCGCCGCAGTGGGTTGCGGCGATGTCCCAGTAGGTGTCGGGGCCCGTTCCGTCGTGCGGGACCACATACGTAGTGGTTCGCGCCTGTTGGCGTGTGTGTCTCTGCGCCACGGCTGCAGCGGGGGCGACCGGATGCGGTGTCTTCGGTTTTGCTTGCGCAGTATCGAGTTGCACAGACGACACCGCGACAGGTGTATGCGCCAGGGGCGAGCCGAAGGCCTGCACCGGGCTGGCCAGCGCGATCGTCGCGGTCCCGATCAGCAGCACGGACCCGATGAGCGTGTGCGCGAGCTGTTGGGACAGGCCGGGGACCAGCGGGATATGACCGGGGTGCGGGACGTGACGGAGTGCTGCGATCGCCTCGACGATCACCGACAGCGCGAACTGCGCCCACGCGATCCACACCACAGCAGCCAGCAGGTCGATGACGACCTCGTTGGTCAGGTCACCGACCTTGAGGTCAGACCATCCAGCCAGCGGATCGCCGATCGTGGCGCCCAGCAGCGTGGGGATACCCGCGAGCAGCGCCAGTAAGACGATGAACGCCCCGAGCGCTTTGACGCCTCGTCTCATCAGTTACCTCCTGTGGTGGTTCCACGTAGTGCGGTCGCGCTGGCCGTCGCGGTGCCGGTGATTTGGTTGACTCCGACGGCGGACAAGATCGCCGTGGCCTCGTGCACCACGACGGAGACGGTGACGTTGTCGCCATCCACGCTGACGGTGCCCGTCACGCCACCGGTCGCGAGCACGGCGTCGGCGGCCCGGGTCGCGCCTGCCGGGGACGCGGCCAACGGGCCGGGGTTTCGCAGCGAGTCCGGTGACAGGGCATCGGCGCCCGCGCGTGCCGCCTGCTGCGCGGTGTCGGCGGCCTTCTCCCGCGCCGCGAGGGCCTTGCCCCCGTCGATGACCAGACCCGCCAGGGCGACCAAGCCGACCGTGATGGCCACGACGTACAGCGACACGAACCCGCACTCATCGGTCTGCCGAATCGCCTGAAACCGGCACGCTGCAGCCCGTCGACACCCGGTCATGGACTGCTGCTGCCAAATGTCCGCACTGTCGTCAGTTCGCGAGCACGTCCTCGGCCTTGATGTCCGTG
>NZ_JAVREH010000136.1:0-2295 GCF_031845305.1 Jatrophihabitans lederbergiae | reverse complement strand
GCGACGCCTTCACGGCAGGTTCAGCACTGGGTGTAGCAGAGCCAACCCCAGCATGGTGCTCGCTAAAATGACAACCAGCGTGCCGGTGATGAACCCGGCGTCGCGGACGCCTCGTCGGTGACTGCGGCGCCACCCTCTCAACCCCGTGAGCACTCCGGACGCGAGAAACGAGGAAGATCTCCGTTGCGCGAGTGAGGCAGGCCAGTGCACGACCATGGGGGTCCTTCCGATGACAAACTCTTGTTACGCCGCGTTCCAGTATGACCACGGAACGTGACAAGCGCACGGCGGTCCCGGTTCTACGGTTCTGCCCGGCTGGTCGAGGTGCGGTTGCGGTTCGCGGGGCAGGTCACAGGCGGTTGACCCTGATGGGGCGCTCGCTTGCGCGGCGCCCATGCTGGCAGAGCGACCAAGGGAGGGTGGCAATGACCCGGACGACGTGGAAATGGGCTGTTGGCCTGGCGGTGTTGGCGGTGGTGGATTTGCTTTCCACGGTGCGTGCGCATGAGGTGTGGAAGAAGAGCGCAAGCGCGGAAGGCGGCCCGAGCGTGATGACCCTTGGCCAGCTGGCCGGGTTCATCTCCTCGACCGTGCTGGTGGTAATCGTGTACCTTATCTTGGCCTCTGGTCTCAGGGGGGCAGCGCGCGCCCGTCAGCAACGCCACCAGCGCTGAGCTCCCTATCGGAACTACCCCTGCTTTGGTTGACTCCGTCCCCGCGAAACGAGATTTCGCTGCAAGCGATCAGACCATGCCGAACGCGTCTCCGCGGGAGTTCCGCCGTGTGCTGAGCTGGCAGTGGTCGACGTGGGCCCGGGAGGTTTCCTCTTGGCTGGCCGTTCTGCCCGTGCGCGCGGCGCGGGTGGTGTCCTGCGTTCATCGGCGCCGAGTGAGCTGCGCCCCTTGGCACCGGCTGACGGTGATCGCGCGGACCGCGACGCAATCCCTGGCCTATGTCGGTTCGCGGTCACCCAAGGATGTGGGAGGAGCTCCCGGGCTTGGTGTTGGGGTGTGGTGGTGGCGCCCGCGGCCGGGTGTGGGCCGCGGGCGCCGCCCGGCGTTAGAGGGTGATGTGTTGGCCGGGGTAGATGAGGTCGGGGTTGTTGATGACGTTGTGGTTGAGGTGGGCCAGTGTTGCCCAGCCGCCGGTGATGTGGTGTTGAAGGGCTATGCGGTTCAGGGTGTCTCCGGAGCGGACGACGTACTGGCTTTGTCCGGTTCCGGGTCGGGTACCTGAATCGTCGCCGTCGCCGTCGCCGTCGGCGTCTTGGTCGACGGTGTGTTCTGCCAGCGCCGGGGCCGGCGCCGGTGAGGTGATGTGGGTGGGGGTCGTGGGTTGGGTGTTGGGCTGGGTGTCTGCGATAGCCGAGGCTGCGCCGAGGTATTGCCCGCAGACCGGCCATGCGCCGATTCCCTGCCCGGCCAGGACCCGTTCGGCGATGGTGATCTGGGCGCCCTGCCCGGCTAGGTCTGCGCGGGGGGCGTAGGCGCCTCCGCCGTAGCCGAGCCAGGTCGCGGCGGTGAATTGCAGGCCGCCGTAGAAGCCGTTGCCGGTGTTGATGTGCCAGTTGCCGCTGGACTCGCACCGCGCGACACCGTCCCAGTTATGGGTGGGTGAGGCGGCGGCGGGTCCGGTGAAGACACCGAGTGAGGCGAGGGCAACGGTTGCTGTGACCGCTGTGACCGCTGTGCCGTGTGTGACCCGGGCGCTGAGGCTGGTCGGGGCGGCGCGGTGCCGGCCGAGGTAGGAGTGTGTGAACATGCAGATCCTCCGATCGTCCGCCGGCGAAGTTAGCTGTCGGGTTCGGGCGATCGGTGCCCGGCCGCGCTGTGCGCGGCTTCACCCCGTGGACGCTAGTGCGCCCGGTGGGTTCCCCGTCCCCGCCCGAAGTCTCGGTTGAGTTACCGGTGGACGGAGTTAGGCGGACCGGAACCCACGTCTGACTGTGGGTCACGACGCCGGGCCAATATAACGCCTCGCAGCTCGCGCGTCGGTAGATACCGACCCTGAGCCAGCGGACGACACGATGATGAGCCCAGGCTCCCCCCGACACACCCAGCCCCATCCCCCATCAGTTCGATGGGCTTGGACCCGACGGGTGGCGGGCCGGCGGTTGGCGAAGGCGTCCGGGCCGGTCGGGATGCGACGACGTCGAGGTGGCGACCTGGCGGGAGTTAGGGCTCTGCTGGTGTCAAATCTGGCTCAGTCGTCGGTGCCGCGGCCAGAGATGGCATCGCGCATCCGATCGAAAAGGCCTGCGACGGGTCCGAGCGCCTTGTCGCCGGGCGGCTGGTC
>NZ_JAVREH010000135.1:0-2477 GCF_031845305.1 Jatrophihabitans lederbergiae | reverse complement strand
TTCCGCGACACCGAGGACCTCGACGGGTTGTTCTCCGGCTGGGACGCAGAAGAAGGCCAGTACGACACCTCGAGCTGGCAGTACGAGGGAACCGAGATCGCCGCATCGGCCGGCAAACGCGACCAGCAGTACGAGGACCGAACCGGCGATGATCAGCGCAGCGTCGGGAGCAAGGAATCCGCGCGCGGACATTCCCATGGCAGCGGCGGTCCCACGATCGTTGGGACGCCCCGGACCGACCCGACGCTGCAGCATCCCCGCTGCGTCTACCAGATCCTCAGGCGGCACTTCGCGCGCTATACCCCCGAGATGGTGCAGGACATCTGCGGCATCCCGCAGGCGTTGTTCGCCCAGGTCGCGGACGCTCTGGTCACCAACTCAGGCCGGGAGCGGACCACCGCCTTCGCCTACGCCGTCGGGTGGACCCATCACACGGTCGGCGTCCAGTACATCCGCACGGCGGCGATACTGCAGACCCTGCTGGGCAACATCGGCAGGCCCGGCGGCGGAATCCTCGCGCTACGCGGTCACGCCAGCATCCAGGGCTCCACCGACATCCCCACCTTGTTCAACATTCTGCCCGGCTACATACCGATGCCGCACGCACATGAGCACGAGACGCTGGCGGACTTCGTGTCGGCCGACGCGGGCAAGAAGGGCTACTGGGGCCACATGGACGCATACACCGTCAGCCTGCTCAAGGCGTGGTGGGGCGATGCGGCGACCGCGGAGAACGACTACTGCTTCGATTACCTGCCGCGGCTGACGGGTGACCACGGAACCTATAACACCGTGATGCGTCAGATCGACAGCCCCTCCCGAGGAGCTGGCGGATACTTCGTCGTGGGCGAGAATCCCGCTATCGGGTCGGCAAACGGAAAGATGCAACGGCTCGGTATGGCCAATCTCGACTGGCTCGTCGTTCGTGACATGGTGATGATCGAGTCGGCCACTTGGTGGAAGGACGGTCCCGAGATCGAGACCGGCGAGCTGCGGACCGGTGACATCGGCACCGAGGTGTTCTTTCTGCCGGCCGCGGCGCACACGGAGAAGAACGGTAGCTTCACCAACACCCAGCGGATGCTGCAGTGGCACCACCAGGCTGTCGAGCCGGCCGAAGATGCCCGAAGCGAACTGTGGTTCTACTTTCACCTCGGCCGCATCATCCGGCAGAAGCTCGCGGGCTCAACAGACGAGCGCGACCGGCCGCTGCTGGACCTCACCTGGGATTACCCCACCGAAGGGACTATTGCCGAGCCCGACGCCGAGGCCGTGCTGGCCGAGATCAACGGCCGTGATGCTCAGGGGCAACCGCTCGGCGCCTACACCGAGCTCAAGGCCGACGGCAGCACTACCTCCGGGTGTTGGATCTACTGCGGTGTCTACAAGGACGGGGTCAACCAGGCTGCGCGCCGTAAGCCAGGCAGCGAGCAGAGCTGGGTTGCGCCGGAATGGGCGTGGGCGTGGCCTGCGAACCGGCGCATCATCTATAACCGTGCCTCGGCAGACCCGGCCGGCAAACCGTGGAGCGAGCGCAAGGCCTACGTCTGGTGGGACGAGGAGCAGGGCAAGTGGGTCGGTCACGACGTACCTGACTTTCAGCCCGACAAGCGCCCGGACTACCGGCCGCCCGAAGGCGCGAAGGCAGAGGACGCGATTGCCGGGGACGACCCGTTCATCATGCAAGCAGACGGTAAGGCCTGGCTCTACGTTCCGGCTGGGCTCAGCGACGGCCCGCTTCCGAGCCACTACGAACCCCAGGAATCTCCCTTCGACAATGCGCTTTACTCCGAGCGGGCCAACCCGGCGCGAAAGCAGTATCCGCGGAGAGAGAACCATTACAACCCAGCGGGCAGCGATCCGGGAAGTGACGTGTTTCCTTACGTGTTCACCACGTACCGGCTGACCGAGCACCACACCGCCGGTGGCATGAGCCGCTGGCTGCCCTACCTTTCAGAGCTTCAGCCGGGCATGTTCTGCGAGATCAGCCCGGAGCTGGCGCGTGAACGCCAGATCGAGCATCTCGGTTGGGCGACGATCGTCACGGCACGAACGGCGATCGAGGCGCGGGTGCTGGTCACCGAACGGCTGAGGCCACTGAAGGTTCAGGGTCGCACCGTCCATCAAGTGGGTCTGCCCTACCACTGGGGCAGCAACGGTCTGACGCAGGGCGATGCGGCGAACGAATTGCTGTCCGTGGCCCTGGACCCGAATGTCCACATCCAGGAGAGCAAAGCCGGCTCGTGCGATATTCAGGCCGGCCGCCGACCCCGAGGGCCGGCCCTGCTGGAGTACGTGGCGGAATACCGGCGACGGGCGGGGATCGGCACGACCGCATAGCACGGCACGGGATTATTGTGCGCGTTCCGGGTCGTTGTCGTGTTGGTTGGCTGGGCCGATCGGGCTGATGACGAATTCGGTGTCGCGGGGCGGATGGTCCTTGCGGGCGTAGGCCTCGGCGTCCATTTGGGCGATGA
>NZ_JAVREH010000134.1:0-2622 GCF_031845305.1 Jatrophihabitans lederbergiae | reverse complement strand
CACTAGGTCGTGACGCTGGTGTGGCCGAGGACGGCGAGTAGCTGCAGCATGTCGTGGCTGGGGGTGCCTGGGGTGGCGGTGAAGACGAGCAGGGCGTGGTCGGTGTCGGGGTCGATCAGGGTTTGGCAGTGTAGGTCGAGCCGTCCTACCTCTGGGTGGGTGAAGCGTTTGGGTGCGGAGTAGCGCAGGCCGATCTCATGTCCATCCCATAGGGCGGCGAACTGCGTGCTTTTCTCGCGTAGTTCTCGGGCGAGGTCGGCTGCGGGCGAATGTGGTCCGCCCCGGGCGGCGGCCTGTCGCAGTTGAGCGGTAAAGGTTCGCCCATGCAGGTCGTGGTCGTCGGGGAGATAGATGGTGCGCGAGGTGGGGTCGGTGAACCACCGGTAAACCGCGCTGCGTGCCGGGCCGACGTAGTGGGTCTGGTCTCCCAGCAGCGCGACGGCCGGCGGGGTCTGGGCGAGGGTCTGGCCGAGTTCACCGATGATTTGGGCTGGTGTGTCTTGCAGCCGGTCGAGCACCCGCATGAGCGCGGGCGCGATGTGGTCGGTACGGGCGGTGCGCCGCGGGGTGCTGTGGCCGGCGAGGGTGAACAGGTGGTCGCGTTCGGGTAGGGACAGGCGTAGCCCGCGGGCGATCGCGGCCACCATCTGCTCGGAGGGTTGCGCTCCAGCGCCGCGTTCCAGGCGCGCGTAGTAGTCCGGTGACATGCCGACCAGCGAGGCGACTTCCTCGCGGCGGAGCCCGCCGGTGCGGCGGCGAGGACCCCGTGGCATGCCCACGTCTTCGGGTTGCAGGGCTTCGCGGCGGGTGCGCAGGAAGGTGCCTAGCCCGATCGGGTCCATCGAATCGTCTCCTCCCGGCCCTCTGCTGATGCGTTCAGCCTAGGTCGACGGTCGGCGTTAGCCAGGACTTCTCATTCAGTGGCTGAACGGGTCCTTGTTCCGGTTCCCCGTCCGGCGTTGGCTTGAGCGCAGTGCCCTCTCGATGAAGGAGTGTTGATGATGAGCAAGTGGACGCTGTCCGACCTGCCCGACCAGAGCGGCCGTACGGTGATCGTCACCGGCGCGAGCAGCGGTCTGGGCCTGATCGTGGCCCGCGAGCTCGCCGCGGCCGGCGCCACCATTGTGTTGGCGGTGCGGGACGGGACCAAGGGCCGCGAGGCGGCCGCCCAGCTGCCCGGCCGGACCGAGGTGCGTGAGCTCGACGTCGCCGATCTGGGTTCGGTGCGCCGCTTCGCCGCGGAGTGGTCCGGGCCGATAGACGTGCTGGTCAACAACGCCGGCATCATGCAGGTGCCCTTCGCCCGCACCGCCGAGGGGTTCGAGTCACAGTTCGCGACCAACTACCTGGGCCCGTTCGCGCTGACCGCGTTGCTGCTGCCGCACATCACCGACCGGGTGGTGACGGTGTCCTCGCAGCTGCACCGGATGGGGAAGGTCCACGTGGACGACCTGAACCCGACCACCCGCCCGTACAAGCCATCGGGCGCCTACCAGGACTCCAAGCTCGCCGAGGTGCTGTTCTCCCTGCAGCTGCAGCGCCGCCTGGACGCCGCCGGCAGCCCGGTCCGCTCGATCGTGGCCCACCCCGGGATCGCCTCGACGAACCTGGCCCGGCACGCAGCGTCCGGCAAGATCACCCACGCCCTGCGGTTCCTGTTCAACGACCCGGCCACCGGCGCGCTGTCGATCCTGTACGCCGCCACCCAGGACGTGCCCGGCAACTCCTACATCGGCCCCCGCGCCCCGGGCCACATGAAGGGCCATCCCGCCCTCGGCAAGGCCGCCGCTCCCGGACGCGACACCGACACCGCCCAGCGGCTCTGGGCCGCCACCGAACACCTCCTGACCGCTACCCCCGACCTGAAAGCGACAGCATGAACATCACCGGAAACACCATCTTCATCGCCGGCGGCACCTCCGGCATCGGCCTCGGGCTCGCGCTGCGGTTCCAGTCCGCCGGGAACCGGGTAATCATCGGCGGGCGGCGCACCGAACTGCTCGAGCAGATCGCCGCCGAACAGCCCGGCATCGAGACCGTCGTCATCGACACCGCCGATTTCCTGTCGGTGGCCGAGCGGACCGTCACCACCAACCTGCTCGGCCCGATCCGGCTGATCGCCGCGTTCACCGAAACCCTCGCCACCCGGCCGAACGCCGCGATCATCACCGTGTCCTCCGGGCTGGCGTTCGTGCCGCTGCCCCTCACCCCGACCTACAACGCCACCAAAGCAGCGATCCACTCACTGTCGCGCGGCATCCGCATCCAACTGGCTGACACCAGCATCCAGGTCATCGAGCTGATCCTCCCAGCTGTGCGCACCACACTCATGGGACAACAAGACTCCGAGCGGGCCATGCCACTGGAGGCCTACCTCGACGAAACCATGACCCTGCTGCAGACCCAGCCTGACGCCGACGAGATCGTCGTGGACAACGTCAGATTTCTGCGCGACGCCGAGACTAACGGCAACTACCAGCACATCCTCGCCCTGCTCAGCAGTCACTGACAAGTGGACACCGGAAGGAACAACCCGTGACCTCCTACATTGAGTCCGCTGACCACGCCGGCATCTTCGTCCCGCATGCCTTCGACGAGCACACCGTCGACCTAGGCGAGATC
>NZ_JAVREH010000133.1:0-2704 GCF_031845305.1 Jatrophihabitans lederbergiae | reverse complement strand
ATACAACTCGACAGCGTCGCGGCGAAACTCCTCGGAGTAGTTCTTCCTCGCCATGAGTGGATCATCTCGCTTCCACCCCACCGAAGCAGGGATTGAGCGTGTCCACTACTCGGGGTCAGGTCCCGGGCATCGGCCACTGCGTGACGGTGCTGCCAAGCGCGGGTTGAAGATCGGGCGCGGAGGTGGCGATTCGTGGGAATCGACGAGGTCGGGCGTGTCCACCACTTGGAATCACGGCCCATCTGACGACCTGCAGGCAATTCCTATCCTGTCCTTGACGTCGCGGGGCTCTCTGTCTATATTCTGGCGGTTCAGGTGACCTTCGCCTCTGCTCCGGACTGCTCCGCGCTGATTAAAATGAAGGAATGGTTAGACGGTTGCGGGTGTCCCTGGTCGGCGTGCCGCTGATGGCGATTGCGCTCGCTGGCTGTGCATCGATGACCGGCTCCGGTCATTCGGGGATGATGGGCGGTGGGTCGCGGTATCACTCCGCCGCCCTCACCTGTTCCGCTCCGACCTCGCTACCGGGGCGGACCGTGCGGGTGGAGCTGGGCGACATGGGGATGACGCAGATGATGGGCGGCACCGCCCCGATGGGGGCGCAGATGCGTCTGCAGGCCACGCCCGCCACCGAGCCGGCCGGCCCGATCAGCCTGGTCGTGTCCAATGTCGGCTGGCGCACTCACGAGCTGGTCATTTTCCCGCTAACGGCCGGTGCTGTCGCGGGGCAGCGGGTAGCGGGACCGGGCGGGAAAGTCTCCGAGACCGGCAGCATGGGTGAGGCTTCCAGCAGTTGCGGGAGCGGAGCCGGCAACGGCCTGGTCTCGGGAACTGTGGGTTGGGTGACCGTGACTCTGGCGGCGGGTCGCTACGAGTTGGTGTGCAACCTGCCCAACCACTACGCCGACGGGATGCACCAGGAACTGACAATCAGTTAGACGCGCTATCGGCCATGGATAGCGGAGGGCGACACTATCGCTGCGTCCAGGCGCCTTCGGGCCTGCTCGGCGACCGGGGCGAGGTCGGTGGCGGAACGCGCGGTGTTCTTGATGGCGCGGACCGTCACGTTCGGTCCATCACCTCGGCCAGGACGCGCCGTTCATCGAGCGCCCGGACGACAACGTTGCAGGGGCAGCAGCAAACCGATCGGGGCGTCGATGTCGATGACCTTGTGGGCCGAGGCTGGGTTGCAGGTCTTGTTCGAGATGGCGAGAGGGCGAGACGGCGCGAACTGGTGGCCTGGGCCGCAAGGCGCCCTTCCGGCTACCGCGACGCGGTGCCTTTCAAGGTTGCCTACGAGCCGCAGACTGGCGGGTCGTGGGCAGGGGTGAACTCGTCCGCTGCTGCGTGTGACTTAGACCGTATGGAGTGACTGCTCGCTGATGCTGGGTGGTTGCTGGCCGGGGCCTCGCTCACGCACAGTCGTGGGTTACCGAACGCGGGTCCCGTGTTCGGCCTATCCACAGGTGTGTGAGGAGGCCCCGGTGTTTGGTGAGCGTACGAGTGTTGGTCTGGATGTGCATGCCCGGTCGGTGTCGGCCGCGGCGATCGACAGCCACAGCGGTGAGCTGGTCAAGGCGCGGTTGTCGCTAGCGTATGAGGATGTGCTGGGTTGGGTCGCCAGCCTGCCGGGGCCGTGTGCGGTCGTCTACGAGGCCGGGCCGACTGGGTTCGGGCTGGCTCGGGCGTTGAGCGTGGCGGGTGTCCGGTGTGAGGTGGCCGCGTCCTCCAAGCTGCACCGCCCGCCTGGGGACCGGATCAAGACTGATGCCCGCGAGGCGTTGTTGCTGGCCCGGTTACTGCGCCTGGATGAGATCGTGTCGGTGCGGGTGCCGAGCGCCGGCCAGGAGGCCGCCCGTGATCTGGTGCGGGCGCGGGAGGCGTCTCGTTCGGATCTGATGCGCGCCCGGCATCGGCTGTCGAAACTGCTGCTACGCCAGGGCATCGTCTACACCGACGGGAAGGCATGGACCCAGGCCCATGAACGGTGGCTGGGTCGGCAGCGTTTCACGTTGGCCGGCACCCAGGCCGCGTTCGACGACGCCTACGAGACTGTGGTGCTGGCCGACGCCCGCCGCGACCGGCTGGACGAGAAGATCACCGCGATGGCCCGCGACTGCGAGTTCACGCCGATAGCTCGGCGGCTGGCCTGCCTGCGCGGCATCTCCACCCTCACCAGCTTCGCCCTGGCCGTCGAGATCGGCGACTGGGACCGGTTCACCGGCTCGAGCATTGGCGCCTACCTCGGGCTGGTACCCAGTGAACACTCCTCCGGGCAGTCCCGCTCCCAGGGCGCGATCACCAAGACCGGGAACACCCACGTGCGCCGCCTGCTGGTGGAGGCTGCCTGGCACCACCGGACCCCCTACCGACCCAGCCAAGTGCTGCAGCGGCGGTGGGATCTCGCCCCGGCCGCGGCCCGGGCCCGCGCACACGCCGGCAACCAGCGACTGCACCAACGCTGGGTCACCTACAACCTGCGCAAGAAGCGGCCGGTGATCGCCAACGTCGCCATCGCCCGCGAGCTGGCCGGCTGGTGCTGGTCCCTGGCGGTGATCACCAACTGAACCACCCACCCTGTCGACGGCGCTCCAAAGCTGGTCGGTTCCGGCGCTTGAAAAGTGAGCGGTTGTGGGCAGTCTAGGTCTCGGTTTGGTCGGTGGTGGTGCGGATGCTGGGGAGGCTGTCGATGCCTCGTCCGCGG
>NZ_JAVREH010000132.1:0-2720 GCF_031845305.1 Jatrophihabitans lederbergiae | reverse complement strand
CGATCGTCGTGCGGGACGCACGAGCTGACATTGTGCGCGTCCCGCGCGCAACAATTCGCCGCTTGATCCACGACGACAGGCGTGATGTTGGCGAGGATGGGAGGGAGGACGCCCAGTCCTATATCAATCAAGGACAGGCGCTGGGCGAGGACCCTGCGACTGGTGCCGTCTTGAGGTCCTCTGCGGTTACCTGCTAGCCATACGTCGGTGTAGCGAAGCGGTCTACTTTCGGTAGGTGCTGGGGTCGCATGTATGAATCGCGGTCTGGTCTGAGAGGAGGCGGTAGCTGTAGGACGCGCAGTCCGCAAATGTTGCTATGCTGACTTTCCTGTTGGACCGTTCGAGGACGCCTTTGGATGGTCCATTCGATCCGATTCCGGCGCGGTGCACCATCCACTCGATGTCCATGGCGTCGTCAGTTAGGTAGCGCATCACCGCTTCGTTGTCCTCGTGTTGGCCGTTGTAGCTGCGGGCGACCGTGTTCCGAATCGCCCACAGGGCGGGCGTCAGCCGTCGACCGGGAGGCGCGCTCAGCCCGCCTGCCTGGTACAGAAAGCGGGCGACGCCGTTGCGCCGCATCGCCGGTACGAGTTTTTCAATGAAGGCGGCGTTGATTTTGCTTGTCCGCTGCAACTGTGCGTCGCCCAGCATGGACACGACGGCGTCGACTCCGTCGACGAGACGGTCCAGGTCGAGAGGGTCGGTAATGGTTCCTTGGTGGATCTCGAGGTTCGGGCTGTCGCTGTTGAGCTTGCTCGGCGTCCGGGCGAGCACTCTGACGCGGTGCCCGCCTTGCAGGGCGAGCGAGGTGAAGTGCTGGCCGGTCTGGCCGGTTGCGCCGAACACGAGGAACGTCCTCTGCGTGTCCACTCGGTTTCTCCTTAAGGGTCAGTTGATGGCGACGACGATCTTGGCTGCGGAGACGCCGGCGCGGAGTGCATCGAGTGCGTCGGGTAGGTCTTGTAATCCGCTGCCGGTGACGACTGGTTCCGGCATGGGACGGAATCGTCCGTCTTCCAGCGCCGTGGGCAGGAAGTCCTGAAAGATGGCCGGTCCGATAGGCGAATGTGTGGGTGTGCCGCCCCAGATGCTGCTGACGTGTATTCCGCGTGTCCGCGCGATCAGCGCCCGGGTTTTGGTGATCGGGTCGGGGTATGCGGACGCGATCCGCTTCGTGCCGGAACTGCGACGCGCGATGCGGAGAGCGTGAGTCAGCGAGCCTTGTCCAATCGCGATGGTCCCGGCCAGCTGACGGTCGCCCAAAGCGCCGATTATTCCCTGAACAACATCGGCATCGCGGTAGTCAAACACTGCTTCTGCTCCGAGCGAACGAACGAACTCATGGTTCTTACGGCCGGCGGTGGCGAGCACGGTGAAGCCGCTTGCCCGGGCGAGTTGGACAGCGTTGCTCCCGACGCTCGTCGAGGCGCCCCACACAAGCACCACGTCACAGCGCGAGAGCGGGGCCACCGTGGGAAGGGGAAGTGCGAGCTGGTCGGGCTCGAACAACCCTGCCGACGCGGTAGCGAGTCCGAGCGGCAGCACGGCGGCACGCTCAAAGGTGACCTGATCAGGTATTGGGGTGCACACGCGCCCGAGGACGGTCACGTACTGCTGGAACGCGCCTTCTGTCGGGGTGTTGCGCAGCCGCTCCTGACCTGCCGCGTAGCCCAGCACACGGTCACCGAGGCTCAGCCGGGTCACACCCTCACCGACCTCGACGACCTCTCCGGCGACGTCGCTGCCAATGACAGTGGGGTACCGCACCCAGGGTGTGACGATACGGCGAAGCGGACCCGTGATGGCATCCATGGGGTTTACGGCGATGGCTCGAACGCGGACCACGACTTCGCCCGGCCCAGCTGTTGGGCGCGGCGTCGCTCGAAGTGCAAATTCGCCCTTCGGCGAAAGCAGCCACAGCGCCTCATTCACATCACTCATGAGATCACCACCAACAAGCTGCCGGTGTCGTCTGCACCGCGTTTTGGAGATCGTGCTCGTATGTGAGCATTTCAAACCCCTTACCCCGTTGATGACATGACGTGTCATGCACAGTATGACACGTCATGTCATCGCCTACAATCGGTCCATGCGATGGGCTCCCGATGCGCGCGGTCGTCTCGAGCGGGCAGCGTTTGAGCTGTTCTCCGAGCAGGGGTACTCGGCAACGACGGTCCCGCAAATTACCGCTCGCGCCGGCCTGACCGCGCGGACGTTCTTCCGTTATTTCGCCGACAAGCGGGAGGTCATCTTCGGCGGCAACGAGGTCCCCGAGGCTGCGGCGTGCCTAATCCGGGCAGCCCCGCCCGAAGCGGAACCGATGGAAGTAATCCGGCTCGTCCTGAACGACGTCGCAACCAACCGCTTTCACGGTCAACGAGACGAGACGGCCGCGTGGCGGCGGATCATCAACTCCGACGATTCCCTCCGAGACCGTGACGCACGGAAACGAGCAGACCTCGTCCTCGCCGCCAAAGCCGCGTTCGTCGAACGCGGCGAATCAGAACTTGACGCCACCATGTTCGCCGAGGCGGGTGCGCTGGTGTTCTATGTCGCACTCGACGCGTGGTTGGCGGAACCGGAACCGCGACCCATGGCGGACACAGTCGTCGATGTCCTGAACCTGCTTCGCGTCGGTAGGGCTGCAATAACAAAGCAGCCTTCTTAGCCAACGACGCTCAGGTTCCGCAGAACGACAACGAGATGAGCGTCCGGTAGCC
>NZ_JAVREH010000131.1:0-2783 GCF_031845305.1 Jatrophihabitans lederbergiae | reverse complement strand
TCGACGTAGAGTGCGGTCAGGAGGGCGTCCAGGTTATTCGTCACAAAATGATCTTCGACGCCCTCCGCCTACCACCTCCGGCAGCGACACGCGCGTGAGCCGCAAACGGACTCACTCATCTAGGCGGGCCGAGCGACCTGGGCGGTCCCGGGCAGGGCGAGCCGGACGGAGGTGGTTGGCATGCGGCACCTTGAGTGGGCATGGGGAGTGGCCCATAAACAGGCCGGTAGCTGGTCGGGACGTGCGTTGACAGCCCTCTGCATCCCGGCGCATAGTCGGGCGGTGTCAGCGATCCGGCGTGTGAGTTCGGCCGACGGCGTGCGGGTGGCTGTCTACGAACATGGCGACCCAGCGGCGCCGACGGTGGTGCTTATTCACGGTTACCCGGACAACGCCGGGGTGTGGAGCAGCATCGTGGGGGAGTTGGCCCGGCGCTATCACGTCGTGAGCTACGACGTTCGGGGTGCCGGCGAGTCGGACAAGCCCGCACAGCGCGCCGCGTACCGGCTCGAGCATCTCGTGGACGACTTCACGGCCGTCATCGAAGCGACCAGTCCTGATCGGGCGGTCCACGTCGTGGCACATGACTGGGGGTCGGTTCAGGGTTGGGCATGCGTGCTCAGCGAGTCGCTGCGGAGCCGGATCGCGAGTTTCACCTCGATCTCGGGTCCCGATATCGAACAGACCGGCCAATGGCTGCGCAGCAATCTGCGTCCGTCCAGTCTGGCGCTGGGCAAGATCGCCCGTCAGCTGAGCGACTCCTATTACGTGGCGCTGTTCCAAGTACCGATGCTGCCCGAACTGGCGTGGCGCTCGGGTGCCGTGGACTTACTGTTGCGGCTGGTCGAGCGGCGTGGCACCCAATCCACCGCGAGCGACGGCTATCGCCGGTCCTGGCCTGACAAGCTGAACGGCCTGCAGCTCTACCGCGCCAACCTGCTTCGAGTCGGGGCCTCGCAGCCCCGCACAACCGACATCCCGGTGCAGGTGCTGGCACCGACGGCGGACCCCTTCGTCAGCACCTCCCTACAGTTTGAAGCACCGCAGCCGTTCGTCCGCAACCTCACGCTGCGCTCGATTGCCGGGGATCACTGGATCATTCGCACCCGCCCCGAGGTCGTCGCTGCCGCCGTCACCGAGCTCGTGGAGCGGGTCGAAGCTGACGTCCTGAGTTCGGCCGACTAGCGCGGCGGGAGCAAACCGTATGCGGGCAGTGTCGTGCAACCTCATGTGCTTGCTCTGCCGTATCTGGCTGTATTGCTGATGTACCTATCGTTGGATCGAGGGGATAGCCATGACCGACCCGATAGCACCGAGCCCCACTGTTCCGCCGATCGAGCCGGGACCGACCGTCCCCCCGATCGCGCCTGACCCCGTGCCACCGCCGGAACCGGGCCCCGTGCCTGACCCCGTGCCACCGCCGGAACCGGGTCCCGTGCCTGGGCCGCCGGCACCGGTCCCCACGCCTCCCATTCCGACCCCGGGTCCCGGTCCCGTGCCTGGGCCGCCGGCTCCCGTGCCTGGGCCGCCGGCACCGGTCCCCACGCCTCCCATTCCGACCCCGGGTCCCGGTCCCGTGCCTGGGCCGCCGGCTCCCGTGCCAGGTCCGATGGGTTTATAAATCGGGTGAATGTGAAGATTCGCGTGCTATGTTCGTGCCGGCAACTGGTCGACCTACCGCAGGGAGGGTGGAAATCATCAACGTCACATCAACCCCGGTGTCCTCCTCCGCTGGCCGTGCTGGTCGCCTGCGATAGCAGCCTGCGTCAGCAGACGGAGCGAGCGCCTCTGGTCCTGATCGGAAGGCCTCATGTTCGCTGCCGAACTGCCATCCAGACGCTCGGCAATCGTCACCTCACTTCGCACCGCGGGGTGTGTCTTCGCCGAGGACGAAGCCGACCTCCTGCTCTCAACCGCCCGGAGCCCCACTCACCTGACTGCCATGCTGGACCGACGGGTTGCTGGCGTGCCTTTGGAGTACGTCCTCGGCTGGGTTGAGTTCTGCGGTCTGCGGATAGCGGTCGAGCCGGGGGTGTTCGTTCCTCGCCGCCGCACCGAATTGCTTGTCTGCCAGGCGCAAACACTGATCCGATCGAGAGCAGTGCTGCTCGACATGTGTTGCGGGTCCGGTGCGGTCGGAGCTGCCGTCGCGGGCGCTGTCGGCGAACTGGAGCTCTATGCGGCCGACATCGATCCCGCAGCGGTGCGGTGCGCGCGCCGGAATGTCGCGAGCGTCGGCGGTCACGTCTACCAGGGTGACCTGTACGAGCCGCTGCCGCCCTCGCTTCAAGGGCGCGTCGAGGTGCTGGTTGCGAATGCGCCGTACGTGCCTAGTGATTCCATCGCGATGATGCCGCCCGAGGCTCGCGATCACGAGCCGTTGATCGCGCTCGACGGCGGACCGGATGGGCTCGACGTGCAGCGCCGGGTCGCCGCGGGAGCACCGTTGTGGCTGGTTCCTGGCGGGCAACTGCTCATTGAAACAAGCGAGCGCCAAGCGGACTCGACCGCCGAGCTGGTGGCTTGCTACGGGCTGATCCCGCAGGTGATCCGCTCCGACGAACTCGACGCCACGGTGGTGCTCGGAACGCTGCCGTGAAGTGTGGGCGCCCGAACGGGTGAAGGACCGTGAAGACGATGGGAATATATCTTCCCCTTAGCCCGAAACTTTCACGCGGCGCCTGTTGATCGTCGTTCTTGGGGCGGCAGCCTCTGTGGTTTCCGATTGTGCCGTGCGGGCAGGACAGTTTGGCCGAGGTCGCTCGGTGCGCCGGTTCCACGTG
>NZ_JAVREH010000130.1:0-2791 GCF_031845305.1 Jatrophihabitans lederbergiae | reverse complement strand
GAACACATGCGGAGCGCAAAGCTCGTCTTCCACGCCCGGGTGGTGATCGATGCTCATGGCTCGGGCATTCATCGCCTTCCGGGACCGCAGCCCACGCTTGGTGGACGCGTTCGCAAGCCCTTACGAAATGTCTAGTGATCTATTTCGGACTGTCAGGAATGTACGTCCCCAATTAATGCCATATCGCGAGTCAGGTTCGGAAACTCTTGTAATTAAAAGCGAATCTCAAAGATTTTCGAGAGCGAATGCGCGACACGGCCGACAATGCTAGACATCGCATTGAGAGTTCTTTACCGTCGGAGGCGGAGGTGACGCTGATGAGCAACAACACCCGCCGCCAGGCGCTGCAGACAGCCGGACTGGCCCATCCCCGCCCCGACGCCGTGACCGCGCCGCTGTTCTGCGCCGCGGACCCGTTCTTCTTCGCCGTGGACAAGGTCCAGGTGAAATACGAGATGCTGCGGGCTCATTTCGGCGACGGCGAGACGGTCACTGCGGCAGCTGGCATGCATGGCTACTCCCGCGCAGAGTTCTATCTGGTGGCCGCCGCGTTCGACCGGACCGGGATGACCGGCCTGCTCGACGAGCGGCGCGGCCGTAAGGGACCGACCAAACTCACCGAGGACGTGCACACTTTCCTGAACAGCCTCGGTTCCTGCTCGGCGAGCGAGGCCGCCGCAGCGGTGGCCGACCAGCTGGGCGTGGTGCTGCATCCCCGGACCATCCAGCGGGCCAGGCAGCGATGAGCCGATTCTGGCCGCCGACCGAAGTGCCGCAGCAGGACTATGAACGGCTGCGCTCGGCGGTGCTGGCCAGCGGCCGGCTACCCGACGAGCTGGCCGCCGCCCGCTTCGCTCGCCGCGGCCTGGCCGGCCTGATCATCTGGCCGGACGCCGAGCCGGTATTCAGCGCCCGAGTGCTGGGTGCCGCCCGAGCCGCGTGGACGCCCTACGCCGATCCGCGTGTCGCCGTGCTGGCCGCCACCTACCGGCTGCTGCTCGAGACCGCACAACCGGACATCGCACAGCCCGATCAGCCATACCCCGATTCCCGGATGGCCTCGGGACAGCAACGATAAACGCCGACAACGAGCCGGCACACGGTGAGCCGGCACGACCGCGAGGAGCATGTCATGAGAGTGGGCATCTACGCCCGGGTGTCGACTGACACCCAACAAGCGCGGGCAACAATCGGCTCGCAGCTGCAGACACTGCGAGACAGGATCGCCGCCGAGGGCGAGGAACTCATCGAGGAGTTCATCGACGACGGGTACTCCGGGGCCCGGCTGGACCGCCCCGGACTGGACCGGCTACGCGACGCCGCCGAAACGGGCGCCATCGACGCCATCTGGTGCCTGTCGCCGGATCGGCTGGCCCGCTCCTACGCCTACCAGATCCTGATCCTTGACGAGTTCGCCCGCTACCAGGTGCCGGTCCGCTTCGCCGACGCCCCACCCCTCGACGATCCACAAGGGCGGCTGCTGGTGCAGATCCAAGGCGTAATCGCCGAGCACGAACGGGCCAAGTTCGCCGAGCGCGGACGGCGCGGCAAGCTGTATCGTTCGCGCGCCGGAGAGGTCCTGGCCACCAAGGTCCCCTACGGCTACCGGCGCGTGCCCCGCGGCGCCGACGGCGCCGCGCATCTGATCATCCACGAACCCGAGGCGGCGGTCGTGCGCCGCATCTTCACCGACTTCCTGGCCGGCTCCAGCCTGCGCAACCTGGCCGTCGTGCTCTCCGCCGAAGGCATCGCCTCACCGGAAGGCAAGCCGGTGTGGCGGCTATCCACAATCTGCCGCCTGCTGCGTAACGAGGCCTACGCCGGTCGGCTGTATTGGAACCGAACCCAGACCAGCTACGACCCCGCAGTCGGCCGCACCCGAGCGAGGCTGCGGCCCCGCGAGGAGTGGATCGAGATCCCGATCCCGGCCATCATCGACGAGGCCACCCTCGAGGCCGTCGCGGCCACAGCCCGCGACAACAGCAGTTACAGCTCCCGGCGCACCGAGCCCGACACCTTCCTGCTGCGCAGGCTGCTGCGCTGCGACCACTGCCAGGTCAAGCTCACCTGCTACCGGGCCCGCCGCAACCACACCACGACCCGCTACTACCTATGCCCGCACCGCGACCCCTGGCGCGCCGGCGGAGCCGAGCGCCGCTGCCCCGAGCGGCGCGTGCGCGCCGATGAACTGGACACCTTCGTCTTCGACCAGGTACGCCAACTGCTCACCCACCCGGACCTGATCACCGCCGCAGAAGCAGCAGTCGCAGCGCACACCCCGGCTCCCGACGACCTACTCGCCACCCAACTGGCCCGCCTGCAACGCCGACTCCAGGGTGCGCACACCGAACGCGGGCGAGTCTCTGACCTCTACCAGGCCAGCGTGATCGACAACGCGGAGATGCAACGTCGCTGCCGCGAGATCGACGTCCGCGCTCGCCGCTTGGAGCAGGAACACCAAACCCTCATCACCCGCCAGAGCGAGCTCGCCGCCGACAACCGCCTGCACCACGGCATCGCCAACTTCGCCCACCGCGCGCTGCACGGCATCGACACCCTCGACTTCAACGGCCGCCAACAACTGCTGCGCCTCGTACTCGACGACGTCCGCGTTCAAGGCTGGAACGTCGAACTCCGCCTGCGCATCCCCCTCGATGACACCACACCCGCCGACGCCACCGCCGCCCCACAACGCACGCCCAAGCGCAGACGAGCCCCGTCCACCAGGACCAACCGGTCCGCCAAGGAGGCAGTGTCAAGCAATAACCATTTGCGTTCCATAGGTGAAGGC
>NZ_JAVREH010000129.1:0-2822 GCF_031845305.1 Jatrophihabitans lederbergiae | reverse complement strand
ACCCGCGTCGCCGCCCGACTACTCGCCATGGCCGCCGCGATCTGGCACAACTGGAAAACCGACGCCCCAGTCAAACGCTCACTGATCGCCTACGACCACTAAACGCCAAACGGACTCACTCATCTAGGGTCAAGATCACCGTCCACGGCCAGATTGGCATGGTCGAACGCCTCGTCGTCGTCGATCCCGTGATCCAGCGGAGTAGCCCCGAGCGTGGACGGCCCGCCCTCATCGACTGTGTCGTAGTCGTCGCCAAGGGCACCTAACGCGAACGGATCCTCGTCATCGCCTTCATCCGCCTCCGTAGCGAATAAATCACGTTCGGCGTCTGCAAACGCGGTCAACGACCGCTCGTACTTTTTGGAGCAATTGTCAATACCTGTGGATTGATCTTGGTCAGGCCGCGGTCTCGACGGGCGTCGTGACTGTTTGTTGATCTTCTGATCGTTCGACGTGTTTGCCATTGACGAACATCGCGCCGGCACGGACGAGGGCGACGAGGTGGGGCGCGTTGACGGCCCGCCACCGGTCCTGGGCGGCGATGATCAGCTTGTAGGCCATCGCCAGGCCAGCAGCTTTGGAGCCGGGACCGCGGGTGATCTTGGTGCGGTGCCGGACGGTGGCGAAGGTGGACTCGATCGGGTTCGTGGTGCGCAGATGGACCCAGTGCTCGGCGGGAAAGTCATACAAGGCGAGCAGCTGCTCGAGATCGTCGGTGACCTTCGCGACGGCCTTGGGAAACTTTGCGCCGAACAACTCCACGAAGGCCTTTACCGCGGCCTTGGCGTGAGTCTTATCCTCGGCACCCCAGATCCCGGCGAGGGCCTTCTTCGCCGTCGGGTGCGCCGACTTGGGCATCGCGGCGAGCACGTTGCCGCCCTTGTGGAACCAGCACCGCTGCTCGCGGGTCTCGGGGAACACCTCACGCAGCCCACCCCAGAAGCCGAGCGCACCGTCGCCGACGGCCAGCACCGGGGCCCGCATGCCGCGGCGCTTGGCATCACGCAGCAAATCGGCCCACGACTCGACCGATTCCCGGTAGCCGTCGGTGAGGGTGATCAACTCCTTCGAACCGTCGGCGCGCACCCCGATGAGCACCAGCAGACACAGCTTGTGTTCCTCGAGACGGATGTTGACGTGGATGCCGTCAGCCCACACATAGACGTAGTCCACGCCCGAGAGGTCACGTCGCGCAAAGGCGCGCTGCTCGTCTTGCCACTGCTCACACAGCCGGGTGATCGTGGAGGCCGACAGCCCGGCGCCGGTGCCGAGGAACTGCTCCAGCGCCGGCACGAAATCGCCGCTCGAAAGCCCATGCAGGTAGAGCAGCGGCAGCACCTCACTGACCTTCGGCGAGCGACGACACCACGCCGGCAAGATCGACGAGGCGAACCGCCTGCGCTCACCAGTGGCCTCATCGACCCGCTTGTCGTTGACCCGCGGCGCCCGCACCTCGATCGCCCCGGCCGCAGTGGTCACCGAACGCGGCTCATGGTGACCGTTGCGCACCACCAACCGATGCCCGTCCTCATCGACCTGATCGAGCAGACCGTCGACATAGGCGTCGGCCTCGGCCTTCAGCGCCGCCGCCAACATCCGCCGCGCACCCTCCCGCGCGATCTCATCCAGCAGCGAGCTCGATGGCACATCGCTCGGCAACACCTGACCCGAGCGAGCTGTCTCCACTATCTTGAGCACGGACGTACCTTCCCGACCAGCGTTGCAGCGCCGGCCTTGCTTGACACGAACATGGCTACCGGGAAGGTACGTCCACCCGGCCTCAACCACAGGTTTCAAGCATTGCTCTACTTTTTGGCTCCGTAGGTGAAGGTCTTGCGCTCGTTGAGGACGAGGCCAAGCTCGCGAACCTCTTCTGCGCACGCCTCCAATGCACCGCGTGCGTCCGCAAGCGTCTTCGACGCGATCCTGAAGTCGTCTGAGTACGTGAACACCGCGTACCCGCCGCGAGCCAGCCGGCGCCGCGCGATGTCAATGTAAGTGTCGCCGAGAACGTTGCTGGCAGTGTTCACCTGTGGGAGACCAACTCTCCGTCCCATGACACGGCCCAGCAGGCCGGCTAGTAGGTCGACCGCAGGTTCCTCTCCGGTCTGCGCGATCAATTCGTCGGCCAAGCGGGCGTGATCGACGAACTCGTAGTAGGCGGCGACGTCAGACTTACTCACGTAGCGCGTCCCGCGCCCGAGCGGAGCCTTGTTGAAGATCTCGAACGGCGCGCGCTGTGTGACTACGGCCGGAAGGGAGGCCGCGATCAGGTCGACCACAGCCCTATAGAGCGATCGATCGGGGAGAGTCATCACATGTATCGGCCTGACACCCCGCCAACCCTTTGCAGACAGAACCACGCTGGCAGGCCGGCCAGTGACGTGGCGCCGAAGACCCGGAATGAGGAGTTTGGCGACTTCCTCGTGGTGCGGTGAGAGGGCTTCGTAGTCCCACCGTCGAGGTAGCAGGCTGTTGCGCAGCGCAAGTTCGTGGCGGACCGCGCTGGTCAGGCCGAGCCGATTAAACAGGCTCGCGTCGATCACGTTGGGCCTCGACCGGCCATAGGACTCATAAGGCCCACCCTTACACACGATCATCGTCAGTGCGAGATCACGTGTGCGATATTGGGGCGGCAGTATGCCGAACTGGCGCCAGACTCTGGCGCCTACGCCACCTACCGGGCTGAGCGGCGCGCCGCCAGCAAAGACGCCCACCCGGCACCTGGGACCACTCGCAACCGCACCCCGACACCGATGGGCATATCCCGAGGTCGTGGTTCCGTGAACACATCTGGATACCCGCCCTCGTCACCGCCGGCA
>NZ_JAVREH010000128.1:0-2944 GCF_031845305.1 Jatrophihabitans lederbergiae | reverse complement strand
CCCATCCGGCGCAGCTCGGCGAACCGGTCAGCCATACCGGGCTTGACGATGTCCTTGAGGTCGATCACCCCGAGCACGGCCGGTGGCGCGCCAGTGATGCGCTGGGCCACCAGCAGCGGTGTGCCGCCGGCGGAGCTGATGCCATTCACCACGTCGCCGGTGGACGGCGGTATCGAGCCGCCGCCGTCGCGGACCCAGGTCATCACCGCGGCGGTAGCGCCCTTGCGGATCTCGCGGGCCGGGGACGTACCGGCCGCGGCGAGGTCGACGCCGCTCATCCGGGTCTGGGCGGTGAACGGCACCCAGTCCGCGTGCGGAAGATCCACCGTGCGCCGCTGCGGCTCGTCGTAGTCCAGGGCGGCCAGCGCGACCACTGATCGACCTTCGGGGGTCTCGTCAGCCAGCGAGGATAATTGCGCAGCCTCGGCCAGCTGACCGATGAGGGTGCCGCCAACGGGAGTGAACTCGCTGGCCTGCCGGTTTCCCAGCGTGACAGTGCCGGTCTTGTCCAACAGCAGCGTGTTCACATCGCCAGCGGCTTCCACGGCCCGCCCGCTCATGGCCAGCACGTTGCGCTGCACCAGCCGGTCCATTCCGGCGATGCCGATCGCCGACAGCAGCGCACCGATGGTGGTAGGTATGATGCAGACCAGCAGTGACACGAGCACGATGCCGGTGACACCGTTGGAGGTGATCGCGGCCGAGTCCGGGATGCCTGGCTGGGTGGCCTTGGCGAAGATCGCCATCGGCTGCAGGGTCGCGGTCGCGAGCAGGAAGATGATTGTCAGTGAAGCCAGCAGAATGTTGAGTGCGATCTCGTTCGGAGTCTTCTGTCGGCTGGCACCCTCTACCAGGGCGATCATCCGGTCGATAAAGCTCTCCCCCGGTCGCTGGGTGATCTCGACGATGATCCGGTCCGACAGGACCTTGGTGCCGCCGGTGACCGAGGATCGGTCGCCGCCGCTCTCCCGGATGACCGGTGCGCTTTCGCCGGTGATCGCGGACTCATCGACGCTGGCGACTCCGTCGATGACGTCACCGTCGCCTGGGATGGTGTCCCCGGCTTCGCAGACGACCCGGTCGCCCTGCTGCAGTTGTGGAGCGGGAACGGACTCCTCAGCGCCGGTGAAGTCGCCTCGATCCACCAACCGCCGGGCCAGGGTGTCGGTCTTGGCTCGCCGCAACGCGTCGGCCTGGGCCTTGCCGCGGCCCTCAGCGACCGCCTCGGCCAGGTTCGCGAACAGCACCGTGAGCCACAGCCAGCTCGTGATCAGCCATGCGAACGTGGTCGATTCCTCGATGGCGAGCACGGTCGTGAACACCGAGCCCACCTCGACGATGAACATGACCGGGTTCTTCCACAGCGTGCGCGGGTCGAGCTTCGCGAACGCCCCCGGTAGCGACGTCAGCAACATCTTCGGGTCGAGCAGCCCACCGCCCACCCGGCGTGATCTGCTGGACGGCACGGAAGCCGGCTGCCCGGGCGCGCCGCTCGGGGTGTCAAGGGTAGCGGTGGACATCAGCGCAGACCTTCCGCGAGCGGGCCGAGAGCAAGAGCAGGGAAATAGGTCAGCGCGACCACGATCAACGTGACGCCGGTGAGCAGGCCGACGAACAACAGCCGGTGGGTGGGAAGCGTGCCCTCCGACGCCGGTACGGGGCGTTGCCTGGCCAGTGACCCAGCCAGGCCCAGCACGAAGACGATCGGCAAGAACCGGCCGAGGAGCATCACGATGCCTAGCGCGGTGTTGTACCAGGTCGTGTTCACCGAGATCCCGGCGAACGCGGAGCCGTTGTTGTTCGCCGCGGACGTGAACGCATAAAGCACTTCGGAGAAGCCGTGAGAGCCGGTGTTGAGCATGCCGGCACGTTCACCCGGTAGGCCCATCGCGACCGCGGTGCCGACCAGCACCAGCATCGGGGTGCTCAGCAGATACAGCGAGGCGAACTTCACCTCCCGGCTGCCGATCTTCTTGCCGAGGTATTCCGGTGTTCGCCCGACCATCAGCCCGGCGATGAACACCGACAGCACGGCCAGAACCAGGATTCCGTACAGGCCCGAGCCCGTGCCACCGGGTGCGACCTCGCCGAGCATCATGTCGATCAGCAGCACCGCGCCGCCCAGGCTGGTGTAGGAATCGTGAAAGCTGTCGACGGCACCCGTCGAGGTCAAGGTGGTGCCGGCGGCAAAGATCGCCGAGTCCGGCACACCGAAACGTTGTTCGGTGCCTTCGGTAGCAGCACCTACCGCGGTCGGGACGGTGCCATGGTGCGCGGTCTGAAAGCCCACCATCAAGACGGTGGACAGGATCGCCAGTACCGCCATCACCGCCACGATCGCGTAGCCCTGGCGCTTGTCACCGACCATGTTGCCGAACGTACGCGGCAGCGAGAACGGGATGCAGAGCAACAGCAAGATCTCGATCCAGTTCGTCCACGCCGTCGGGTTCTCGAACGGATGCGCCGAGTTGGCATTGAACATGCCACCGCCGTTGGTACCGAGTTCCTTGATCACTTCCTGACTGGCGAACGGGCCGCCCGGCAGCGTCTGGCTGCCCCCAGCGATCGTGGTGACGCTGTGGTAGTCGTGGAAGTTCTGGATCATGCCGGCGCCGACGAAGACGACCGCGAACACGATCGAGATCGGAAGCAGGACCCGGAAACAGATGCGGGTCAGGTCGACCCAGAAGTTACCCAGCTTGTCGGTGCGGTTACGGGCGAGCCCACGGACCAAGGCGATCGCGACCGCGATGCCGACCGCGGCAGAGGCGAAGTTCTGCACCGCCAGGCCCGCCATCTGCACCACGTAACCCAGGGCGTTCTCCCCGGAGTAGGACTGCCAGTTCGTGTTCGTGACGAAGCTCGCAGCGGTGTTCCAGGACTGCGAGCCACCCATTCGCGGCACCGCGTACGGATGACCGAAGTGGTTCTGCAGCCGCAGGAA
>NZ_JAVREH010000127.1:0-2983 GCF_031845305.1 Jatrophihabitans lederbergiae | reverse complement strand
TCAGCAGTCACTGACAAGTGGACACCGGAAGGAACAACCCGTGACCTCCTACATTGAGTCCGCTGACCACGCCGGCATCTTCGTCCCGCATGCCTTCGACGAGCACACCGTCGACCTAGGCGAGATCACGGCGTCTGGCAGATCGTGCGGATCACCTCGATCTACAAACGCGGCTCACTGACCGCGTCCGTCCCGGGCACCGCACTCGACATTGCACCGGCAGACTTCACCGGCTTCCGACCCTCATACCGCTGCGTGGCCTGGTACCGAACCCAACCGGCTCCGATGTCGCATCCACTTTGCTCGGCGACGACCGGCCAGAAGCGGTTGCCCGCCACTACCAGGCCGAGAACGCCTGACTCATCGAGGCCCCGGCCCAACCGGCCGCGAGCACCACCACCACGAAGGAGCAGTAACCATGTCCGAACTCGCACTCGTCACCGGCGCATCCTCCGGCATCGGCAAAGCCTACGCCGAGCGCCTGGGCGCCGACGGCCACGACCTCATCGTCGTCGGCCGGCGCAAGGACCGCCTCGACGAACTAGCCGCGTCCCTGCCCGAGGTCACGGTTCAGGTCGTGGCCGCCGACCTGTCCACCGATGACGGCGTCGACACTGTCGCCGAGCTGTGCGCGAGCCAGCCCTTGACGATGCTGGTGAACAACGCCGGCGTCGCGCACTACATGCCGATATCAGAGCTGTCCGCGCAGCAGGCGCGCGAGCTGGTGCACGTCAAGGTCCTCGCGCCGACAATGCTGACCCGAGCAGCTGTCCCGGGAATGCTGTCACGAGGCACCGGCACGATCATCAACGTGGCCGGCATGATCGCGTTCTCCGGGCCCGCACCGTCCTCGCTGATGCCGCGCCGCGCCGTCTACGCCGGCACCCTGGCCCACACCGTAGCCATGTCCCAAACACTGAGCGCTGAACTCGAAGGAACAGGCGTCCGGGTGCAAGTCGTGTGCCCCGGCGTGGTAGCCACCGAGTTCCACACCGTCCAGGGAATGGACCTGTCCACCGTCCCGCGCATGACCGCCGAAGACGTCGTCAACGGCTCCCTGCGCGGCCTCGAACTTGGTGAGGTCCTCGCCGCACCCGGTGTCGGGGACTACAACCTGCTCGACGCGGTGTTCGCAGCCGACCTCGCCGCCTTCGGCGCGCAAAGCCCGACGCTCGCCCAGCGCTACCAGACGAAGTAGCCGCGAGGGCCACCACCTAAAGTCGGTCACACGCCGCGCCCATAATGATCATCACCATGACCAGCACCAGCTCGGCCGCCAGGCTGGCAAGGATGCCGAACAGCAGCTCTTCGACGGGGTCTGAGCCCGGATGCACCGTCGTTGATTGTGTGATGGGTTTCTGAATTCGCGCCCGGGGATTTGGGGCTTGGGCGTGGTGAAGCTGCCGGTGTGCCCGGCTTTTCCACGCGATCTCCTGTTGCGCCCCGGGGGCTGGTGGGTGGGGTTCAGGTCGTGGCAGGTGGGCTGAGTGCGGCGGCGAAGATGAAGTCGAAGGCGTGCTGCCAGGGCCAGTTCGTGGGTAGTCGGAGGTTGGTTCGCCGGGCTGATCGGGTGATCCTGGCGGGGATGTTGATCAGCTGGGCCCGGATGGTGGCCGTCACGGCCCGAGCGTGGAACCGGCCCGCGAGGGTGCCGGTGGCGCGGGTGAGGTTGAACGCGATCGCGGCCAGCACCAGCCACGCGGAGTTGGCGGCGAAGGATCCGGAGGGTAGGTGCGCCAGGGGTCCTGCTTTGAGGTCGGCGTGGACCTGTTCGATGACCGCGTGCCGGCGGTGGTCGGCCTCGGCCTCGAGCATCGGTTGCGGGGAGTCGGTGAAGAGGGAGTGGTGGCGCCAGGCCGGGAACAGCTCACCCTGGTCGTTGGTGATGGTGTGGGCGGGGTTGGCGTCGCGGACCCGGCGCACGATCAGCCGGGCGCTCACCTGCTCGGTCTTGGGCCGGGAGGTGAACGCGGTGAACGGCACCTCAGCGACCTCGGCGTCAGAGATCCACTGCTGCAACTGCTCATCGAAGACCGCGTTCGGGTACTTGATCCTGGTCCACCCGGTTTCAGGGATGCCCGCGATTGCCCTTTTGATGGCGGGATCTTTGCGGGCGGTGATCGAGAACCGGGCCCCGCCCCGGCGAGCCGCGGCGATCACCTCACGCCCGTAGTAGGCCGAATCCGCCCGCACCACGACAAAACCGCTCGCCCCGCAGCCGCGGGCGGTTTTCAGGGCATCGGCGACCAGCCGGGCGGCACCCCGGGTCGAGTTCGTGGACCCCTTGCGCAGCCGGGTGGCCACGATCACCGGCGCAGCCAGTGGCGTGGACACCGTCGCGATCAGCGCGTTCAACCCTTTGACGCCGGTGTAGCCGTACCCGGTGCCCTGTTTGGCGTAGCCGTGGGTCGCTTTCACGGTGTCATCGACATCGAGGAACGCGATCTGGTCCACGCCGGGCCGCATCAGCCAGCAGCGGCGTCTGCCCAGCGAGATTGGCGACCAGCCGGGCGGCGATCGCGTCGAGCTGGCGGATGTGGCCGAAGGTGAAGGCCCGCAGGAACGTCCCCAGCGTCGCCGGCGCGCGGACCCCGGTGAACAACCGGCCCATGCCGCCGTGGCGCAACAGGCCCATGTCGCTGATCGAGTCCGCGCCGGCGACCATCCCAGCCACCAGCGCGGACACCTTCAACCCTGCGGCGTGGCCGGGCCCGCCGGGGACCGATAACCGTTCTTGGGCCAGTTCGATCAGCCCGGCGCGCTGGGCCAGGGCCAGCACCGGAACCAACCCCGCACACGACACGAGATTCGGTTCATCAAATACCGCTGACCGCACCGGATCGGCATGGAATAATCGGTCGGGTAGCGGCGACGCATTGCTGCGCCGCCGCCCCCTCAGAACCGGACGTGCGACTTTCACCGCATCCGGCTCAAGCAAGTCCCGCGGGGCGTCCTATCTGTTGCTGCTGGCCCGACTGTCGCT
>NZ_JAVREH010000126.1:0-3015 GCF_031845305.1 Jatrophihabitans lederbergiae | reverse complement strand
CCCTGTTATAGGCGGCCGTCGTTGATGGCTTGGGTGACCCAGGGGATGACTTCGTCGAGCATGGTGTCGAGGGTGGTGTTGCATTGGATGCCGAGGATGTTCTTGGCTTTTTGGATGTCGGGTACGCGTTTTTGGACGTCGTATTCGTAGGCTTGGTCGTGGATGAGGTTGAGGGGGGTGTCGCCTTTGATTTTTTTCCAGATCACTTCGGCCAACTCACGGACGCTGGTGCTTTCGGGGGTGGAGATGTTGAAGTCGTTGTTGTGGGCGGCGTCGGAGGCCATGCATTCGATGATTCCTTTGGCGAGGTCGCCGCCGTAGGTGTAGTGCCGGATCTGGTTGCCCTGACCGAGGATGT
Organism: Jatrophihabitans lederbergiae; assembly: GCF_031845305.1. Lineage (NCBI taxonomy): Bacteria > Bacillati > Actinomycetota > Actinomycetes > Jatrophihabitantales > Jatrophihabitantaceae > Jatrophihabitans > Jatrophihabitans lederbergiae. Next base: position 2,657 of record NZ_JAVREH010000126.1, on the reverse strand, counting down.
GTAGTGGGTCCTGGCCCTTGACGATCTTCTGGACGAGGTCGGGGACGACGTGGCTCATGGCGAGTGTGACGTTGCCCGAGGCGATCTCGACGTCGCCGAGGGCGCGGCCCTCGCCGATGCCGACGCAGTTGAAGGGGCGGATGATGGTGTAGGGCAGTTGGTATTGGTCCCAGGCGGCTTTGGCGAAGTACTCCACCGCCAACTTCTGGAAGCCGTAGGAGGACAGCGGTGGTGGGATCTTGCGTTCGTCGCCCTCTGTGGAGGGCCAGTGCTCGGCCGACTCGAACACCATCGAGGAGGAGAGGTAGGTGACCTTTTTCAGGCTGCCGTTGGTGTGGGCGGTGATCGCGGCGTCACATTGGGAGGCCATGATCCGTTCGTTGGTGGCGAGCAGGTCATAGGCGTAGGCGTGGAAGTAGGAGATGCCCCCGATCAGGGCCGCCCCGGCGATGAAGTGGTCACAGTCCATCAGGAGTTTGGTCATCAGCTCCACATCCCGGGCGTCGCCCTGGATGAAGGTGTAGTCGGGGTGCTGGTCATAGGACTTCACGACGGGGCCGTACTTGGAGTAGTTGTCGATGCCGAGCACCGCGTAACCGCGGGCCAGCAGCTCCTCGACGACGTAGCCGCCAATGAACCCGGCCGAGCCCGAGACCATGACCTTCTGCTGTGCGCCTGCCTGCTGTGGGTGTTGGGTGTTCACGGTGTCTGCTTTCTGGTGGGTTTGTTGTTCTGTTCGGCGATACCGGCCGCGGCCCGGGTGACCTGTTCGGTGCTCAGCGCCGGGCCGAACGCGAAGCGGTACCAGCGCAGGTAGCGGGGGATCCACGCCGCGAGTTGGAAGTTCGATGATCCCATGGTGCGGTCGAGCCAGATGGTGGGCACCTCGGCCACCGGCCGGCGTAGCCGGCGGGCCTTGGCGGTCAGTTCCAGGCCGATCTCGAACCCGCTGCGGCTGTCGATGCCGACCTCGCGAATGAACCCGGTGGAGTAGGCCTTGAAGCTGTTCGTGGCGTCGCGGGTACCGACCCGGCCGAACACACCCAAGGACCGGCCGGCGGTGCGTGAGAGCAACGTCTTCAACCACGCCCCGCCGACCTGCTGACCGCCCGCGCAGTACCGCGAGGCTGCGGCGACCACCACCCCCCGCTCGACGAGGCGGGCCAGGGCGTCGATCTGGCGCGGGTCATCGCTGCCATCAGCCATGGTGACGACGACGACCGGGTTCTTCACCTGGTCGATGCCGAACCGGATCGCGTTCGCCGGTCCCCGGCCGTAGCTGCTGATCAGGGTCCGCAACCGCGGCTCACGGGCGGAGTATGCCTGCAGGACGGGCACGGTGGTGTCGGCTGGGAAGTCGACCACGACCAGGATCTCGAACTCTGACTCCACCGCGTCGACGATCCGGTCCAGCACCGCCACGATCCCCGACCCCTCGTTGTAGGCCGGAATCACCACCGACACCGCCACACTCATACGACGGTGCCTTGGCCGAGGAGGTTCCACACGTCGGCGACCGGCACGCCTGGTTGCAGGGAGCGGTACTGCTGGTGGGGTGCGCCGATGATCAGCAGGTCGGAGTTGGCGAGTACGTGCTCCAGCGGCTCGAGGTTCTGATCCACCGTGACGTAGGGGTCGGTGCACAGGACGGACTTGGCCCGGAACTCCAGGATCCGTTTGAGTTTGTAGGACAGGCTGGAGCGGATGTCATCGCTCTCACCCTTGAACGCCATGCCCAGGATCCCGACCCGCAGGTTGGCCAGGTCATACTTCGCCTCGAGTTTGGAGACCAGATACAGCGGCAGCCCCTCGTTGACCAGCATCGCCGAATGTCCCAGCACGAAGGAGTTGTCGGTGAACGCCGCCAGCTGCATGGTGTCCTTGAACAGGCACGGCCCCGCCGCGAAACCGGCACCGGGCAGGTCCGCGGCCCGCGGATAGTCCAACGCCAGAGCGTTACGGATCCGGTCGAAGTCCAGGCCCTGGTCATTGGCCATCACATAGAACTGGTTCGCCGCGGCGAACTTGATGTAACGCCAGGTGTTGGTGAACAACTTCGCCAGCTCCGCCTCCTCCGGGCTCAGCTCCACGACGGTGTCGGTCAACGTGTGAAACAGTGCCGCGGCGCGCTGGCGGACCTGCGGGGTGCGCGCGGACACGATCTGGGGCAGCGTGAACAGCTCCTGCATCGCCTTGCCCTCAGCGATCCGCTCCGGGCAGAACGCGACCTCCACATCCACACCCTGCCCGCCCAGCAGCTTCTCCACCCGCCGGGTCACCCCGGGATAGACGGTGCTACGCAACACCAGCAACTGACCCGAACGGAAATACTCCTTACACTCATCCAACGCCCGCGGCACCGCATGCGGATCCGGGTTGAGGTGCTCATCCACCGGCGTACCGATCACCACCACAATGTGCTCACCCCGACTCACCACACTCCGGTCGACGCTCGCCTCCAACCGCCCAGCCGCCAACACCCGACGCAGCACCTGCGCCGCACCATCCTCACGAAACGGCAACTCACCAGCCAGGATCGTCTTCACCGCCAGCTCATTCACATCAAAAATCGCCACCCGCAGACCCCGATCAGCAAACGCGATCGCCAACGGCAAACCAACATGCCCACCCCCACCAACCACAACCACGTCGAAGTC
>NZ_JAVREH010000125.1:0-3101 GCF_031845305.1 Jatrophihabitans lederbergiae | reverse complement strand
CGGGCTGCTCAGCGAAGAATGGGACCCCACCGCCAACCGCCAACTCGGCAACACCCCCCAAGCCTTCAGCCACTTCCCCCTCATCACCAGCGCCCTACAACTACACGCCGGCAAAGGCCACCACAGCAACCAACCCATCAGCACCGCCAACTGAGCCGAAAACGCACTCCAGCCCGAGTGCCTGGAGTAGTGGGTGGGGATGATCGCTGGCGCCGATCAGCGACAGCACGATGGGTAGCGAGTAGGCGTGGCCGAGGTTGTAGAAGGCCGCTCCCACGCCGGGGCGCGCCGACGTAGCCGGCCATGAACAGATCGGGCAGCAGAAATAACGACCGCACCAACACCACGGCTGGTGCGTGGTCGCGAATAAGGCGATGCCTCCGGCTAGCAAGCTCAGGCCCTCGACGCGCAGCCAGAGCAGCGGCTTGCCTCGCACGGCAGAGTGATCCGCCGGCTTCGGCTAGCTTGTCCGGTTGCCATCGTCGATGGCCGTCAGCGATGTTCCCGCGAGCCCGCCCTGCCGCGCGGGCTGTCTATCAGTACCCCTGGTCCTGACCACCCTGCTGCTGGCCGTACCCCTGGTCCTGACCACCCTGCTGCTGGCCGTAGCCCTGGTCCTGCCCGTATCCCTCCTGCTGCCGGCCGTAGCCCTGGTCCTGCCCGTAGCCCTCCTGCTGCTGGCCGTACCCCTGGTCCGGACCACCCTGCTGCTGGCCGTATCCCTGCTGACTGGCAGTGTCGAAACTAGGGTTTTGATCGGTGTAGTTTCCGCCGGGCTGGTAGCCCTGGAAACCTGGCTGCTGCTGGGCGTCGAAGTGCTGCTGATAGCCGCCGTTCTGCAGCTGCTGAGGGTCTACACCGAATTGTTGCAGCATGCCGGCATGCTGTTGGGGGTCCACCTGGTCCACGCCCTGCAATTGCTGAGCGGCCTGCTGGTGGTTACCGCCGAGCTGGCCAACCAGGTTCATGATTGAAGACGGATCGAAGTTCACGGCACAACCTTCCTTCTCGTTCGCTGCTGGTTCAGTGCTGCAGCGGCCGGGTGGGTTCGAGCAACCGTCGGGCTCAACTCGACGGTTGCGACGCTACCCACCCATCATGGCAGCGACGAGGCAGCCGGGCCACGCTTTTCCTCCAGCGATGAGCCCGGCTCCGATTCAGCCATGGTGGTCTCGTTATTAGACGGAGGAATCTTCACCGGGAGGGTCCACCGCGGCTAACGGGACTGGCCAGCCTGCACTCGCTGAGCGCCGGTGGCGAGCTATCCCGCCCGCTGGCAGGGACTGGCTATCGGGGCGCCGTTCTGGTCATCGTTGCCCTGCGGGACTCGCTCGCGCCGGGCTGGAGATTTGAGGTCAGGTGTCCGGTGTCGCTGGGTGTGGGTGCTCGTTACACCGCGATAACGATGAACGCGAGGACGGCTTTGCGGTGGAGGGGATGCTCTGGGTGTGGCTACGCTCGACTGGCGAGTTGAAGATCCAGCCACGCTTCGAGTGACTCTCCACGCTCAAGCGGCCCGGCTCACAGCCCCGGGCTCCTCGGCGTCGAGTCGAGGATAAGGACCGATGAAACGATCAACCATCTCTGACCGCCCGGCGATCGCCAGGCTGCTCGGCACCATACTGTCGGTGTTCGTGGTGGCCTTGCTCGGCGCTGGGTGTGGGGGCTCAACCAAAACCTCGGCCGGTGGTGCAGCGGCGACCGCGAGCAGCATCGCCGGTGGAGCGGCCAGCTCGGTGGTGTCGGCAACGGGCGACACCTCGGCCTCCGCTTCGGCCTCGGGCGCTGCGTTCTGCTCGTCTTCCAACACCACCAGCTTCGCCAAGACGAAGTTCGTCACCCACTCCGGGCTGGCCTTCGGTGCGTTTCACCGCTACCTCTACACACCGGTACGGGCAGGCGCCTTCAAGTCCGGGGCGTCCGGGCGGATCACCGCGATCGTGAAGGCCGGCGCCGCCGCGCTGTTCATCAAGCGGGAGGTGCGACTGGCCTATGGCGACGTGCAGGCCAACCCGAGCCTGTGCAAGGTGATCGGGCAGCCGCTGCAGGCCCTCGGCAACCAGATCGAGGCAGCGGTCAGCGGCCTCAAGAACGGCAGCACCTCCGGGATCACCGCGCTGGAAGGTGTCGTGCAAGGTGTGAAGGCCAAAGCCTCATCGGCCGGAACCCCCATCCAGGAAAACACCAACCCCCCACTCGGCTGAGCCTGACGCTGTCAGTCCAGGGGTGTGTCGCTCCAGCGGGCCGAGCATGCCAGCCCTTTCCGACCGTGAAACCATCCGACGTCGAGGAAGGGTGGGCTGGGCCCGGTCCTCCTCGGCGATGGCAGCCCGTCTGAGGCCGCGGTGGTGACGCCAACTGGCCCGGGTGTGATGTGATGTGCTGAACGTTTCGGGCGGTCGGGGCCCGTACCCGATAGTGGAGTTGGAGGACAAGACATGGCTAGAGCGGACCGGGCCAAGCAAGCGGCGGGCCAAGTGGGCAGCAAGTTCCGACAGGTCAGCGGGGTAGCCGACGCTAGAGCCGGCGGGATCGCGCAAAGCGTGACTCAGTCCAAGGCCGCCTCGGGGCGGATCGGCAAATACGTCCTCAGCAAGAACACGGCCGGCAGGTTCCACTTCACCCTGCACGCCACCAACGGACAAACCATCGCCACCTCCGAAACGTATGAAACCCGAGCAGCCGCCCTCAACGGCATCAACTCAGTACGCCGCAACGCCGTCCAAGCCCGACTGGTCGAGGACACCACCAGCGACTCATCCTGACCGACACTGCCTGATTGTCCCGGGGCAGCGCGTCTTCGCTTCCCCCGTTACGGCTGGATTGCGATGGGTTCCCAGCCGTGACGGGTCGGCTGCGCGAGAACCCACCGACCAGAACGCACCGACCCCCGAACGCTCTGACACGGGTCTCCCAGAGTCCGTTGTCGGGTTGGTTCCAGTTGCCTTCCAGGTGCTCCATGAGCGCGACTTGGAGGTCCCACGCATCGTCGTGGTCGGCGAGCCCGGCGTTGCGGGCCAGAGCGAGGCCGTCAAGGGTCTCGCCCCAGACGTCGAGTTGCAGTTGGTCAGAGGCGGCGTTGCCCGTCCGCACGGGCTTGG
>NZ_JAVREH010000124.1:0-3305 GCF_031845305.1 Jatrophihabitans lederbergiae | reverse complement strand
AGTACGACATCACCCGGGTTCGTTCGGTTGCGAGTTGGGCTTGAGTGCCGCTTCTTCGGCAGGAACCGAGTGTCTGGCTGGTGGGACATGCGGCTGCTCCGTTGCGATAGTTCTTCGGAATTTGTGAAAGGATGACGACTTGGCCGAGACTCACTCGGGACTGGTGAAGGCGAGGTTCGATGTCTCTGTCCGTGGTCCGCGATCTGCGGGACTACCGCCCGGCGAGTTCGGCCGAGGAGCTGGAGCAGTACGAGACCGACGTGCTGGCCGGGTTCGTGCTGGCGCGGGCGTCGGCTGGGTTGACCGATGGCACGGTGCGCGGCGACATCAGCAATCTGGAACAGATCCGGGACTGGTTCCAGCGGCCGTTGTGGGAGATGCAGCCCTGCGATGCCGATGCCTACTTCGGTCGGGTGCTGCGCAACGCGCCGAGTGGCACTCGGCTGGCCCGGGCGCAGGCGTTGGGCACCTACTTCGAGTTCCTGGAGTTGCGGCACAAGGTTGAGCTGCACGCGATGACCGGCCGGGTGGTGCAGTGTCCGATCGATGAGATGAACAGGCCGCGCGACCGCAAGGACGCCCGGTTGCGGATCCCGCCCCGCGCGGAGGAGATCGGAGAGTTCTTCTCGGGCTGGTCGACCGAGTTGGGCTCGTGTCGCAAGTTCGCCCCGACCGCGCGGAACTACACAGCGGCCAAGTTGATGGCCGAGCTCGGGGTCCGGGTGAACGAGGTGCGCAGCCTGGACCTGGATGACATCAAATGGGAACTGGGGCTGTTCGGCAAGCTGCATGTCCGCTGGGGCAAGGGCGCGAACGGCTCCGGGCCGCGGCAGCGGATGGTGCCGTTGATCGGCGGGGCGGACCGGATGTTGCGCTGGTATGTCCAGGACGTGTGGGGCCAGTTCGATGACGATCACACCCGCCACGGCGCGCCCCTGCTGCTCTCCGAACGCGCCAACTTGGACGGGTCGCGCGCTCGGGTCGGTTACGACGCACTGCGGTCCGGGCTGGCCGTCGCGGTGGCGACCCATCTGCCGGGATGGACGGGCCGGCTGACGCCGCACGTGTTGCGGCACTACTGCGCGTCGCAGATGTATCTGAGCGGGGTCGACCTGATCTCGATCCAGGAGATGCTGGGGCATTCCTGGATCGCGACGACGATGCGTTACGTGCATGTCCATCGCACCCGCATCGAGCAGGCGTGGATCGCCGGGCAGCAGCGCGCAGCGCAACGACTGGAAGGGCTGATCGGATGAGATGGAACCTGCGCATGGCCGCCGCCCAACGTGACATCTGGAAGGCCTCGGAGATGCAGCGGCTGCTGGCCGAGCACGGCTTGGTGGTGTCGGCGGGCAAGATGTCGGCGCTGTGGTCCGGGCAGCCGCCCTCCATCAAGCTGGCTGACCTGGAGGTCATCTGCACTGTGCTCGGTTGCGAGGTAGGGGACCTGCTGCTCGCTGAGCCGAGCAAGGTCAGCCGGACGGTCCCGGTCGAGCCGGGCAGGCGTGCCGCGGCCGGGTCGGGTTCTGGTTCCACGTCGAGGGCGGCGGTGGTGCCGCGACGGCGTTCGGGTCGTTCGCTGCCTCCGGCGTGAGCGGTCATCGGCGTCCGTGACGGCGCTAACGCCAAGATCGGTCGAACTGTCACCAGTTGCCGGTTCTGCTTGGCGTGGGGGCTGACCTACGCGCAGGGCATGTGCATGTCCTGCTACAACTTCACCGGCCGCTACCGCGACCTGGGAGACTGCGCTGGCTGCCAGCGGGGGCCTCAGCCGCTGCGGCGTGACTACTGCCGGTTGTGCTGGCATCAGGCCTACCTCGACCGGCCGAGTGGACCGAACACCCCGCTGGCGCCCTACCTGATCAAGGTCTGCTTCCAGCAGCTGTTCCTGGCCGATCTGGACCACCGCCGCGCCGCACCCCGACGCATCGAACGTCGTCACGGAGCCAAAGGCCGGCCGCACAAGCCACCGCCGGCAGTCGTCGCCCGACCCGTGCCCGGCTGGCTGCAGCCACCGCTGTTCGACGACGTGCTGCCCCGTCGCTACCGATGGCGCCGAGTCGATCTGCGCAACGGCCCGCCACCGGACAACCCCTGGTTGGCCTATGGCCTGCACCTGGCGCACGCGATGGCCGAGACACGTGGGTTCAGCATCGACAAGCGCATGCACCTGCAGCGGGTGCTGGTCATGCTGCTGGCCAACCACCAAGCCGGTGAGCTGATCCGAGCCTCGGACTTCGACTCCTTGATCCACCGCCACGGCGGCAACGTCGAGCACACCGTCGCGGTGCTCGACGCGATGGAGGTGCTCGCCGATGACCGACCGACGACGCTCGACATCTATCTGAACGAGAAACTCGGTGCCCTCTCGGCCGGCATCGCGGCCGAGACCCAACGCTGGCTGCACACCCTGCGTGAGGGCGGCCCGCGCAGCAAGCCACGCAAACCAGAGACAGTCAACGCCTACCTGCGCCAGGTTCACCCTGCGCTGCTGGACTGGTCCGGGCGCTATGATCATCTGCGGGAAGTCACCCGCGAAGACATCCACACTCACCTGACCGAGCGCCCCGCTCGCCAACGCTCCTACGCCCTGACGGCGTTGCGGTCGTTGTTCGGCTGGGCCAAGAAGAACGGGGTCGTGTTCGGCAACCCGACCACCCGCCTGCGAGTCGAGCCGCCCGCCGAGCGGATCTGGCAACCACTGACGACTGCGCAACTCAGTCCGACGCTTACCGCGGCCACGACACCGGTCGCCCGGGTCTGCGTTGTCCTGGCCGGGGTCCACGCCGCGCGACACAGCGAGATCCGTCTGCTGCAGCTCGAGGACGTCGACCTGGCCAATCGTCGGATCACCATCGCTGGACACGAGCGCCCGCTCGACGATCTCACCCGCCGCGTGATCACCGGATGGCTCGACTACCGTCGCGGCCGCTGGCCCAACACCGCCAACCGGCACCTTCTGCTGAGCCAGGAAAGCGCGGTCAACCTCGGCCCGATCAGCCGTCCGCTGGTCGGTCACCTGTTGCGTGGCCTGCCCGGGACGCTGGAAAGCCTGCGCATCGATCGTCAGCTCGAGGAGGCCGTCACCAGCGGAGCCGATCCGCTGCACCTTGCGGTCGTTTTCGGCCTGAACGAATCGACCGCGGTCCGCTACGCCAACAACGCCCGGCGACTCCTGTCCGAAGATCACGCCGCGATGCCCGTGTCATCGGCGCGAACCCAAGTGCCCGACGACGACAATGACCGTGGTGAACACTCGGGTTCCCCCTGAGAACCCTTCAGTTTTTCCGAACCCGAGCAGGTTG
>NZ_JAVREH010000123.1:0-3371 GCF_031845305.1 Jatrophihabitans lederbergiae | reverse complement strand
ACCCGCGTCGCTCAACGCCTGCTAGCCATGGCCACCGGCATCTGGCACAACTGGACCACCGGCGCCACCACCAAACGATCACTGACCGCCTACGACCACTAACCCTCCAAGGAATCAACCATCTAGTGTCCTGCGCCAGGAACTCGTGGTGTAAGTCGTAGAATCGGGTGGTGGCGAGGACCGGGCGGCCGAAGGCCGAGTTGACGTTGACCGATGATGAGCGCGAGCAGTTGTTGCGCTGGTCGCGGCGGGCGAAGTCGGCGCAGTCGTTGGCGTTGCGGTCGAAGATCGTGCTGGTCTGTGCGCAGGGGTTGGACAACAAGCAGGTCGCGGCGAAGCTGGGGATTGTGCCGGCGACGGTGGGTAAGTGGCGTTCCCGGTTCGTGGCCAGGCGCCTGGATGGCTTGGTGGACGAGCCGCGTCCGGGTGCGCCGCGCACGATCGCTGATGAGCTGATCGTGTCGGTGATCGTGGCGACGCTGGAGCGGACTCCGAAGGACGCGACGCACTGGTCGAGGGCCTCGATGGCCGCTGAGACAGGGTTGTCACGCTCGACGATCGGTCGAATCTGGCGGGAGTTCCGGCTCAAGCCGCACCTGGCCGACTCGTTCAAGCTCAGCAGCGATCCGCTGTTCATCGAGAAGGTTCGCGACGTGGTCGGGCTCTATCTGGACCCGCCCGAGCGGGCGCTGGTGCTGTGTGTGGATGAGAAGAGCGGGATCCAGGCCTTGGACCGGTCCGCGCCGGTGCTGCCGATGATGCCGGGCATGCCCGAGCGCCGCACCCACGACTACGTCCGCTCGGGCACGACCACCTTGTTCGCCGCGCTGGACGTGGCCTCCGGCCAGGTGATCGGCTCGCTGCACCGGCGTCGTCGTGCGATCGAGTTCAAGAAATTCCTGACCAAGATCGATGCCGAGGTGCCCTCCGATCTGGACGTGCACCTGGTCTGTGACAACCTCTCCACCCACAAGACCCCGGCCATCGCCAGCTGGCTCCAGGCGCACCCACGTTTCCACCTGCACTTCACCCCGACCAGCTCGTCCTGGCTCAACCAGGTCGAACGCTGGTTCGGGCTGCTCACCGACAAGCAGCTACGCCGCGGCGTCCACAAAAACCTGCAAGCCCTCGAGAAAGACATCCGCACCTGGGTCACCACCTGGAACGAGAACCCCCGCCCCTTCGCCTGGACCAAAACCGCCGATGAGATCTTCGAACGACTCAACGCATATCTTCAACGGATTCCTGGCGCAGGACACTAGTGGCCTGAATTAATAGTTGTTGGGCGCTTGGCTTTCGTGAGGATCTGGTCTGCGGTCTTGGTCCAGACGAAGGGGTGGCTGCGGTCGTTCCAGCCTTCGATGAACGCGCGGATCTTGGCGTTGAGGTCCTTGATGGAGCCGAAGCTGCCGCGGTGGATGGCCTGTCGTTCGATGATCCCGAACCAGATCTCGACCATGTTCATCCAGGACGCCGAGGTCGGGGTGAAGTGAACCTGCACGCGGGGGTTGGCGGCGAGCCAGTCGCGGATCTCGACACGCTTGTGGGCGGCGTAGTTGTCCATCACCAGATGCAGATCCCGCTCGGGGTAGGCCCTGACGACGTCCTTGAGAAACCGCAGGAACTCCTGGTGCCGGTGCCGCGCCTGACAGCGGCCGGTGACCTTGCCGGTGGCGATCTCCAAGGCCGCGAACAGCGTCGTGGTGCCGTGCCGCTTGTAGTCATGGGTGCGCCGTTCGGACAGGCCGGGTTGCATCGCCAGCATCGGTCCGGTCCAGCGCCTGGATCTGGGACTTCGTGCGCCACGAGGCGCCGTGTTTCACCGGATGGAGGTGAGAGGCCTTCGTCGCCGTCTTGTCGCAGCAGGGCGGTGAAGCTGGCGGCAGCCTGAACCGGGTGACGCCGGGAAGGGTGGGAGCAGCCGCGACAACGGCCGGACGGGCTGGCACTGCCAGACGGCTCGGGTCGGTCTAGCGAGACGGGAAGGTGTACGTGAGGAACCAGCGTGTAACGCCTCTCAAGAGATACGCCGGCTCAAATCTGGTGGATATGGGCCGGTCCGCGATGCACGCCCACCGCAGTGGTTCGAGGTGGTGGGCGACTCCTTTGCTGTGTGAAGACGGCGGCGGGGAGGCCACGAGGAAGGTCTGCGGCGTACTCGTGGCGATGTTGCAGGGGCAAAGCTGGGCACCTAACCCGTCGACCGGGACACGGTGAACGTGGGAAGCGCTTCGGTCTTGTCCTCCCTTTTGGCCATCCAGGTCGAGGGTGGACAGGCTTGTCAACGGCTGGTGGGGCCGGGGCGTGGCGGAGCCGTCGTAGTACTCCGAGGCCGGGAGAGCCGGTCACATGGGGAAGGGCGGCAGCGGTCTGGCAGCGACCGGGCTGACAGGGCAGGAGGTCGCCGGTGAACATCGGCGCGCCGTGGCCGACGCTTGCAGAAGCCGAGGTACGGGTACTGCGGATGCAGACCAAGCTGCACCAGTGGGCGGTCAGTGATCCTGACCGTCGGTTCGATGATCTGTTCAACCTCGTCTATGACCCCGCCGTGATCGTTGTCGCATGGCGTCGGGTCAGGGGTAACAGGGGAAAGCGGTCCGGCGGCATCGACGGTCTCGCGCCGATCGATGTCGCCGATGCGGGCGAACTGCTCACTGCACTGCGGGAGCAGTTGAAGGCGCGGCAGTTCGTGCCGATGCCCGCGCGGGAGCGGATGATCCCCAAGTCCGGTGGCAAGCTGCGCCGGTTGGGGATCGCGACCGTGGCCGACCGCACCGCTCAGGCGGCCCTGAAGCTGGTGCTGGAGCCGATCTTCGAGGCGGAGTTCCACCCGTGTTCCTACGGGTTCCGCCCGAGGCGCCGAGCACAGGACGCAATCGCCGAGATTCACCAATTCAGTTCCCGCTCCTATGAATGGGTGCTCGAGGGTGACATCGAGGCGTGCTTCGACAACATCGACCACACGGCCCTGCTGGACCGGGTGCGTCGACGCGTCGCAGACAAGCGGGTCCTGGCTCTGGTGAAGGCGTTCCTGAAAGCAGGTGTCCTCGGCGAGGACGGTTTCCTGCGCAACACCAGCACCGGCACCCCCCAGGGCGGCATCGTGTCGCCCTTGCTGGCCAACATCGCACTGTCTGTCCTCGACGATCACTTCGCCGAGGCCTGGCAGACGATGAGCGCGACCACCTACCGCCGCACCAAACGCACTCGGGCGGGACTGCCGAACTACCGACTGGTCCGCTACGCCGACTTATGCCGAGCTCGGCATAAGTCGGCCTATGTCGACCGCCGGATTATGCCGCGTGAGGGTCGAGGGCCCTTGCTGATGCTGGGTGATCTCGCGGGCTGGTCGGCATAATCGGGGTCGTGTT
>NZ_JAVREH010000122.1:0-3403 GCF_031845305.1 Jatrophihabitans lederbergiae | reverse complement strand
GCCTATGTCGACCGCCGGATTATGCCGCGTGAGGGTCGAGGGCCCTTGCTGATGCTGGGTGATCTCGCGGGCTGGTCGGCATAATCGGGGTCGTGTTCGGCTGAGATTCCTGTCTGGATGGGTGGACCAGTTCGTCCCTTCAGACAGGAGAAGATCATGAATGGTGGCAAACGCCGTCCGGGTCCGGTGCCGATGTTGATGACCGGGCCGTTGCGCCGCACGAGGTGGCGGTGCGGACGTCTATGACGCAGGCGGGTTACGCGCCGTCGTCGGTCCTTGAGGCAGCGCGAGCGATGCGGCGCCTGAGCGAGTGGATGAGCGAGCGGGATCTGGCAGTTGGGGAGCTGACTCCGCTCGTGGTGGACGACTTCCTGGCCGACCGCCGGAGCCGCTGCCGCACCGCGGCAGTGTCGCGTCGCTGGGTCGGCGCGGTTTTGCGTGCTTTGCACGGGCAGGGCGTGGTGCCCGAAACGGAGCCGGTTGTTGCGACGGGCCGGGAGCTGCTGCTGGAGGAGTTCCGGCGCTGGTTGCGGGCAGAACGCGGTCTGGCTGCCGAGTCGGTGCGTTGTTACAGCGGGCAGGCGGGCAAGTTCCTTGCCGACGTGCCCGATCCGCTCGGGGACTCGTTGGCCGCTCTGGACGCGGCCGCGGTCACGGCGTTCATCGTCGCGCAGGCCAGGTCTGCCGACAGCGTCTGGTCGGCAAAGGCGCAGATCACCGCCACGCGAGCGCTGTTGCGGTTCCTTCATGTCCAGGGCCTGATCCCGGTTTCATTGACGGCGGCGGTCCCGGGCGTGGCCGGTTGGCGGCTGGCCGCGTTGCCCCGCGGCCTGTCACGTGAGCAGGTGCAGGCGCTGCTGGCCGCGCACGACACCACGACCGCGGTGGGTCTGCGTGATCACGCGTTGCTGGTGATGCTGGCCAGACTCGGCATGCGTGGGGCCGAAGCCGCCGCGCTGCGCCTGGAGGACGTCGACTGGCGCGGTGGACAGATCGTGGTGCGCGGCAAGGGCGCCCGGGTGGAACGACTTCCGCTGCAGGCCGAGGTCGGCGCAGCGTTGGCCGCCTATGTCACCGACGCAAGACCGTCGTGTGACTGCACGAGCGTGTTCGTCACCGTCCGCGCCCCGTTCCAGCCGCTGACGGCGACCGCGGTCCGGGCGATCATGGGCCGCACCTGCCGGCGGGCGGGCATGCCCAGGGTTGGTGCGCACCGGCTGCGGCATTCGCTGGCCACCGACCTGCTGCGAGCCGGTGCGCCGCTGGCCGAGGTCGGGCAGGTTCTTCGGCATCGAAGCCAGCTCAGTACGGCCGCTTACGCGAAAGTCGACTACGACACGCTGCAGACGTTGGCCCAGCCGTGGCCGGGGAGCGCACGGTGAGCACGATGCGCGAGCACGCCGAGGACTACCTGGCGATGCGGCGTGCGCTGGGATTCCAGTTGACGACGTTCGGGCAGAAGCTGCTCAGCTTCATCGACTACCTCGAGGCCCACGAGATGAGTGTGCTCACCACCGAGGCGGCGCTGAGCTGGGCGACGAGCACGCCGCGCAGCACCGACCAGGTGCACTGGAGCCGTCGGCTGATGGTGGCGCGGATCTTCGCCCGACACCTGGCAGTCCTGGACCCGGCCACCGATGTCCCGCCGGTCGACGTGCTACCGCACCATTACCGGCGCGTCACCCCGCATCTCTACACACCCGGTGAGCTCGATCGTCTACTGGACGCAGCCGGCGCGTTGCGCCCCCAGCTGCGGGCGTTGACGTGGCGCACGTTCATCGCTCTGTTGGCGGTGAGCGGGATGCGCACCAGCGAGGCGTGTCACTTGGACGTGTCCGACGTCGACTTCGACGATGCGGTGCTCACCGTGCGCGACACCAAGTTCGGCAAGCACCGCCAGATGCCGGTCCACGCCAGCACCATCACCGCCATCCGCGACTACCTCGACGCGCCTGAGCGTGCGCATCCGGTGGTGCACACGCCGGCGGTGTTCATCACGACCCGCGGGACACGGCTGGACCACACCAACGTCCCGCGAACCTTCGCAGCCCTGATCCGCGCGACAGGTATCAGCGCGCCGGCCGGGCAGCGCAGCCCTCGGTTGCACGACTGGCGGCACACGTTCTGCGTCACGACGTTGCTGACCTGGTATCGCGACGGTGTCGACGTCCAGGCCCGGCTCCCGTGGCTGTCGACCTACCTCGGTCACGTCGACCCGAAGTCGACCTACTGGTACCTGACCGGCTCACCGGAACTGCTCGCGCTGGCCGCCGAACGACTGGAGCACGCGTTCGGGGAGCAGCCATGAGCGATCTCGCGCCCCTGCTGCAGGGCTTCTTCACCGACAAGCTGATCCGGCAACGCCAGGCCAGCCCGCACACCATCGCTGCCTACCGCGACGCCATCACACTGCTGCTCGGCTTCGTTCACCAGTCCACCGGACGGCAGCCGGCCACGCTGAGCATCACCGATCTGGACGCAGTCACAATCGGGGCGTTCCTTCAGCACCTGGAAACCAATCGCGGCAACACGGCCTCGACCCGCAACGCGAGACTGGCCGCGATCCACTCGCTATTCCGCTACGCCGCGCTGCGCGACCCCGAACACGCCGCGCTGATCCAACGAGTGCTGGCTATCCCACCCAAACGCCTGGACCGGGCGATCGTCAGCTACCTCACCAGGCCCGAGTGCGATGCGCTGATCGCCGCACCGGATCGCACCAGCTGGCTCGGACGCCGCGATCATGCCCTACTGCTGCTGGCGATCCAGACCGGGCTCCGCGTCTCGGAACTCACCGGCCTGACCTGCGCCAACGTCCACCTCGAAACCGGTGCGCATGTCCGCTGTCACGGCAAAGGCCGCAAAGACCGCTGCACACCGCTGACCCGACCCACCGTCACCGTGGTGCGCGGCTGGCTGGCAGAACGGCGCGGCTCAGACAACGACCCGCTGTTTCCCAGCAGCCGAAGCGGCCCGCTGAGCCGAGACGCGGTGCAACGCCGGGTCACCAAACACGCCAAGACAGCCCGAGATCACTGCCCGTCGCTCACCGCCAAAACCGTCACCCCGCACACGCTGAGGCATTCGTGCGCGATGGCCCTGTTGGCCGGCGGCGTCGACGTGTCGGTGATCGCCTTATGGCTCGGTCACGAATCGACCGACGTCACGCAGATCTATCTGCACGCAGACATGGCCATCAAGGAACGCGCACTCACCCGGCTCGCACCAGCCGGTCGCGGCTCCGCCGGCCGATACAAACCCCCGGACAAGCTGCTGGCCTTCCTCGACAGTCTCTGACCCCGAGCCCGGCCGACCCGGATTATGCCGACCAGCCCGCGAGATCACCCAGCATCAGCAAGGGCCCTCGACCCTCACGCGGCATAATCCGGCGGTCGACATAGGC
>NZ_JAVREH010000121.1:0-3529 GCF_031845305.1 Jatrophihabitans lederbergiae | reverse complement strand
GTGATCGGCATCGCTGCAGCCACCCTCGCCGCAAGGGCGGTAGTGGCCAGGCGGCTACGCCGGATCTCATCGTGAGCGGCGGTCTTCGATGAGAGTAGTGCGTCCGCTGCTTCGGCTCGCCTTCTCGCGGCAGTCGGTGTCCTCCCGCGCGGCTGGAGCCGTAGGTAGCGCCGCTGATGCGCGCTTGAAGATCGCCGCGCCGCTCCGCAAGCAGTTGAACAAGGTGTTCCCGGACAACTGGTCCTTCATGCTGGGCGAGATCGCCCTGTATTCGTTCATCGTGCTGCTCCTGACGGGAACCTTTCTGACTTTCTTCTTCGACGCGTCGATGGCGGAGGTGCGCTACGACGGCTCCTACGTCCCGCTGCAGGGTGTTGAGATGTCACGGGCATTCGCATCGACGCTCGACCTTTCCTTCGACGTACGTGGCGGGTTGTTGATCCGCCAGATCCACCACTGGGCGGCGCTGCTGTTCGTGGCGTCGATGATCGTGCACATGTGCCGGATATTCTTCACCGCTGCCTTCCGCAAGCCGCGGGAGATCAACTGGCTGATCGGGTTGTCGCTGCTGGCCCTGGGCATCGTGGAAGGTTTCGCGGGGTACTCGCTACCTGATGATCTGCTTTCCGGTACCGGGCTTCGCATCGCCGATGCCATCGTGCTGTCCATACCGGTCATCGGCAGCTGGTTGAGCTTCCTTCTCTTCGGCGGGGAGTTCCCCGGCCACCAGATCATCGGCCGGCTGTACATCGCACACGTCCTGCTGATCCCCGGCCTGATTCTGTCTCTGGTCGCCGCTCACCTGACCATCATCGTCCGGCAGAAGCACACGGACTTCCCAGCGCCCGGGCGCACGGAGCAGACAGTCTCCGGCGATCGCCTCTATCCGACGTATGCGATGAAGTCCGGCGGCTTCTTCGTTCTGGTGTTCGGAGCGCTGGCAGCCCTCGGCGGCCTTGTCCAGATCAATCCAGTGTGGCTGTGGGGCCCGTATGACCCGGCGCAGGTCTCGTCGGCGTCCCAACCGGACTGGTACATGTGGTTCCTGGAAGGCGCCCTGCGGCTGTTCCCGCCGATCGCGCTGCATCCCTTCGGGCACACCGTCTCACCGGTGTTCTGGCCGTCGGTCGTACTTCCGATCGTGCTAGGGCTGGTGGCGGCCGGCTATCCGTTCATCGAAGCGCGGCTGACGAGGGACCACGCCCGCCACAATCTGCTGCAACGCCCGCGGGACGCCCCGGCCCGCACCAGCCTCGGCGTGCTGGCGCTGAGCTTCTGGGTACTGCTGTCGCTGGCCGGCGCTGACGACGTCATCGCCCATACGTTCCACCTGTCCCTGGCGCTGGTGGTGTGGGCACTGCGGGGCGGGGTGCTGGTCATTCCGCCATTGGCGTTCGCCTTCACCTACTGGATGTGCCTGGGCCTGGAGGACCACGACCGCGAGGTATTGGAGAGCGGTCTGGAGACGGGCCTAGTCCGCCGGACGTATCAGGGCGACTATGTCGAGATCACGCAGCCGCTGGGACCGACCAACTCCGAAGGCGAGGGTGTGCTGCGCTACGCAGGAAGCCCGGTGCCGAAACGGCCCAACCAGGTACTTGCTGCGCCGCCCACGCGAGGCGTCCGCGGGTTCTTCCATCCCCTCGACACCGACACCGACACCGAGACCGAGAGCAAGCCGGCCGCGCGTCACCGCAAGAGCAAGGTCGGACGGTGAGGTGCCACGCCGCTCGGTTGCGGCCAGCTGAGTTGGAGCACAAATGACCACTGTTACTCGGCCTGCCGCGGTCGATGATCGGGCGCAGGTCCACCGGCGGCGTCGGCGACGGTCCGCGCTGGCGAAGCTGCTGCGCACGACTGACCACAAGGTCATCGGGAAGATGTACCTGCTGACCTCGCTCAGCTTCTTTCTGGTCGCAGGTCTCATGGCGCTGGTGATGCGCGCCGAGCTCGCCCGTCCAGGAATGCAGATCGTGTCCCTGGACCAGTACAACCAGCTGTTCACGATGCACGGCACGCTCATGCTGCTGCTGTATGCGACTCCGCTGGTGATCGCGTTCGCGAACTTGCTGGTACCCCTGCAGATCGGCGCACCCGATGTCGCCTTTCCGCGGTTGAACGCCTTCTCCTACTGGGCGTTCCTGTTCGGTGGCCTGCTTGTGGTCAGCGGTTTGGTGACGCCCCAGGGCGGTCCCGGCTTCGGCTGGACGGCGTACACGCCGCTCAGCGACAACCAGAACACCCCCACGGTGGGCGCTGACCTGTGGACAGTGGGGCTGATCCTGTCCGGGGTGGGCACCATTCTCGCCGCGGTCAACATCGTCACCACCATCATCACGTTGCGCGCGCCGGGAATGACCATGTTCCGGATGCCTATCTTCACCTGGAACATGCTCGCGACGAGCCTGCTCATCCTGCTGGCATTTCCCGTCCTCACCTCGGCCCTGGCGGCGTTGTGGGCCGAGCGCAACCTCGGAGCCCACGTTTACGATGCGTCGGCCGGCGGTCCCATCCTGTGGCAGCACTTGTTCTGGTTCTTCGGCCACCCCGAGGTGTACATCGTCGCTCTGCCGTTCTTCGGCATCGTCACCGAGATCTTCCCCGTCTTCAGCCGCAAACCCGTCTTCGGCTACAAGGGCCTGGTGTTCGCGACGTTCGGCATCACGGCACTCTCACTCACGGTGTGGGCGCACCACATGTTCGCGACCGGGTCGGTGCTGCTGCCATTCTTCTCCTTCATGACATACCTGATCGCGGTACCCACCGGCATCAAGTTCTTCGCCTGGATAGGCACCATGTGGCACGGGTCCCTG
This sequence comes from Jatrophihabitans lederbergiae, assembly GCF_031845305.1. Classification (NCBI taxonomy): domain Bacteria; kingdom Bacillati; phylum Actinomycetota; class Actinomycetes; order Jatrophihabitantales; family Jatrophihabitantaceae; genus Jatrophihabitans; species Jatrophihabitans lederbergiae. The sequence goes on along the minus strand of NZ_JAVREH010000121.1, from coordinate 716 downwards.
ACGTTCGAGACCCCGATGCTGTTCTCTCTCGGGTTCCTCGTCACGTTCCTACTGGGTGGACTGACGGGTGTGCTGCTGGCCTCGCCGCCGGTGGACTTCCACCTCACCGACAGTTACTTCGTCGTCGCCCACCTGCACTACGTGCTGTTCGGCACCATCGTCTTCGCCTCGTGGGGCGGCATCTATTTCTGGTTCCCGAAGTTCACCGGCCGCTACCTCAACGAGCGGCTCGGCAAGATTCACTTCTGGATGACATTCATCGGTTTCCACCTGACGTTCCTCGTCATGCACTGGCTCGGCGCCAAGGGCATGCCCCGCCGCGTCGCCGACTACCTGCCCACCGACGGTTTCACCGCGCTCAACACGACCGCCTCGATCGGCTCGTTCCTGCTCGGTGCGTCGATGCTGCCCTTCCTGTACAACTTCTACGTCTCCTACCGCTACGGCGAGCCGGTCACCCAGGACGACCCCTGGGGCTTCGGCAACTCACTGGAATGGGCAACGAGCTGCCCGCCGCCGCGGCACAACTTCCACACCATTCCCCGCATCCGCTCCGAACGCCCCGCCTTCGAGCTGCACTACCCACACTTCATCGCCCAAATGGACGCCGAGGCCTACGCCCGCAAGGACCATCCGCCCCGCGACACCGAATTCGTCATCAGCCCGATCGGCCCAGCCAACCAACACGACAACGACCCGGAACGCGCACAATAATC
>NZ_JAVREH010000120.1:0-3537 GCF_031845305.1 Jatrophihabitans lederbergiae | reverse complement strand
GATACAACTCGACAGCGTCGCGGCGAAACTCCTCGGAGTAGTTCTTCCTCGCCATGAGTGGATCATCTCGCTTCCACCCCACCGAAGCAGGGATTGAGCGTGTCCACTACTCGGGGTCAGGTCCCGTCATCAGTGCTTTGGGTCCCGCGGTCGCGTATCGCCGTCGTACAACAGACGAATACGATCGCAAGATCGTGGAACTGGTTCGCGAAAGTGGTGGCATCAACGCCCGAATCGTTAAAATCGCTCTTGACCTGGAAAGCGTCGCCGCATCGCGCGTGCTTGGTGACCTCGTAGACCGCGGCATCTTGACCAAGACGTCCGACGCCCAGCGAGGGCCATCCGTCACATACGGACCGGGCTCGTCGTTCCCCTCTAGTTCAAAGAAGCGCACAAAGTCGAGGCCGAATTCCGACGACGCGCCTGACCCACCCGACTCCCAAGATCAGTTGTTTTGAACATGAGGACTAGATCCCGACTCACACGCACCCGGCGTTCACCGCTTCAGCCGAGATCCGCGTTATTGAGCCCGCGGCGGAAGTAGGGCGACCAAACCATGGCACCCAGCGATGACGAGCCAGCCAGCGGACACCGTTCGCTGACTGTCCTGGAAGCCGAGCTTGCTGCCATGCGAGCGCAGGTGGCACATCTGCGCTCGGAGAACGCGCGGCTGCTGCGCCTGTTGGACCTGACGCCGGCGCAGGCGCGCCCTCCGGGTCCGGCGCAGACGGGTATCTTCGACGCGGCACCCGGCTCAGTGCACGTCGGTTCGTCGCCGGCAACGAAGGTCGCGTTCTTTGCCGCTCTGTTCGGCGCTCGTACCGATGTCTATGCCGTGCGGTGGGAGAACCGCCGCTCGGGCAAGGCGGGGTGGATGCCGGCTGTGCGGGGCGGCTGGCGCCGTGGGGTGCCGGCAGCTCAGCGGGAGTACCTCCCGCTGACCGAACAGGTGCTGACGGCGCACCTGTCGGGCGAGCTCGATCTCGGGCTGTATCCGTTGTTGGACGGCGATCGGTGTTGGTGGCTCGCGGCCGACTTCGACGGCCCCGCCGCGATGCTCGATGCGCTGGCCTATCTGAAAGCGGCACGGGCGGTCGGTGCCCCGGTGGCGCTGGAGGTGTCCCGCTCAGGCACCGGAGCGCATGCGTGGCTGTTCTTCGCCGCGCCGGTGCCGGCCGCGGTCGCGCGCCAGGTCGGTAGTGGTTTGCTGCGTGAGGCGATCGCGCTGCGGGGCCGGATGAGCCTGGCCAGCTACGACCGCCTGTTCCCCTCCCAGGACGTCCTTCAGGTCGGCGGCCTCGGCAATCTGATCGCTGCGCCACTACAGGGGCGTTGTCGTCGTCTGGGCACGACCCTGTTTCTTGACGTGGCCACGCTGGAACCGCATGACGACCAGTGGGCCTACCTCTCCACAGTCGGCAGGGTATCTCCTCGGGAGCTGTCCCGGCTGGCTAAGCAACTGGGGCCGGTCAGCGTCGGTGCCGGCGTGGAACGGCTACGGGCCGCGACCTCGACTCGGATCACCGTTGCGCCGCCCGCCGTGATTCACGCGCGCCGTGGAGCTGTGATCACCCTCGACGGGGCGGATCTGCCGCCGGCGCTGCTGGCCACTCTGAAACATGCGGCGTCGATGCCCAATCCGATCTTTTACGAACGTCAACGTCGCCGGGCCTCGACCTGGGACACGCCACGATTCCTCGTCAGTTACGACGAGACCATCACCGGTGATCTCGTTCTGCCGCGTGGCCTCAGCGCGCGGTTGGAAGAACTCATCGCCGAGGTCGGCAGCCGGCTCGAGATGGTCGACGAAACCACGCCCGGGCAGCCGCAGGACTTCACCTTCCAGGCCGAGCTCGACCCCGAGCAGCAGGCCGCCCACGACGCCCTGGCCGGTCACGATCTCGGTGTGCTGGTCGCCCCTCCCGGGGCCGGCAAGACCGTGATCGCCTGTGCCCTTGCCGCCCACCACGACGTCTCGACGCTCGTCCTGGTCGACCGCAAAGCGCTCGCCGATCAGTGGCGAGCACGCATTCATGACTATCTGGGCTTCAAGGCCGGACAACGCGGCGGCGGCCGTGCCAAGACCACCGGCGTCATCGACGTCGCCACCCTGCAGACCTTGTCGCGGGTGACCGACATAGCCGAGCTGACCGCCGACTATGGGCTCGTCATCGTCGATGAATGTCATCACGTGCCAGCCGCAGCGTTCGAGCACGCCGTCCGTCAGATTCCGGCACGACGCTGGATCGGGCTCACCGCAACCCCCTACCGCCGCGACCAGCTCGACGACCTCATCGCACTACAGCTCGGCCCAACCCGACACACGATGACCCAGGCCACATCAGGAACACTGTCCTACCGGGCAGTTGACTCCGTCGCGCCACAGCCACAGCTGCGCTTACACACCACCGACTTCCGCTACACCGGCGACACCGGCCCATCAGCACCGGGCGGGATCGCCACGGTCTACCGAGAGCTCACGGCCGACGAGCGCCGCAACCAGCAGATCATCGGCGACGTAGTGGATGCGCTCGAACGCGGTCGACACTGTCTGGTCCTCACCCAGTGGACCGGACACCTCGAACACCTCGCCGAACTCCTGCGCGAACGAAGTCATGATCCGGTGGTGCTACGGGGAGGGATGGGCGCCAAGGCCCGCGCAGCCGCCCTGAGCCGGCTTGACCCGCAGGCCTCCGATGCGCCGCTACTCGTCGTTGCCACCGGCTCCTACATCGGCGAAGGCTTCGACTGCCCAGCGCTCGACGCACTCTTCCTCACAGCACCCATCGCATTCAAAGGGCGCCTCGTTCAATATGTCGGAAGAATCATGCGTCCTTACCCCGAAAAAACAACAGCCGAAGTCCACGATTACCACGACGCAGCGACCGGAGTTCTTGCATCATCGCTTAGCAAACGCGCCTCCGGATATACAAGTCTCGGATTTCCCGATCCACGGAGAATCTAAATCCAAAAATCGAACACAGGTTGCATACGAATGCTTCCCTCTACTCATATCTCAGCGTCAGCGAAAACCGCCAAAACAATCCGATAACTGCGGGAACGACTCCAAGTGCACCCCTCCCTTATCAATTCACTAATTCCACAGCGCGCGACAAGACGTGCGACTGTTATGCCAGCACGCGGTAGGGTGCTCTCATGCGCGCGGTGGAGGACACCACCACACTTCCCGGATCGCGCACATCGTCCGCTCTCGGGCGGGCCGTCCGCTGACGTCCGTCACTGTTCAGCGCCACACTGCCAGTCCGTTTTATCCATATTCATGGACACGCGCAGTCGAGCAAAGGCTTATTGCATAAGGATTTTCTCGGAACCGCGAATCCCGGCAAACGGCGTCGAACGAGACCGTAGGCTGCCCAACTGGCTACCGATGCTCATGGCCTAGGACAGAGTTAGCCCTAATACCGTTCAGTTAGTGGGTTGTGATCTGGTAGATGGGTGGGTGTTGGGGTCGGGGCCAGGTGGCGTGGTGGGCGCGTTTGACGTGCCATTTGGGCATCTTTCTTTTGATGACGCGGG
>NZ_JAVREH010000119.1:0-3603 GCF_031845305.1 Jatrophihabitans lederbergiae | reverse complement strand
CCGCCGGCACTCCGCCTGCGGCTACCGCAGCCCGATCACCTACGAGAACACCACCACCGCGGCTACGCTACGACCGGCCGCATAACAATCAAATCGCGTGTCCACTTTTCGGGGCGAAGGCCCGTTGTTCCCGCCCCGCGATATACAGGATCAACTGCTGGCACACCATGACGCTGTCGCTTCGGCTTGCCGCCGGTTAGACGCACAGATGCGCCAAGCCCGCCGGCGAGCCGACATCCTGCGGCAGGCTCTGTTGCAGGCGGCTTTCTCTGGGCGGCTTACGTCACGGACGTCTGACGACGAGGTTGACGGGCTGGTGGCTGCGACGTGACAAGCGTTTGGGGAATCCACAACGATGCACTGACGACCGAACTGATCGAGGGCAACTTCATCAGCATCGGATGGGACGAGGTCGGCGACATCTCGAAGATCGGCCCGGACCGGACTGCGCTCAAGGCCGCGCTCGCTGGTGCGTACCCCGAGGCCAAGCGCGGCTCGATTCCGGTGCAGGCGGGCATCCTCCGCAGGTTTGCCTTTGACATCCAGGTTGGCGATGTCGTCGTCGCCCCGTACCGCCCGGACCGCACGATCAACATCGGCATCGCCACGGGCCCGTACCAATTCCTTGCTGGCGCGCCCAGCCATCGGCATCACCGACCGGTCGAGTGGAAGCGGCTGGGCGTACCGCGGCCGGTCTTCACCCAGGCCGCGCTCTACGAGATCGGGTCCGCGATGACGGTCTTCGGCATTCGGAACCATCCCGCAGAGTTCCTAGCAGTCCTGCGCGCGGAGGGTGACCCTGAAGCAGCGGTCAATGCGGCCGTGCAAAACACCCCACCGGCTGAGGCCGAGGAGGCGGTCGACGAACCGCGCGTCAAACGAGTCAACCAATACACGCGCGACTTCATACTTGAGCAGCTCAAGGCGCCGAACCTGACTCACCAAGAATTCGAGGAGTTCACGGCTGTGCTACTTCGCTCCCTCGGGTACCAGGCTCGGGTCACGCCGTTCTCTCAAGACGGTGGCGTGGACGTCGTCGCACACCGTGACCCGCTCGGTGTGGAACCGCCGCTGATCAAGGTCCAGTGCAAGCACCACACCGGGACGATCTCCTCACCGGAGGTCTCGCAACTGGAAGGAACTCGCGCGGCCGGCGAACTGGCCGTGTTCGTAACTCTTGGCAACTACAGCAAGGACGCGAAGTCCATCGAACGCCAGAAGCAGGGCCTACGCCTCCTCGACGGCGAGGCAGTGGTGGACCTCTTCCTGTCCGGATACGCAGCGCTTCCGACGGAGTGGCGGCTGCGTATCCCGCTCACCCCTCTCCTCGTCGTAAATGACGGCGCGGATGACTGAGGCCCGCGCCCTCGTCGACAAGCTGTGGTCTTACTGCAACGTCTTGCGCGACGACGGCGTCTCCACCATCGAGTACACCGAGCAGCTGACCTACCTCATCTTTCTGAAGATGGCCGACGAGCGCGCGACACGGGCGATCAAGCCGATGACGATCGTCCCCGATTCCTGCTCCTGGCAGCGGCTTCTCGACGCAGACGGCGACGAACTCGAGATCACCTATCGGCACATTCTCGAAGAGCTCGGCCGCAAGCCCGGTGCACTCGGCACGATCTTCCGCAAGGCACAGAACCGCATCCAGGATCCGGCGAAGCTCAAGCGGCTGATCGTTGAGCTGATCAACAAGGAGAACTGGTCGGCCGCTGGCGTCGACGTCAAGGGCGACGCCTACGAGCACCTCCTCGCTAAGGGCGCCGAGGACATCAAGTCCGGCGCGGGCCAGTACTTCACCCCTCGCGCGCTTATCGACGCGATGGTCGACTGCGTCCAGCCGACGGTGAACGACACCGTCTGCGACCCGGCCTGCGGCACCGGCGGCTTCCTGCTGTGGGCGCACGCTTACGCCGCGCGAGACGCCGAGAACCTGACGCCCGACGAGCGAGCGAAGTTGCAGGAGAAATTCATCCGCGGCACCGAGTTGGTGGATGGCACGGCTCGTCTCGCCGCGATGAACCTGCTGCTGCACGGCATCGGCCGTCCGGAGGGCGACTCGTTGATCAGCGTGAAGGACGCGCTCACCGCCGACGATGGCCAGCGGTTCAGCATCGTCCTGGCCAATCCGCCGTTCGGTCGCAAGTCGTCAGTGACGATGATCGGCGCGGACGGCCGGGAGTCCCGCGACGATCTGGAGATCGTGCGCGACGACTTCTGGGTCACCACGTCCAACAAGCAGCTCAATTTCGTCCAGCACATCAAGACGATACTGGCGACCAACGGACGCGCCGCGGTCGTGCTGCCCGACAACGTGCTGTTCGAGGGCGGCGCCGGCGAGACGATCCGGCGCCGCCTCCTGCGTGAGTTCGACGTCCACACGATGCTGCGCCTGCCGACCGGCATCTTCTACGCTGGCGGCGTGAAGGCCAACGTGCTGTTCTTCGACAAGAAGCCCGCTTCCGAGACGCCGTGGACGTCCCAGCTCTGGGTCTATGACTTGCGCACGAATAAGCACTTCACCCTCAAGCAGAGCCAGCTGCGTCGCACCGACTTGGACGACTTCGTCGACGCGTACGCGCCCGGCAAACCCCGCGATGGCCGGACCGAATCAGAACGGTTTAAAGCGTTCACGTATGAAGAGCTGCTAGCCCGCGACAAGGTTAATCTCGACATCAGCTGGCTGCGCGACGAGTCGCTGGAAGATCTCGACAACTTGCCCGCTCCCGAGATAATCGCTCGCGAGATCGTCGATGACCTCACCGCGGCGCTCGCCGAGTTCGAGGTTGTGGCGACCGCACTCGAAGGCCGGATGCAAGAGGACAGATAGCTCGGCTGTGCTGATATCGGTCGTAGCCGACTGGATCGTTCCGCTTATTCCAAGATGGGTCCGGCCGTGAGCGTCGGCTTGATTTCTGGGTAACCGCCAGGTCGGCTCGACCGACATGGTCAGCAGCGTGCGCCAAACGTCTGGCGGGATCCATCGATGCTTCCGGGGTGCGCGGTGACACGCCCGGGATGGTCCGAACGCCCAGTCGAACTGGCCACGTGACGGCGGCTGGCGGCGGATCGCAATCTAACTTTGAACGGTGGGACGCTTGTCGGGTGACACGGGTGACACGGGTGACCGCTGAACTGTGGCCTGATGGCAATGCGATTGGGACAACCCTGCTCGGCCAAATGGCGATTGCGAACGTGACCCCGCACGACGATTCGGCGTCGCACGTTGCCGCGGTGGTCGATGCCTCGGGCGAGGTTGCCTGCTCGCACGTCGTAGGGGACACCGACGGAAGGATGGGTGGCGGCGTTCGTATCCCGGGCTCTTTCAACGGCGACTATCGACAACTTTGACGAGGTCCAAGCTGACGTCGAAGGTTGCCACGCATCGCGGCAGAAGCGAGGCCCTATGTAGCAGGCCATGCGACAGAAGCACGCACCTCGTCCCCGGAAGCGTCGGCTACTGAGACGCAAAACTAACCCGAAACTTTCACGCGGCGCCTGTTGATCGTCGTTCTTGGGGCGGCAGCCTCTGTGGTTTCCGATTGTGCCGTGCGGGCAGGACAGTTTGGCCGAGGTCGCTCGGTGCGCCGGTTCCACGTG
>NZ_JAVREH010000118.1:0-3607 GCF_031845305.1 Jatrophihabitans lederbergiae | reverse complement strand
CCGCAGTCACCGACGAGGCGTCCGCGACGCCGGGTTCATCACCGGCACGCTGGTTGTCATTTTAGCGAGCACCATGCTGGGGTTGGCTCTGCTACACCCAGTGCTGAACCTGCCGTGAAGGCGTCGCCACGTACCGGCGGCACCGCAAGCGGTTCGTATTGTCGTCCCTGCTCGCCGGTGAACCCACAGCAGCCGCTGCCCGAAGCAGGGGCCGCTGTTGTCGTGGACGGGGGCTTCCACGTCCCGTCGCATCGTCCGCGATCGTTATCTGCTTCCTTCATCCCGGCATTGCTGGCGCCGATGGTGATGGGTAGGCCCCGCCTTGACGTGGATGGCGCCGGGTGGGACAGGAGGCCGCATGCACGCATTCGACGGAGTTGTCTCTGACGTGATCCCCGGTGCGCCGGCGACAGCTTCGGCTCCTGACCTTGCGCGTTTGCTGTTTGCAGCGTCTGAAGGCGATGAGCAGGCGTTCGGCGCGCTCTATGACCGCACTAGTCACCGTGTGTACGGAATGGTGCTGCGGGTTCTGCGGGACGGGGCGCAAGCTGCGGAGCTCACGCAGGACGTTTATCTGCAGGTGTGGCAGCGGGCCGGGCAATTCGACCCCGCCAAGGCGCGGTGTTGCCGTGGCTTCTGATGATCGCCCACCGCAGAGCCGTGGACCGGGTGCGGGCCTCGCAGGCCGCCATGGTGCGCGCCGCCCTGCACGCCGCCCTGCACGCCGACCGGCCCTATGACTCGGTCACCGAGGACGTCCTGACCAGTCTCCAGGCTCGATGTGTCCGCGCGGCGATCGCCGAACTCAGCGAGCCCCAGCGCCGCGCCCTGATCCTGGCCTACTTCGTCGGCCACACCCACACCGAGGTCGCGACCTTGCTCAACCTCCCACAGGGCACGGCGAAAAACCACATCCACGACGGGCTCACGCACCTGCGCGGACTCGTTCCCGCCCACGCCTGAAGAACCGAAACGCCTTGGTGTCGTCGTCGAGGGGGTAGCAGTCGATGACGAGGCGTGGCGCCGGCGAGGGACAGTAAATCTGGGTGTCGGGGCTGTGCGAACCGGAATGGGCACGCGGCGTAGACATCTAACCCGAGTGGCGGGCCGTCGACCGGGCAATGAGTCTGGCACGGACCATTGGGTGGGTTGGGTACGGTCGTTCATGGATCGGCCTCCTGTGGGATGCAGGGGTTCGGTCAAGGCTCGGTCAGGTGCTGAGGAGATCTGGCCGGGGCGCCTGATCAGGCGTCGCCCTCGGATGAGGGACTCCTCGAACCTAAGCCGGGCCGCCCCGCCGCCCAACTCCGGATGTCAGACCCGCGCTACCCGCTTCATCACGCACGCCGTCACGAAGCAACGCCGAGACGATGGCGGTAACCGTCGGCCTAATCAAACCCGACCCGACCTGCGCACTAGGTCGGCGCGGCTCAGCGGGCTGTCTTCTCGTAGCAGTCCCGCGACCGTAGCTGAGTTCGCACGTCGCACATGCGCAGTACCCACCCGCAAGATCCATGTGCTCCATTATCGAGGCAAACCTTGTCCTCCACCTGGGCCTCTACGGCGCGCAACTGGTCGATCAGCGTCGGCTCGGACCGGACCACGGGCTGCTGTGGCGCCCATCCTGCAACGGGCCGCTCAGTCCGCTGCTCGACGCCGGGCTATGAGCTGGCGGTGGTGAGTGTCTGAGCGGCCCTGGTGAGGTGGTCGCGGAGAAGGCTTTCGTAGTCGCGTTCGGCGGTCCTCTTGCGGGCGGCGAGCGCCACCTGCTTGTCATGATCAAGAGACCCGGATCTGTCCGATGAGCGCGCGCACTGTCGCAATTCTCTCCTCCCGGCGATCTCAGGTTGCGCCACTGCCCGACCAGTAGACGTCGAACCTCCTTGACCGGTGGACGTCTAGCGACCTACATTGCGATATCGGAGGCGATGTCGCGATGTCGGATCGGGCAGCAGCGTTACTGGACAAGGGCATTGCACTCGTTGCGGCCCGCGGAGCGCGACGAGCTGCTGCACGCTGTCCTGCTGGGTCAGCTCAGCAGCATAGGGACGCCCACGGCGGGGTTGGCGTAGCTGAAGAGGGACTCGATGGCGTCCTCGCGGGTGTAAAAATTCCACCGACTCCCGTCTGCCGGGTCGCGCCACTGCGGGGTCGGAGTTCATATCGAAGGCTGGCGATAGCTGCCACCCGCGACCGAGGACCGGCCGCCCCGCGCCGGCATCGACGGTCGTGTTCGAGGCATTGGTACCGAGGGACACAGCTCACACCGCGCCAGACCCGCGACTTCAACGTCATCGACGAGACACTCGGGACGCTGTGACCCCGGGACACGCTTGTCGGCCTCGACCGGCACGGCCTGGCCTACCGCAAGCCCGTCAGAGCTCATCATCCGACGCGGCGCCTCCGCACAGCGCGCGGTCATGGTGATCAGCCCGGCACGCCCCGCCGGATACGGGGTCCGCTCGTGACCTGACGGGTCGACGACGGCGGCATGGACCCAGGAGGTAACTCACGTAAAGTACATTTGGCTTAATCATCGCACATGGGGTTCTCCTGTGAAACCCGTCTTATCTTCAACGCTCCCGCCCGCATGGTTGAGCACGTGCCAGGGCGCCCTGGCCGAGTTCGAGCGACAGCTGATCAGCGAACGCACCCGCGCCGGACTCCAGGCGGCCAGAGCCGGCGGCCGCAGGCCCGCACTCAGCGCCGACCAGCAGGCCCTCCTGCGTCAGCTCTACGACCAGCGCCAGCACACCATCGCGCAGATCGCCAGCATGCTTGGCGTTAGTCGGCCGACCGTCTACCGGTACCTCGGCGCAGAATCACCATGACAACACGGCGATAGACCCATCCAGGATGGCCCGGACCTCTTGGATTGATGACGCGCGGCTCGGCGCGGACGAGGGCGATGTACGGGTGAAGTTCGCTTGTTGAGCCCGCTCGATCGATGTCTCTTGGGTTCGGGATTACTGACGGACGTTTGGACTCGAACCGACGTGCGGAGGTTTCCTACGGTTCCGAGTAGGCACGCGGGTTCGCGAACCCGCGGACACGCAGCTTGGTCGTCGGTTGCGTTTACGGGCCAGGAGCCACTGGAACGAGGATTCGCCGCTGGGTTCGTTCATGGTGACGATCTCGTTGATGACGGGGTCGAAGCCTGCTTCGTGGAGCAGCCGAAGATTGGTGTCGGGTCCGTAGCCACTGAAGTACATCGGGACGCCGACGAAGTCGTCCTGCATTCCGTCGGTATCTCCACGCGCGCTGAGGGTCGCCAGCAGGTAGCCGTCTGCTTTCAGCCAGCCGGCGATGCGCCGGAGCACGTCGGCGTGCTCGACGCGTGGAATGTGAGTCAGCGAGTAGAACGCAGTGACTGCATCAAACGTGTGTGGCGGCAGCTCGACAGTGGCGATGTCGGCCTTGGTGAACCGGGCGGTCGGGATCCGGTCTTGAGCGCGGCGCAGTTGCTCTGTCGAGATGTCGATGCCGAGGACGTTGTGTTGTTCGGCGAGCCTGGCTGTGCAGGGGATTCCCGCGCCGCAGCCCAGATCGACAACCTGCGATCCGGGTTGGAGCCGTGCGAGCAGCTGGTCGAGGAAGCGAAGCCGAG
>NZ_JAVREH010000117.1:0-3610 GCF_031845305.1 Jatrophihabitans lederbergiae | reverse complement strand
CCTCGGCGTCGTCTTCAAACGACGCGACTGGCTCTAACCGCTCGGCCAACATGGCTGGACAACCAGCTCTTCATAGCCGTCCTCGGACGCTGGCGAACCCGACCACCGCACGCCGCGGCAACGTCGCATGCGGGAACGCGCGGCTGTTCGGCTCCACAGGGTGGGCTTAGCGGGATCCACGTCGGTGCACGAACGTCCAGCCGCGATCGATTCCACGCCGTCGTCGGAGTTCGGGCGTGTCAGAGATCGGCCAGGATCGCGATACACCGGTTCTCGAAGGGCGGTGGTCTGCGGGTATTCGTCCTTGTCGGTTATGTTCTCGGCCATCAGCCGGTTGGCCTGCGGTTCCGTCCAGGTCATGACGAAGGCGGTCAGGTTCGGCCGGGCACTGCCCTCATGCAGCAACTCGTATGCACCATGCGATGGGCGGTGGTAGCGGCATCGTTACCGGCATTCCTGGTTGGCCGATCAGCCGATCGCGGTGCCGAATAGGTGTCCGATGCCGTAGGTGAACGCCAGTCCGATCGCGCCTCCGATGACGACGCGCGCCATGGCGCGTCGGGCGCTGCTTCCTCCGATGCGGGCACTGAGTGCGCCCGCGATGCCCAGGGTGATCAGTACGGCGGTGAAGGTGACCGATACCCGCCAGGTGGCGGGTGGGAGCAGGATTGCCAGTAGCGGTAGCAGCGCGCCGAGGGTGAAGGAGCCCGCGGACGCGGCGGCGGCCTGGATGGGGTCGGCGAGGTCATCGGGGTCGAGTTGTAATTCGGCGTCTAGGTGCGCGGCCAGCACATCGTGGGCGGTGAGCTCGGTGGCCACGGTGCTTGCGGTGGCTGGCGAGAGGCCGTTGGCTTCATAGAGCGCGGTGAGTTCGGCGAGTTCTTGTTCAGGTGTTTCGGCAAGTTCCCGCTCTTCTTGGGCGAGTAGCGCGGTTTGGCTGTCACGTTGGCTGCTCACAGACACGTACTCACCCAGCGCCATCGAGACGGCGCCGGCGACGAGTCCGGCGAGACCGGCGGTGAAAATGGGTCCAGGGGAGGAGGTGGCCCCAGCCACTCCGACGACGATCCCGGCAACGGACACGATTCCGTCGTTGGCACCGAGAACGGCGGCTCGTAACCAGTTCAGTTTGCCCGCGGTGCTCTGCGCATGTGGCTCGTCAGTGCGGGTTGGTATGGCTACTTCGGACACCGCGGCCGGTGTCCTGGACCGGTTCGCTTCATTCGCGCTCATGATCCAGTGAATCACCGACACCGACCACATCCCAGAAAGGCAAGTCTGCCCTTACCGCGCTCGGGGAAAGACGTAACCGGCGATCGTGCGACTGTGGCGTTCGGCATGGCGGTGACCGCGTTCGCGAGCATCTTCCAAGGCCCTATGGTCCCAGCCAGCCGAACTGACCTGCCATGACGACCCGCGCCATTCACTCACCTGTATTGCTCGCCGACTCGGCTGCCGCGGCAGGCAGGACCCCGCGCGGGGCTTGGCGAACGAATTGTTTACAGGTAGTATGGAGCTGTAAGCAATCCGTTCGAGGTGGGAGTCATGAGTACCGCAGCGTTGCCGTCGATCATCAGCCGTGCTGATCTGGCCGGGCTTGGCCTGTCGAATCATCGGCTGTATGGGATGGCGCGGGCTGGCGAGCTTGAGCAGATCGCGCCGGGCTTCTATGCCCGGCCGGGCGAGCTGGATGACACGACGGCGGCGTGGGCGTCGATCAGTCTACGGAAACCGTCGGCGACGATCTGCCTGCTCAGTGCGCTGTCGCTGCACGAGTTGACTGACGAGATCCCGCGGGAGACCGACATCGCGCTGCCCCGGGGGGAGCGGACCCTGGCGACCAGGTTCACGCCGATCCGGTGGCACTCCTTTGCCCGCGCGACGTTCGACATTGGCCGGGCGCAGCACCAGTTGACCGATGACGGCCTCACCATCGGGTTGTATTCGCCAGAGCGGACGATCATCGATGCCTTCCGGCTGCGGCACGAGATCGGCACCGACATAGCGAACGAGGCCTTGAAGCGGTGGCTGCGTCGGCGCGGCAGCACGCCGTCGACGTTGCTGGAGTTGGCCCGGTCGTTTCCCCAGGCGCTGCCGGCGCTGCGCTCAACGTTGCAGATCCTGCTGTGAGTCCGTCGCGGCAGCATGGAACGCCAGCCGGTGACGCATTCCTGGCCATCCAGAAGCTCGCCCGCGGCGGCGGTGGGGATGTTCAGGAACTGCTGACGTTGTACGCGCTGGAGGGTCTACTCACCGTGTCGCCGCCTCCCGCTATCGCGAGGACTTCGTGCTCAAGGGTGGTGTGCTGCTGGCCGCGTTCAGCCTGCGCCGGCCGACGAAGGACATCGATCTACAGGCGACCGGAATCGCCAACGATGCCGACGACGTGCTCGAACGCATCCGGGAGATCGCCGCGATCGACGTCGATGACGGGTTGATCTTCGATCCGCGTGCGATCACCGCGCACACGATCCGCGAGGACGACGACTACGCCGGCGTCCGCATCCGGCTGATCGGCACGTTAGGCAAGTCCCGCCTGCCGGTTGGGATCGACGTGAACTTCGGCGACCCGATCTGGCCGGCCCCTTCCGAGATCACCCTGCCCCGGCTGGTACAGATCGGGCAAGAACCAGTCCACATCCTCGGATACCCGCTCCCGATGGTTATCGCCGAGAAGACCGTGACCGCCCTCGAACGCGGCGAAGCCAACACCCGGTGGCGCGACTTCGCCGACGTCTTCACCATCAGCAGTGCCCACGAGATATCAGCCAGCGAACTCGTGGGCGCCCTGCAGGCAGTCGCCGCTTACCGTGGCGCGGTGTTGCGACCGCTCCTACCTGCGCTGTCTACGATGCCCGAGACGGCCCAGGCCAAATGGGCGAACTGGCGGCGCAGGCAGGACTACCCCCGCAAGCTGCCCGAGCAATTTGCTGACATCCTAAGCATCGTCGCTGCGTTCACTGACCCGATATTGGGCTCCGCGGTGCCCGAAGGTGCCCGCTGGAATCCGACCCGTCAAACCTGGGAATCCAATCCCTGACCTTGGACCGTTAGCAGGCGAGGACTGCTCGGGGCTTGGCGAGTTCGATTGAGTCGACGATCGTCCCCGCAAGGCGACGGACGACAGGTCGCGCACTATTGGGGTGGAGCAGGACTGGAGAATCCAACTACGCGCAACGGCTCTGGAGTGCATTCAACGGTAGCCAACGGCACAGCGAATGCCCTATGAAATAGGGAGGTTCCCGCAAACATGGGGTCTGTAGAGGGGCGGACGTTCGGCCTGGCAGATGGAGGCTCCATCTAGCGCGGCGAGGCATCTATAGGCCCGTATTTCCGGGCTTTGCGGGTTGACCCGGCGGCTTGACCCCCACACCGAAATCTGACCCTATTTCGATACAGGGTCAGCAGTCTGGAGCGTGGCTTGGACATCGCCCCCGCAGATCACAATCGGGCTGGCCCGACGGCCACGCTGGACCACTGAAGCTAGCCCGAAACTTTCACGCGGCGCCTGTTGATCGTCGTTCTTGGGGCGGCAGCCTCTGTGGTTTCCGATTGTGCCGTGCGGGCAGGACAGTTTGGCCGAGGTCGCTCGGTGCGCCGGTTCCACGTG
>NZ_JAVREH010000116.1:0-3797 GCF_031845305.1 Jatrophihabitans lederbergiae | reverse complement strand
CCGCCGCCGGCACTCCGCCTGCGGCTACCGCAGCCCGATCACCTACGAGAACACCACCACCGCGGCTACGCTACGACCGGCCGCATAACAATCAAATCGCGTGTCCACTTTTCGGGGCGAAGGCCCTTCTTCAACTCGGGTTTCGCTGCCGGGCGGTCGCGATCTCGGTAGGCCCACGATGCGCTGGTAGATGCCCCACGTCGCCTCGACTTCGACGTGCCGCTCGTCGGCGAACACCGCCTGCAGTCGTGCGTGCTGGCGGTCGGTAAGCAGGTCGGCGCCGGTGCGCAGCACGCGGCGGATGCCCTAGATCGGGTCACCCTTGCGACCGCGGTGTCCGCATGTCTGTTGCTGCACACGTTGGCGGCATCGGTCCAGCGCATCGCCGGCCAACGCGACGACGTGGAAGGGGTCCAGCACCGCCACCGCCTCGGGCAGCTCCTCAGCGGTGGCGGTCTTGAACCCGGTGAACCCGTCCATCACGACCACCTCAATGCTGTCCCGGAAGATCGGGCTCTGCGAGTCGAGCCAGGTCTTGAACACCTGCTTGGAACGGCCTTCGACCATGTCCAGCAACCTGGCCGGGCCGACGCCGTCACGCACCGGCGTCAGGTCGATGATCACGGTGACGAACTTGTCCCCGCGACGGGTGTGACGCCAACAGTGCTCGTCGACACCGATCACCCGAACACCGTCCAAACGGGCCGGGTCGTTGATCAGCAGGGTCCTGCCGGCGGCCAGCACCGCGTCGTTGACGGTGTGCCAGGAGACGCCGAGGCTGGCGGCGACCCGAGCGATCGACAGACGATCGATCACCACCGACTTCAACACCCACAACACCGCGTGCCGCGATAGCTTCGACCGCGGCGCGGCCGCGCTCGTGTCCTGCCGCCAGACATGACCGCAGCCGCTGCACCGGTAGCGGCGCACCCGCAGCTGCAAGATCGTCGGCCGCCAACCCAACGGGACATGCGCCAGCTCGCGCTGCACGGTGTCGCGAGGCGCGCCCCGCACCCCGCACTCATGGCACCAGTCATCAGGCTCGAGAACCCGGCAGGCCAGCACCGCATGGTCGTCATGAACCTGCTGGCCGGTCACCGACAGGCCGAGGCGATCGAGCCGGCAGAAGCTATCGAGATCAGGGGTCGAGAAAGTAGCGTTGAGCACGTCGAGGTCTTCCGGACGGGTTGTGTGAGAACTTCCATCATCGGAAGACCTCGACCCTCACCCCGCGACCGACGCGCCGACAGCTACACCCTCCTCCGCGAAGAGATTCCCTAACGGTTGTCAAGGGTTCCGGTGATTACGGGTGTGAGCAGGGGTGATCGCCGCGGGTGCGGTGCACGGCACGTCGTGGTGTTTGGCGGTCGGCTTCCCTCGCCGTGGGAGGGTGCGCCAGCGTTCGTCACCGTCAACGTCGTTCGTCCTCGGCGGCCCGTCACGGACGTCCGCCTGCGGGCGCTCCACGTTGACAGCTCCTCAGCGCCGGCGCGTAGGGCGGCGATCGAGGGAAGCCAGGGAGTGCTCGGAACTCAGCTCATCGGGTGAGCTTGGCTCGGTGGGTGGCGGCGCTGCGGGCCCTGGCGCGTTGGCGGACGTCAGCGGGGACGGTGAACCGTTCGGCGATCAACGCTTTTGCGGCGCGGCTCGTGATCGGCTGACCGTCGGGGTCGCGTAGCTGGTAGCTCTGCCCACGGGTGATGACGGTCCAGACGCGTTCGACGAGCTTGCGGGCGACCGCAACGTTGGCCTTGGTATGGCAGTGGCCGCGTTCGGTCATCAGCCGGTAGTAGAGCGCGGCCAGTTGCGGATCGATGGCACGTGCGGTGTTCGCAGCCTGATAGCAGGCCAGCCGCAGCACCGCTGGGCCTTCCTTGGTGATCGCCCGGGACGGTTGCACGACCGTGCCGGACGACCAGTTCGACGGCACGATGCCGGCATAGCAGGCTGCCTGCTTGCCGGTGTCGAACATGCTGCCGTCACCGAGGAACGCGCGGATCGTCGGGCCGGTCGCCGGCCCGATACCGGGCACGGAGTGCAGCAGCTCGTCATCGCCGAACAGCTGCTCCCAGTAGGCGTTGGCTTGCGTTGTCGCGCGAGCCACCCGCTCAAGGGCGGCGTGGTAGTCGCTGAGGTGCTCGCTCACATCCCAGGCCAGCGCGTCGAGGTCGAGTCGGCCGTCCCAGAACCGTGCCCATGCCGTGGCCGCGGCGCGGATCTGGTCCACGCGTGCCGGCACGTCGGCCACTGCCCGGGTGTGCTCGGCGACCACCGCGGTCAAGGACGCGCGCCGCGCCGCGCCGAGGTGGGCCAGGTGCGGCCAGCGACCCAACCCCGCGACTGCTGTCGGCAGCGAGCCACCGAAGGCGCTCCACACGTCTGGAAACGCCCAACGGGCCAGCGACATCAACCGACGCCAGTACCGGTTGCCGTCGATCACGGCAGCGCCGCGGCGCGTGACCGCACGCCGTAACGCCAGCTGTGGCGGTGTCATCACCGGCATCGGCCGCAACGTGAACACGTCCCCGGCGCGGGCCAGAACATCAGCATCGATCACGTCGGACTTGTTCTTGCCGACAATCGCGCCGCGCAGCCGCGCCGAGTGCCGCGAACCGAGCAGCGCCAACCCCGACAATGTCGGGGCCACCAAGAACCGCTGCGTGTGCTCATGGCCGGCGCTGTCCAGCGAACGCACGCACACGTGATGATTCGCCGTGACGGCGGCGTCGATGCCGACCTGGACCCGCACCGGCGGCGCGCCGAGCGGCGCGTCACCAACTTCCTTCGCTCGCTTATCGTTGTTCTGCACGAGGGCTCCTCTCGCCCGAAGCGATGAGCCTGCCGCGAGATCGCCCGTTCAGCCTTGTCGCGCCAGGCCCGTTGACGGCGGGAGAGCCCCTCGCGCCACGACCTCCCATCGCCACTTCGACGCGAACCACCGGCAGTCTCCCGACCACTCCCGACACCGCGCAGCGGCAACTACCTACGCCGCCCCTGCTTGTGGGTGATCCGGTGCCTACCCGACCCGATGAGCCTCGCGTGGCGAAGCCGCGAGCCGGCCACCAATTCCCTCAACCGGGCCTGCTCGAAAGACGAGCCCCGGCAGACGATCTCTTTCACGGACCCGAAGTCCACCCGGAATCCGTCCAGCCGGGACCCCTCCCGAGATCACCGTAGGTGACCACCACCCGAAGCGGGAGGCACTCAAGAGATACAAGCCCGATTTTCATTCAGGCAGCCCTGTTGCGGCTGCCCGTCTAAGCCTGTATGGTCTAATTACCCCATTGCGGTTTGTGCCGGACAGATCAGCTTGCGGTGAACTCGCGCGTGAGGCACAGATTTGCGCACCATTCGCGGTGTGTCCTGCTCAGGTGTGCTCAGGAATCATGACTGCACTGCGTTGGCAGCAGTAGCTGCTTCTGTCTGCGTTAGCAGACAGCTTCCGGCACGCGACAACAGGGAAGGATGCACGTTCATCCTCTCTCTTATCAAGCACGTCCTGGCAGTAATTCGCGAAGTGGTCAGGTCCAAGGCACCCCGACAACATCGGAGAAGCAGAGTGAAAGTTTCATTGTTAGGGCCAATGATCACCGATGGGCCAGGCAGCTTTGCTGCGCCCAGCGCCGCGAAGCCCAGGCAAATGCTCGCACTGCTTGCCTTGAACGCGCCTTCGGGCCTTCGCCCCGAAAAGTGGACACGCGATTTGATTGTTATGCGGCCGGTCGTAGCGTAGCCGCGGTGGTGGTGTTCTCGTAGGTGATCGGGCTGCGGTAGCCGCAGGCGGAGTGCCGGCGGCG
>NZ_JAVREH010000115.1:0-3907 GCF_031845305.1 Jatrophihabitans lederbergiae | reverse complement strand
CAACCCCGCGTCATCAAAAGAAAGATGCCCAAATGGCACGTCAAACGCGCCCACCACGCCACCTGGCCCCGACCCCAACACCCACCCATCTACCAGATCACAACCCACTAACTGAACGGTATTAGGGTTAAGTCCCCATGCGGCAAGCCATCTGCGCCGTACTCTTTTGCTCTTGAGCGCTGTTCGCTTGTCAGGAGTTGCTTAGAAATATTAGTTGCTTTCGAAGAAAAGCCATCGGACTCTACATTGACTGAAGACAATAATGACGTCAAGTACGGAACATCAAGTATTGCATCGAAATCTACGGCTACGAATGCGCCTACGTCCAAGCCCTCTAACGCCGCTACGCATTGTGGAATCTGGGTCTTGCCGCCGGCGGGAACGAACAAGACCTCCTCCGCCGCAAAGCTTCCGCGG
Source organism: Jatrophihabitans lederbergiae (assembly GCF_031845305.1). Lineage (NCBI taxonomy): Bacteria > Bacillati > Actinomycetota > Actinomycetes > Jatrophihabitantales > Jatrophihabitantaceae > Jatrophihabitans > Jatrophihabitans lederbergiae. The sequence goes on along the minus strand of NZ_JAVREH010000115.1, from coordinate 3,490 downwards.
CGTCCTAGCTCATCGAGTACGGCTGCATACCACCGGCAGTCACCGTCGCTCTCACAGACAACGACCGTTCGATGAAAAAGTCCCTGCAGAACGTTCGAGTAGCGAAGCACAGGTCGGTCCCAGATCGACTTCACCCGCTCCGGAGATAACGTTGCCGCAGAGTTCCTGTTCTGCGACCGCTGCAGCCGCAGAAACGTTACTGGGCAATTTGTCTCGAGCAAACCGAGCACGAAGTCGCGGTCATGCGTTGCAGTAAGCAATTGCAGTCGGCGACTCCGCGCCTGCGCCCCGAGGTGCCGACCTAGCGATCGCGCCTGCGCCGGGTGCAGAAAAGCTTCGGGTTCGTCAATCACTGTCACCGACGCGCGAGACGTCATCAGATGAAGCACCATGCCGAGGTAGTTCTTGACTCCGTCGCCTTGCTCCGAAAGCAAGCGCAAGCTTGCGACTGATTCGGCGTACTCCCGCGTAGGGTGCTGCAAGGGAGGGGATTCAACTCCAGGTGTACCTACTCGTAGTTGAACGTTGCCGTTTGCCCTATCTAAAGTAAGCGGAAAACTAAACGTTTTTAAGCAAATTTGCGACAACTCTTGCTAAATCGCCGTCGATAAATAAGGCGTGGATCGGATTCCCGGTTATTTCCATACCTGGCTGCCCCATGCCGCCGGTTGCGACGCCCACGCGTTGCGCAGCATCGAGGGTTCGAAGAAACCATTCCATCACCCTTCCCATATTTTGACCGTGCGGATCGCTAAGCCATATCTGCAGCTGCGAGAGCTGCCAGCCCTGGCCACCTCCGGGTGGCATAAATGTTTCCGTTTGCCCGAGAGGCGCTTGGACGATCGAGGTCGAACGAGCCCAGGCTTCAACATCATCTGGAACGTCCAGCGAGTACTCGACCGACTCTAAGATCACTGCACGATCGGAATATCCTCGAATGCATTCGCTCACATCTCGAAGGAGCTGCGACTTTCCGACATTGTTGCCACCGACCACGCAGAGCACACCTGCCGGTGGCAGCTCGATAGTTGTCCCTGCCCTCGTCCTTATTTGATTCATACGAAAGTTCGTCACAGGTTGTGATCTTCCCCGAACCCTCCCAAACGTTCAAGTGCACTGCGCGCGCTTGGCTCATAGTCGGCGATCTGCTCGACGGCCTGCTGCTCTGCGGCCTCCTCGACATTGAACAGCGTTCCGTTCGGACAGTGGAGCGCTTGTGCGATGGCAACCGCTGTGCTGAGCGAGCAGGTAGTGCGGCGTCCGGTGATGAGGTGGTTGGCGGTGGAGTGGCTTAGGCCGGCGCGGCGCGCGATCTCGCGCTCGGACATGCGCGCGTTATCTACGAAGGCGGCCAAGACCAGGCGGTTACGCAACCGCATCGCGAGCCTCCAGTGACCCGCAGTGGGCTGTGCGATTGGTGTTCCTGTCCCTGCTCCGATCGGTGCTCCCGCTAGGCAGGATCACCACCAGCGAGAGACAGGCCCGCAAACATGCCGGGTCGAGGCCCTACGCAGGTCCCAGACTCGTAGGCATCAGTCAACAAAACATGCCCGTTACAGCGCCGGCCCCGGGCAGTGATGCCACGCAGACCCGTCAGGATTCAGCCTCGGCACGACCTTGCAGACGAGGGGTGCTCGGCTGCGGCGCTGCACCGTGCTTACAGCTTCAAATCATAGGAGGCGTATGGGTTGAGGATCTGCCGACCGAACAGCGCGTTCTTATCGACAAGGGTGAGCCGTAACAGTTCGGCGACGTCATCCCAGTTCTCGCGGATCGTCACGACCTGGTACTCGATGATGTCGCGTGCCTGGGCGCGGGAGAGCCCATAGTCCTGCGCTGCGTTGACGCAGACGACGAACTGGCTGTCGCGGCTGCCATCACGGCCAATATCCATCGCCTGGCGAGCCTCGCCACCGCTTCGTGGTTGCGGCGCTAGATCGTAGGCTGGTGTCAGTTCGAGATGGTGGCCGTCCCAGAACGCGGCGTGGTTGCGGGCATGGTCATCGATGTTGCCGATGGCGATGTTGAAGACGACACGCTCGAACAGCTGCTTGCCGAGTCCTTCGCCGTATTTGCTGCGCTGGCGCAGCACGTCAAGCATCTCCGGGTAGGACGAGTAGCGGGCACCGAGGAAGTCGCCGTAGCCCAGCATCGTGAGACCGGACACAACCATCCGGCGCTCGCCTGGACCGGGCCGGTCGAAGCGCTCGATGAGGAGAACCTCGCGGCCGAGTGAGGTGATGACGCGCGAGGGCGGGACATCGATGCCGACACGGCGAGCCAGCTCCAGACCGGCAGCTTCTGCCTTGACCATCGGGTAGATGTCGGTGGACATGGTGAGCTTTGCGATCAGGTGCTTGTCGCCGTCGACCAGCGTCACCTTCGGCCGCGCGCCGCCTATGGACGTTCCGTGCACGAGCACCGCGGCAAGAGCGGGGCTCAGCTCGCCTTCGTCGAGAGCACGTGCTGCCGCGTGCAACTCGTCCAGGGTCGCGCCGTCCGCACGGGCGACGTACTCGGTCGCGCTGACCTGGAAGTCGAGCCCGCCGATCCGGTTCGACCCGGACTCCAGCAGGAAGGTCAGCCGGTCCAGATTGACCGCGTCGGCTTCGCGGCCCTGCTTGCCGGTGAGCCGCGCGATGATGACCCGCTGGCCCCACGAGTCTGGGCTGGCGTCCCATAGGCTGCCGGCCATCTCCATGCCGTCCGGCGGGTCGATCCAGCCTGACCGAATCGGCAACTCCGGCCCATAGAGGCTGATCGCGTCTGGGCGTGCGAGGTAGCTTTCACCGTAGATGAACCGGTAACCGTTGCCGAGGCGGTTGATGCGGCCGGCAACGACCGGCTGGACGGCTCCCGGCAGCCACGCCCAGACGAAGGCGTTGTCAGAAGGCTGCGTCATCGGCGCTGTCGTTGGTGACTGGCCTGCGGATGCGCGCGGGCAAGAGCGCGAGGGTCTCCTCGCCCTGGCGGCGGGCACGCGCAAGGTCGGCGCCGTCAAGGCCGAACAGGTTGACTCCGACGGTGAACGCGGCGTTGAAAACGTTGCCGATAGACACCGACGGCGAGCCGGACTCGATGGCGTGCATTGTCTTCTGGGTGACCCCGACCCGCGCGGCTAGGTCGGCCTGCGTCCAAGCCCGCCTGGCGCGCGCGGCCTTGATCTGGTTACCCAGCACAGCAATCGCGTCCTCGGACGCGCGCGTCACCGCCACCATCCGACGAGCCATAGTCCACCGCCTTAGATTACCGATTAGAACGCTTAGAAGGGATTCTATTATGTATCCGAGGCTGGTCAAGGTAGGCTGTCACGGGAGCCAGAGGTCGGCCCGGAGTGCAAGGATGGGCCAACGGGCTTGATCGCCCCTCGGACACTTCCCATAACCCCACGGTTGGGGTCTGATGCCGGCTTCTGCGCGGACGAGGCGCTTGTTCGGTTCGTAGGTCAGCGTGGTGCCGAGTTGGCGGTAGACCTCGGCCTTGTCCTCGG
>NZ_JAVREH010000114.1:0-4002 GCF_031845305.1 Jatrophihabitans lederbergiae | reverse complement strand
CGCCGCCGGCACTCCGCCTGCGGCTACCGCAGCCCGATCACCTACGAGAACACCACCACCGCGGCTACGCTACGACCGGCCGCATAACAATCAAATCGCGTGTCCACTTTTCGGGGCGAAGGCCCGTGTTCGGCAGCTTGCCGAAGCGTTTTGCTTACCGTGGCGTCGATCGAAGTATCCGTCACAACCGTCCCCCAAGGAGCCATCTGTGAAACTCCGAAAGCTTGCCGTTGCCGTCGCTGGCGCCGCCGTGCTGACCACCGGCGCGGTCGCCTCCGCCTCGCCGGCGTCTTCCGAGCACACCAGCGGCCACTACCGCGCGCCGTCGAATTCGCTGCGGGCACTGGCCTCGAAGGTCGGCCTGCGAGTCGGCACCGCGGTGATCCCCTATGACCTCGACAACGCCGCCTACCGGCGGATCACCGCCAGCCAGTTCTCCTCGGTAACGCCGGGCAATGAGATGAAGTGGGAGACGGTCGAGCCGACCCGAGGCAGCTATGACTGGTCTGCGGCCGACCGCCTGGTCTTATTCGCCAAGCAGCACGATCAGCTGGTCCGCGGGCACGTTCTGCTGTGGCACAACCAGTTGCCCGGCTGGCTGACCACCGGCGTGCAGAACGGCACGATCGGCAACGGCCAACTGCGCGCACTGTTGCACAAGCACGTCACCGACGAGGTGACCCACTTCAAGGGCAAGATCTGGCAGTGGGACGTCGCGAACGAGTTCTTCACCGACAGCAACCCCTCGACGGTCAATCCGAACGACTTCTGGATCTCGCACCTGGGAACTGGTGTCATCGCCGACGCCTTCCGCTGGGCGCACGCTGCCGACCCCAAGGCGTTGTTGTTCTACAACGACTACAACATTGCCGGTGAGGACGGTTCCAACGCCAAGTCCGACGCGGCGTACGCGTTCGTGAAGCGCTTGCAAGCAGCGGACGTGCCCATCGACGGTGTCGGCGATCAGGCACACCTGGACACCCAGTACGGCTTCCCGACCAAGATGACGCAGGATCTGCAGCGGTTCGCCAGGCTCGGTCTGAAGGTTGCCATCACCGAGGCGGACGTGCGCACCTTCGTCAACAACGCCACCGAGCAGGTGCCCACCGACCAGCTGGCGATCTCGGCGCACGCGTACTACTACGACCAGCTGCTCAAGGCCTGCCTCGCCGTCCGCAGCTGCATCTCTTTCACCGTCTGGGGATTCGGCGACAAGGACTCGTGGGTGCCGGGATGGTTCACCGGTGAGGGTTACGCCGGGATCTATGACGTCCACCTGCAGCCCAAGCCGGCCTACACCGAACTGCAGCAGGACCTCAAGCTCGCGGCGAACGGCGCACCACGCCGGTAGCCAAACACCATCAGCTCGACTCGTTTGATCGTCCCGATGGCCGCCTCGGCCGGACTGACGGACGGTGGTCGGATCGATGGCACAGCTGGCCGTCGAGCGGAATTGACCCTATCGCCTGCCGGACTCGAGTTCAGGACGACCATCCGGCGTCGAGCTGTGACAGCCTTTCGACGGGGAAGCCCGGGCTCCGATGATTATCCCGTCCCATCATTGTCCGTCCGGCGACGAGCACGTTGAGTACTGTTTCCTCAACGCACTGCACGACTGCCTCGTACAGCGCATCCAGCTGTCCCCACGGGACAAACTCGAACGAGGAAAGCGCGTCTGCCTGGGCGTGAGTGTCGATCGAGCTGTCCAGCGCACCAACGTTCGTGGTGGAGAAGGCCAAGAATAGATCTCCGGAGAAATGGCTACCGGTGGTGCCCGTCCGAGCGAGCCCGAAAGGAACTCTGCGGGCGAGCGCCTTGCATTGACCCGGCAGGAGCGGTGCGTCCGTTGCGACGATGGTGATGCACGAGCCGGCTCCGGGCGGGGCGAACCAGTCGGTGTCTTCCATGGGGTTGTCCTCGAGTAGCTGCGGCCCTACCCGGCGGCCCGCAATGGTCAGCTCTTTGCGGCCGCCGAAGTTGGCTTGCATCAGGGTGCCAACGGTGTAGAAACGTCCACCGACCCTGACGATGCGGGAAGCGGTGCCGGTTCCTCCCTTGTAGGCATAGCAATTCATCCCGGTGCCGCCGCCGACCGAACCCTCCTGGAGAGGGCCGGACCGTGCGGCGTCGAGGGCGCGAATCGCCACATCGGCGTTGATGTGTGGGCCGTTGATGTCATTGAGGTAGCCGTCCCAGGTCTCGGCGACGATCGGAAGGTGCCAGCGAGGGGCAAGCTCAGGCTTTTGCGCGATCGACCAGTCGATGATGCCGCGGTGAACCGCTCCGATGGCGTGGGTGTTGGTGATGCCGATGGGCAGAGACAGCGCGCCGACCTCGTCGAGCCACGCGGTACCGGTCATTTCACCATTGCCATTCAGGGAGAACCAGCCCGCCGGACACGATGTCCCGATGCCGTCCCGCCCGAGTGGCAGAATCGCGGTGACTCCCGAGCGCACGGGTCCATGGCCCTGTTCGAGGGGGCCTTCTCCCTGGATGAGGGTTTCGTAACCGACCTGAACTCCGGGCACGTCGGTGATCGTATTCCAGCTCCCGGGCCTTCCCTCGAGTTCTATTCCGTAATCGCGCGCTCTGCGCGTGGTTGCCTGCGCGCCTTCGATCGTCGTTATGATGTCGCCTCGGTGGCGTTCGACGCACCGGGAGGACTGATTTCCGTTGCCGGGCCCATCACGAGCGCCCCGGCATCGTCAACGGCGTGTTCGTCGTGGGCGGCTGCGGGCATCGTCCATCGAGTCGCGCGCTGTGGGTAGAGGTAGACGTAGTAGTAGGCATAGCCGATCGCCAACGCCCCGACGGCGATGATGACCTGCCAGGGGTTGCCCTTCCACAGCTCGTAGGTGACGTAGCCCAGCGAGAGGATCACCACGACGGGCGCGAGGGGCCAGAGCGGCATCCGGTAGTGGGCGTGGGAGCTTGTGCCGTTGATGCGACCGATAATCGCTGACAGGGCCACGATGACGTAAAGAGCGACCAGAGTGGCGCCGGTAGCGATGATGAGGGAGTTGAGCGGAACTATTGCGGCGACGATCGCTGCGACCGCTCCTACGAACAGCGTTGCGGGCAGCGGCGTCTGCAGCCTGGGGTGCACGTAGCGGAAGAAGTTGCTGATCGGGTCGGGGTAAGCACGGTCACGCGCCGAACTGTAGAGGGTTCGGCCGCCTTGCAGAGTGATGGCCACGACGGCGTTGATGATGGCAATCGCGATGGCCAGACTGACGATGGTGTTCAGGGTGCTGCTGCCTCGAGCGGTGATGAAGTACTGCATCGGCGCCGGGTTGCTGATCAAAGCACCCAGGCTTGGCGCACCGAGAACAACTGCGGTCATCGGAATGATCTCTGCGGCGACGGTGATCGCCAGTGACCACAGGATCGCCTTTGCAATACCGCGAGCGGCGTTGCGGGTTTCTTCGGCGAAGTAGATCGACGCTCCGTAGCCGTTGTAGGCGAAAATGGCAGTAGCCATCTGCGCGGCTACCAGTCCGAGGCCGACGCCGGTGAGAACGCCGTGGCTGTCAGCGGTCTGGGCGTGGAACAACACACTCACCGGCCGCGACACGTGGAAGAAACCGAGGACGGTCAAGACGACAAGGGCAGCCATCTCAAACACCAGGCAGGTGCCGGTAACCCAGGCGTTGGTGCGGATGTTGAGTACGGCGATGATCGCGCAAAGCACGATGACCCCCACGCCGACCCATTTGGAATCGGCTCCGGAGACCGCAGCGGCCAGGTACTGTCCCGTGCCCAGGGCGATGACGCCGATGATGAGGATGATGCTGAGGGCGTTCATCAAGAAGAGCGCGAACCCGGTGGCTTTGCCAAGGACGCGCGCGGCGAAGGAGTACTCGCCGCCTGCGATCGGGGGGCCTTCGCCCCGAAAAGTGGACACGCGATTTGATTGTTATGCGGCCGGTCGTAGCGTAGCCGCGGTGGTGGTGTTCTCGTAGGTGATCGGGCTGCGGTAGCCGCAGGCGGAGTGCCGGCGGC
>NZ_JAVREH010000113.1:0-4109 GCF_031845305.1 Jatrophihabitans lederbergiae | reverse complement strand
TGATGAACTCGCCACGCTGCAACTCGGCCCAAAACACCTGCACGTTCTCCGTGATCATGTGATTAGCGAACCGCATGGTCAACACCTCCACTCAGTCAGGTGTTGCGATCACCGCGAGAACCCAAGGTTCCGCTTACGGAACGCCGTAATGTGAGACGCGTAGGTGATCCTGCTGGCTAGTCATCGTCGAGGTCGAGCGGTGCGCGGTTGCGCAAGGCCATGACCACGTCGCGGAGTAGGCGTGCTGCGCCATATCCGATGATCAGGCCGATGATGATCGCGACGGCGGGGTCCAGCCAGAAGGTGCCATGCGTGAGGTAGATGGCCGCGCCGGTCGCGGCGACCGCGGCGGAGGTGAGGGCATCGGCGACGGTGTCCAAGAGGACCGAACGCATGTGCAGGTCTTCGCTGCCGGCGTCGGCCCCGAGGATCAGGGCGCCGGCGACCATCACCACCGTCGCGATCACGCTCACGACGAGTACGGGCAGACCGTGGACGGTTGGGCTACCGGCGGCGAGGCGGCGAATGGCCTCGGCGATCACCACGCCCGTAACGATTAGCAGGGCGGAGGCGTTGATCGCGGCAACGATCGTGGTCGCGCGGGACTGTTCACCGACCCGGTCCCTGATCACCGAGGCGATGATGCCCAGGCCGATCGCAGCGGAGTCTGCGACGTAATCGCCGCCGGCAGCCAGGACACCGAGGGATCGCGCCTGCAGCCCCACGATCACTAAACCGGCGATCATCGCGATATTGAGGCTCAGCAGCAGGGTCAGACGCCTGCGTTGCGACACGTACTCGTCCCTCCCGGTGAACCGCCGAAAGAACATCATCGCGTACCCGCAGCCAGGCATCGCTGCCCCCACCCCTGCGGCCCTCTGCTATCTGGTCGTCCTCACTCATCTCCGGTCAGCCCTCAACCACCGCCCGCAAACCGATGATCCCCGATCGGGACGAAGCGATCATGCTCCGCGAACCTGCTGAGATCGCTGATCGTGACCGGTAGACGTTCGGCTATCGGACAGCGCGACCGGCCGGCTTTCCTGGTACTGAGCGTCCTGTTTCGAGCGGTCTTCGACCATGTCCAGCAGCCGCGCCGGGCCGGTGCCCTCGCGCACTGGTGTCAGGTCGATGATCACAGACGTATTTGTCGTCGCGGCGGGTGTGGCGCCAGGCGTGCTCGTCGACCCCGATCACCCGCACCCCGTCGAGGCGGGTTGGGTCGTCGATCAGCAACTGCATTTCGGCGTCACGATCCACCCCGCGCCGGCTACCGCGGTGGATACGGGCTTAGTGGCGGTATATCTCGAGCAGTTGGCTGCCGAGTTCGCTTCGGCTCACCCGCATGGTGCGTCCATGCCGGTGCCGTTCCACTAGGCCTGCACTGTGGAGACGGTCGCAGTGGTGGGTCATTCGGGCGGCGTGGACGCCCGTAGCGGTGGCCAGCTCGGTCATAGTTGTAGGTGTGTCGAGGTAGGCGAGGGCCGCGGCGCGGGTTGCGCCGAGTAGGGCCTCGAGCGCCGCCTCGAGGGGGCTCGGAAGTTGCGCTGGGGTGTTCCACAGGGTCCCAAGCCCGGGAAGCGGGTATCCCAGCCAGACGTGGTCGGCTTGGCTGAAGTCGGTCATGAGCATTCGATCGCCGGTGACCATGGGTACCAAGATCAGCTCGCGTCCCGCCAGCTCGTAATTGCCGCCAATGGGGTGACTGAACGTCAGTGCGCCGTTGCGCAGGGTGACGCGAGAGTTCAGCGTCGAGAGCAGGGCGGTTGTCATTTGGCGGACGGTGGCGACCCCGACCCGTTCGATCTCGCGGTCGAACAGGGGCCGAGCTTGAGTGAACAACGGTCGGCTTAACGCCGCTACCGCGTCCATGGCCACGCTGGCGTCGGCCATCCACTGCTTCGGACGATCGATCGCAGGTCGCCATACGCTCGTTGCGTGGTCTCCAAATTCTTGTAATAGATTGGCCTGGACATCAGCGGGGTCCGCGGTGCGCAGTGTGTCGAGTGCGGAGTCGGTGTCGAGTCCTGCGAGAAGGTCTGCGGGGAGTAAGCAGTCCGGCACCCAGCCCGCAGTTTGCGCTGCACCGAGGGGTGCTATCGCGCGGTGGCCCGCGTGTGTCACGGTCCGGCCGATGCGCTCGCGCCAGGTCGCCGGCAGGCCTCGGGTGACGCCGGCGACGCTGTCGGTGAGCATGGAGAATAAGGACGGGTAGGTCGCCGTGGACACGGACACACGAATCCTGTTGATGTCGCCGAGGCCGAGGGTTACGACTCCCGGTGACTGCCAGGCCATTACTTCTGCCGCGGTGTCGATCACAGGAATCTCCCAACCGATGGTCCTGGGCCACGATGCTACGGCCGACGTCTGCCTTGGTGCCGGGCCGGCGCATAGGGCGCCGGCCCGGGCCGCAAGGGGTCACAAGCCGATGTAAGCCGGGCAGGTGTTGTTCATAGGGGCGTAGCCGACGTAGAGACGACCGTAGGCGCTGATGTCGACGGTTGTCCCGGTGTTGGCACCGGAGTGCCAGAGCCGGAACCCGCGAGAATCGATGACGGTGAGGTCCCCGCCGAGGGTGTAGATCGCCCGATCGCCCCGCCCCTGAGTGTTGGTGCTGAAGCAGACTGTCGTGCCGTACCAGGCGCGGTAGTACAGCACCAAGTTTCCGTCACCCTGCATGATCAATTGCCAGGTGGCGGCACCGTTGACCCTGATGATCGCCTGGTTCTTGGTCATGTTGTCGCCGCGGGCGAGGTAGGTCGAGCTGGTGGGAGTGGCCTGTGCCGGCGCCGGCGCTACGAGCCCCAACCCAGCTGTGCCGGCTACTACCAGCGCGGCGGCCCACCGCGCCAGCGTGGAGTAATGCCGCGCACGCGGACGCCCGGACGGCGGATGGGCTGGCGTGATGTCCATCGTCACGTCAGCAGGCCTTGTACAGTGAGTAGCCGATGTAAAACTGCCCGCTGTTGTTCAGGCTTATGTTGTATGCAGACGACTCGAACGGCTGGTGGACATGATCGGTCCAGTGCTGCCAGGTGGTTGTGAGGATTCCGCGCCCGGGGGTGGCGACTGCCACCCCGGTTTCGGTGTCCAAGCCGTAGTTGTCGACGTATACGTAGGCGTGGTCACCAGCACGGTGCCGGCCCGACTCCTCCCACGACGACGCCCAGCACGCGGTGTTGTTCGAGTACAGCACGAAGTTCCCGTCAGCCTGCATGGCAAGTGTGTACCGGCCGTTAGAGCTACGCAGACAGTCATTTTGGCCGAGGGCGCCACCGCCGCCGATGCTCGTCCCGCGATTCTGGCAGGCCGGCGTCGCCCCTGCCGAACCAGCCAGCGTGACGAGCCCCATGGCGAGGGCGACGGCCATGACCAGCCCAACCGCCAGCAGACGCCACATACGTTTCACCATTCAGTCCTCCAGAGATGTCAGCGGCCATGTTGCCGCCATCAAGGTGTAGCGCCGCTGTGGCTTGAGCGAAAATGCTTACCGAAAATGAGGACTGTTGCGTATCGAAGGGTCCCAATCGCCAAGCGACGGTCGCCCAGTGAAGGCCCCGGCGGCGGAGGGCGGCCATCGGCATAGCCATCCTGGTGTCGATGACCTAGGGGGGCTGAGTAGTAGTGGTACAGGATCGTGCGCTAAGGGTGTGACGCTCATCCGGGATCGGGTGAGGTGGGGTCTCTCAACGAGCGGAGTGCTTCGGTGAGTCCTGGAGTGCTGAATTGATATCGGCCGAGCAGGTTGATGTGTTCATGTCCGAGCGGCGAGAGGCGCTTGATGTCGTCGTCGGCAACTTGGGCTCCTTGCCTACGTAGTTCGTTGATTGCGGCGTCTTGATACCGCGTGTTCCAGAGCACGATCGCCCATCGAGACGATTGGGAGGAGGACGTCTCGGTAGCGGTGGGCTGGGTTATGGGACGAGCACTGCATTGCCTTGACTTGCGCCCGTGCCTTCGAGTCGGTTGCAACGGCTGGGCTGCGGGAGGTGTCTAATAGCAGGCAGATGTTCCACTTCGGTGCGTCTGTCGCCGAAGGAGCTTGGTTATGACTTTCATCAGTTCGCGGATCGTCGTCTCGACGACCCTGACCGCTGCCGTCGTCGTGA
>NZ_JAVREH010000112.1:0-4129 GCF_031845305.1 Jatrophihabitans lederbergiae | reverse complement strand
CTTCGGCACACCCTCCGCCGCCAGCCTCCTGATCAGCGCCCAGTCCTCCAAAGTGATCACACTCCAATCGTTGAGTGCTCACTTCTCACCGCCGAAACTGTTCAGTTTTCGAGCGCCGCCGACACACGGGCTGGAAGATCTCAGTTACAGCGCGGCCGACCGCTGCGACGTCATACCAGAATCCGGCGAGCCGAGTGTGGTCGAGTTCGTGCAACTCGGTCGCGTGACCCTTGAGGATGACGACGCAATACCCCGCCTGTGCCTGGTTACGGTGAAGCCTCGCGAAGCTGAACGGCAGTTCGGCGATGAGGTCGCTGTGCTCGTTGGTCACCAAGGAACCGTCGGCGCACATTGGACAGCCCTCACCCGATTTCATCTGCTGCCACTCGGCATTGTTCCACCACGGCACGGATGCTGACCTTAGCGGCCGAGACAGGATGGCATGAGCCGCCACTCCAACACCGGCGAGCCAGCCTCGTTCCAGTTCTCCGCACTCCTGCGTTATTCGTGTGCGTCGGTTGGCACCCGACGCGGACACCGGTAGTCGCTAGAAGGTGGCAAGGCCGCCGCTGGGAGGACGGCGCGGGACATTCGCGGATCAGCAGACTCACTCCGTGTTGCGCGGTTAGGTTGGGCGAATGGGCGAGGACCGCGTGGACACGGATCACCCCGAGCGCGACGACTCTTGGGACCAGCAGGCGCGCCACGAGACACCGACCGAGCGCCTAGATCGCAACTGGACTGACCTGCTTCAAGAGCTACGAGTCGTCCAGACTGGCGTACAACTGTTGACCGGCTTCCTGCTCACGCTGCCTTTTCAGGCTCGCTTCGAGAAACTTTCGACGTTCCAACAAGACGTATACCTGATCACCGTCGGGTGTTCGGTGGCTGGTGGCGCTGTCCCTAGCCATTGTCGGAGTCGTGCTCTTGATCTTTGACGTGGTCCGAGGCGCGATCACAGGCTGGGCAGCAGCAGCAGCCGTCGTTGCGGCCGTACTGACGGTGCTGTGGTTCGGGTTTCCGCTCGTCGTCCGAGCCCGCGACGCAGCGCCGGGGAAGCCAACTTCCGGGTCCTAACACACCCCTTCTGCGGCACACGGCAGCATCGCTGGCCATCGCATCCCGAACAAGTGTCAAGGTGGTTCGGCGCGGAAGTCGCGTCGTCGTCGCTCTGACAAGCCGACAGGAGGCACGTTCGCTGCTCACGCTCATCAGCGAGCGTGTCGAGTTCGACTAACGATCCCGGCACCAAACGGCCCGCTCCCGATGATGGGCGGCCCGTTCTGTTGGCATCAACTCAAAAGGGCATCGCGTCCGCCCGGTGCTCAAGTTCTCGCCGTGGCCCGTGCGCCGTTCTGACGCAGAGACATACACTCCGCGGATGCTGCAGGAGTGGGGGTGCCGGACGACCGATGGGCATCAGTTGCGTGTGCAGGGCGCTCCCGCCTCGGCCGGCTACCCGATTTTCGTCCATCCCGGCACTCCCGGATCGCGGCACATGTTTGTACCGACGGTGGCCGCGGCCGCCGACCACGGATTGCGCTTGATCTGCTGGGACCGTCCTGGTTACGGCGAGCGGCCTGGGCGTCCGGGTCGCCGGACAGCCGACGTCGCTCAGGAAGCTGAAGCGGTCGCCGTCGCGCTGGGGGTGTCGCGTTTTGCTACGTGGGGCTTCTCCGGTGGTGGCGCCTACGCGCTGGCGTGCGCTGCCCTGCTGCCCCAGCACGTGTCCGGCGCGGTGGTGATGGCTGGCCTGGCCCCCTACGACGCTCCTGGGTTGGACTGGACCGGGCACTTGTCGCCGGTCAGCCGAGCAGAGGTGGAACTGTTCTTCACCGACCCGGGAACGGCTCGCGACCGTCACCGCATCGACGCTGACGACTGGTTCAAGGTGTTGTCCCGCCCGGAAGGGTGGTGGGCACGCTGGAGGGATCAGGCAGGCAAGGACGAGGCGCACAGCCCAGCCGTCGCGGATCATCTCGCGCTGGTCTTTCACGAGGCCATGCGACGCGGTGACGAGGGCTGGTGGGAGGACTGGTCGGCTGCGCTCTCCCCTTGGTGCTTCGATGTCCGCGACATCCGCGTACCGGTCCAGCTTTGGTACGGCGTCGGTGACCTGTCGGTAGGTGCCGAGCACGGTCGATGGCTCGCCGAGCACATCTCTGGCGTCAACGCCCACTTCCTCGAAGGCGAGGACCACACCAACCTCGAGGCCCTGCACCAGACCCAGGCCTGGACTTGGCTAGTCACCACAGCCAGTGACTGACTAGCGCTCCTGCCCGGTAGACGGACGCCGGAAGAGTCACGCCGTGGTCGAGGACCCAAGGGTCCAAGGCGAGGGGCGAGTCGGTCAGCAACGCGTGTGCACATCGCAGGCCTAGACCGACCGTTGAAGGTTGTCCGCGTCTAAGCTTTTTGCGCCTCGTCCTCGGCCTGACCGGCGTCATCAGCTCGCAGCTTGAGCGCTGGCGTAGCGCACGACGGGCCAAGCAGCTTATGAGCACCGCGTCCCGCAGGGCGCGAGGCTGGCCCCGGAGCCCGCAGACCTCATGGTCAGCCCCTCGACTTGGAGCCGGCGACTCACGACATGGCTGCGCGGGCCCCGGCGCGGCTTCGCCAGCCGTTCCCGACCCGAACTCGTCCTCGCGCGCTGTGATGATGACTGCGAGTCTTCAGCTGTGAACCGGTAATCGCACACGATTGTCCGGTGGTGGCGCGCTCGTAGCCGGATCACTGTCTGTTCCGATGAGCCGATCAGAGTAGGAAGGTCAGCGGCCCTCTCCGGGCTGGTCATCCTTGCGCCGTGCTTGCAGCACCTCCGGCAGAGAGCCGGCGTCACGCCGCCGGGTGACTGCAACGACCGGCGGCGTGACGCGCAGCGGGACGGCAGCGAACATATGCCGTTTCCTCCGAGATGCACATAGGCCGCTACCGAACGTAGTCCCGTGCTTGTGCGCCGTCGAACCGAACGTAAGTGCCGGCTGCAGCCCTTGGCCGATAGTGCTATGCCCATGTCGGTTAGCGTGCGATGATCCGTCAATGGGACTTTTCGGAGGATATGCCAGCTGTCGTGCTACCAAACGAATGGCGGTTTTCGCGGCGGTTGGCGCGGTCGGCCTACTCACGGCATGCAATGGGGGCGCGACCCGAACGACGGCGGCAACCGCTGGGCCGGCGACGGTGACGAAGACAGTCGCGGCACCGACCCACACTTCGACGGCCACTCCCTCGCCGTCGGTATCCGTCTCGGTCGTGGTCACGACGGTGCAGAAGCCAGCACCTCAACCCCCCGCAAGCTCACAGGCCCCGGTCGCCGCGTACGTGGACCCAGTCGCGGTCGTTCAGAAGTTCTACAGCGATCTCAACAGCAAGAACTTCCGAGCCGCCTGGGACGCAGGCGGCTCGAACTTCACCAACGGCGGCGACTACTACTCATGGGTCGCCGGCTACGCCAACACCACCGGCGTGATCGGAACGGCGACCGACGCTGGCGGCGGTGTCGTCGACACCGAATTCACCGCCATGCAAACCGACGGCATCGCCGAGGTCTATCAAGGCACCTACACCGTACGAAACGGCGTCATCGTCGCTGGACACATGCACCGGGTGAACTGAGAAGCCGCTAAGGGCACCGCAGGGTCATCTGCCCCAAACCTAAGGGCCTTCTGCTCACAGCCCCGCACGCCGATGACCGGCGAGCGCTCGGTGGCGTGGAAGTGAGCGTCGTGCACCGCTTGACACCTGTCCTGTCTACTGCGCTGCTCGGTCCCTCGCATGTGTTGGGCCGCTTCTTCACGGTTCACCCGGCTGGCGTTGCGCACGGTGACGAAGGTGTTCCCGGCTATGCCGAGGAAGAGGATGAAGCTTCCAGCGGGCGGGCAACGTGCGCGATCTGAAGAGCCACGCCGATGCCCGCGACGGTCAGGCACGTCACCGCGAGAGGGTCAATTCGAGCCGAGTGACGTTCGATGCCTTACGTGGGGCCACGTGGCCTACCCTAGTCCCAATACCGTTCAGTTAAGCTTACAGCGGTGTAGTTTGGTGGTATGCCTCGTGCTGGGTGGGTGAAGCCGGAGTCGGATCGTCGGTTGTCGGATTTGGTGTCGGTGGGGGTGTTGACCCGGGTGTT
>NZ_JAVREH010000111.1:0-4147 GCF_031845305.1 Jatrophihabitans lederbergiae | reverse complement strand
CGCCCCCCCCCTGTTCGAGGAGGTGGCGGGCGACGGTGTGGTTGGTGATCAGGCTGTTGGCGTAGCCGCCTTGGAGGACGGCTTTGATGGCGTTGTGTTTGGTGGTTCCGGCGGCGACGGCGATGACGTCGGGGATGGCTTGTAGTTGGGTGCCGGTGATGGCGATGCACCGGTCGGTGAAGTCGGCGGCGACCTGGTTGCCGTGGGCGTCGAGCAGGGTGGCGCATACTTCGGCGGTGACGCCGAGGTCGCGGAACTTGTCGCGTTCGGGGTTGCTGAGCGCTTCGTAGAGTTGGGAGTGCGGCGGTTCCCAGGATCCGACGGCGACGATGGCTTTGGTGATGTGGTCGAAGCGTTGGTGGGCCTGCGCGACTTGTGGTTGCTGGCGCAGGGTGTGGGCGGTGCCGGGGTCGGTGAGCACCTGGGGGGTGTAGAGGGGGTAGGCCGGTCCGCCGGTGACGGCGGCGACCCGGCGGACTAGCTCGATGCTGTTCTCGCTGACCTGCACCCCGAGCAGGGCGCCGGTGAGCTGGACTGTGGTGCACCGGGCGAGGTGGGTGAGTGCGGCGGTGGTCGCGTTCAACGTTCGCCCGTAGCCGATCCCGAGGACGTCCTGGTCGGTGACGATCTCGCTTAGTAGGGCGGCGGCGACCTTCGCGAGCTGCCGACGCAGGTCGGCTTCGGGGTGGTCGGGGACGGTGATCACGATCGCGTGCCGCAGCTGGTACGCCGCGGCCAGTTTCTCGGACAGCTCCGGGTCGATGGGTTGGGGGGAGGTGATCTCGATCCGGACGACGCCGGCCTCGCGGGCTTGTTCGATGAGCCGGGCGACCTTGAACCGGGTGAGCCCCAGCTCGGCGGCGATGTCCTGTTTGGACTGGCCGCCCAGGTAGAACCGGCGCGCGATCTGGGCGAGTTGGAGGGCCGCGCTGGGGCCGCCCAGGGACGCGGTGCTCAACTCGGTCATGCTCGAAAGAGTACCTGTCTTGCTCACTTGGTGGCCGACCCTTGACAACGCGCCGCCCCGGCCCTTTACTCCTCTCAAACGTGATGTACTTCTGCTCGTTTGTCAGCTAGGGAGTGTGCTGTTTATGGCGTCAGACACCTCATCCGCGGCGGCCGCCGAAGAGCACGGCGACTCGCGGCGGCCTCGGCGGCGCGCGGTGATTACGGCAAACCGGGCGAGCCGGGTGGCCGCGCGGAGACCCGGCTGGACCGGCTCGGTATCCCCCATGAGCTGCGGTGGGGGTTCCTTGGGGTGTTGGTGTTCATGCTTGGCCACGGGGTCGAGGCCAGCTTCGTGGCCCCGGTGATTGGGCAAGGGCTCGGCAACAACGCGGTGGTCCCGACCCTGGTGGCGATGTACGGGGTGGCGGTGATCATCGCCTCGTACATGTCCGGGGCCCTGTCCGACCTGTTCGGGCCGCGCCGGGTGATGGCGCTGGGCGCAGCGATCTGGGTGATCTTCGAAGCGTGCTTCCTGTTCAGCCTGCACCTGGGCTCCACCCCGTTGACCATGGCCAGCTACTTCTTCCGCGGGTTCGGGTACCCTCTGTTCGCGTTCTCCTTCCTGGTTTGGGTGAACACGGTGGTCCCGAGCAAACGCAACGGAGCCGCCGTCGGATGGTTCTACGTCATGTTCACCGGCGGCCTGCCCACCTTCGGCTCGCTCTACGCCGTGATCCTGATCCCGCTGTTCGGCGGCGGGTACGGCGGCGAGATCCGCACCATGGCCTCATCCGCCGCGTTCGTGGTCGCCGGGTTCCTGATCGTCTGGTTCGGGGTCAAGGAACGCCAAGGCCGGTCCCGGCTCGCACCGGAAGAGGAATCAGCTGGCGCGGTGATTGGCAGTGGTCTGCGACTGACCGTGAAACGGCCCAAGATCTTCATGGGCTTCCTAGTCCGGCTGATCAACACCTCACCGGAGTACGGGATGTTCATCATCCTGCCCGCCGTGATCACCACCGACCTCAAGTTCGGGCAGCAACGCTGGCTGCTCATGACCGTCGCGGTCTACGCCGGGAACATCATCTTCAACGCCATGTTTGGCACGATCGGCGACCACTGGGGCTGGCAGCGGACCGTCAAATGGATCGGGATCACCGGCTCGGCCCTAGGGCTCCTCGCGTGGTGGTACGTCGCCCACTGGGTGACCCCGGGATCAACGGTCGGTTTCGTGCTCGCTACCGCCGCCGGAGTGATCTTCGGGATCATGCTGGCCGGGTTCGTCCCGATGGGCGCGATCATGCCCGCCCTAGCCCCGGACGACAAAGGCGCCGCGATCGCGATGTACACCACCGCCGCAGGAGGCGCAGCGTTCTCCGGGGCAGCGGTCGTCGCGATCGTCAAACCATGGGCCGGCAACATCGGCGTCGTCTGGGCCTTCGTCGCGCTCTACGTCGTCGGGTTCATCCTGGTCAGCTTCCTCAAAGTCGACGCAGACACCAAAGGAGCCCGCGCCCACTAACCCCCAACCACTCACCGCAACGACCAGCACGACCAGCACAACATGACAGCCAAGGACGCCAGGCAGCTCGGAAGGCGCCCGCACCACACTGCCGCAACGAAAGACACCACGCCCGGCTGCAGAGTGTGGCGTGGCCGGCCGGATACCGCCCGCGCTGCCCGCGCTGCACCGACGACCTACCAGCGGACTACGCGAACGCAACGCACGCGTGGCCGCGAACTGGCCGTGGTCGCCGTCGCCCAACCCTGCGGATGCCGGGTCGACGACCACGCCGCCGCCCTCCAAACCGGTGCACCCACCGCCAGTAGATAACGTCCTTTATCTACGGGTCGGCAGGCGTGTGGCTCATGATCGGTGACGACGAGGGTGTCGCCTGATCGGCACCCCGGCGAGCGGTCTTCTGGGAACGCGGACTGCCAGGATCGCTGGTCCCGCCCCGCCAGGATTGATGATGCCGCGGTGTCTCGTAGACCCGTCCGCTTCCAGACAGCAGCGGCGCGCGACGGGAGGTTCAGGGGGGTCGCACCAAGTGATCGCTGGGCGGCCGCGGGCGCCGTGAGCGGCACTGCGGCTGGCATCGGTTGCGGTCGCCACGACCCCTGGGCGATGCCGCGCCCCAGAGGGCCCGGCCCAGGTAGCTGGGGTAGGGCAGGTAGGGCAGGTGGGGCAGCAGGCTGCTGTCAGTGCTGTTGCTGCGCGGTTTGGCCGCCAGCGCCGCATCGGCCGGATGCAGGTACACGGCCACATCGGCCGCCCCGGCGCTGGCCATTCCCCTATCCCTATGTGGTCTATGTGGTCTATGTGGCCGGGGGTGAGGACGACGGCCCGAATGTCAGACCGCGTTCGACTGAGGCGTCCAGCTGTGCGGTGTGCAGACGCGGCGGCGTCGCGGGCCACGCGCGTGAGGATGGCGTTGGCCTGCAGCGCCTGGCGGGTCGGGCTCAGACTTCGACGAAGACCGTGTCGGCCATCGCTTGCTTGTCGGGGCTTTCGACTCTGGCGTCCGTGCCGGTCGGTGCGCTGGCGGCGGAGTCGGGGCTCATGAACTTGATGAAGTACGCGACGATGTACGCCAGCGAGGAAAAGCAAACGCCCCCGCGCCTGTGGTACCTCGCGAATCATTTCCTGCGGGAAGACCCTGCCACCCGACCACATGCCCTCAACGGGCGCGGCGATGTGGTCACTGCGTTCGCCGGTGCAGGTGGGCTGCTCATCGACACGCGCAATCTCTTTGCCCTCCTGTTCGACGCTCGGCAGCATCCCGAGCGCCTTTCTGAGACTAGGGCGTCGATGCGAGCACAGACCGGACGGTTCGCGATGCCTACGGAGTCCGGGTACAGGGGAGTCGGCGTGTCGTAACCACCGACCTGAGCTACGGTGTGGCCGTCCTGACCGACCCGTCGGCAGGCCCCCGGCGCGCGCTCGGTGAGGCTGGCGAGTGGGCGGATCTGCTCCCTGCGCTTGGTCCAGGTCCGCATCGCGCACGCCTGCTCGACGCAGCGCGCTTGACCCAGATGAGGGTCACCGGCCGGCCCGCCGCCGGCAGGTCACGCGCCCGGACCGGTCGACGATCATGCAGCCGCGACAACACCCAGAACTCGAACAGCCCACCACCCGTTCCGTCGTCTCGATCGCCTGCGAAGGTACTTGAAAGTCAGCGGGGGCGACGGGCCGCATGTG
>NZ_JAVREH010000110.1:0-4153 GCF_031845305.1 Jatrophihabitans lederbergiae | reverse complement strand
CCCGCGTCATCAAACGCAAGATGCCCAAGTGGCACGTCAAGCGCACCCACCATGCAGCGTGGCCCCGACCGCAGCACCCTCCCACCTACCAGATCGCACGAAGCTAACTGAACGGTATTGGGGCTAGGGGCGTGCGCGACTCGCTTCCAGGGAGGTTCGCGCCATCTCGTCCTCCTTCTAGACTACATCTGACTATCGCGACACAGTATCACGATCTGGATAAGCTGGTCGTGGTCGTGGATCGCAACTGACTGCAGTTGACTGGAACGACCGAGGACAGCTGTGCCGTCGAACCTCTCGGCGAAGCAGCGGCTGGGCGGTCCCGGAGGGGACGAACGTGGTCGGCGATCCGCCGAGTCACTACCTGACGCTGATCGAACGGCACCAGGCCTGGGCCGCTTCGCAGATTCCAAGGAGTCGTGATTGACACCGACCGGTGGAGGTTGTCTGGGTCGAGGCCAGCGGAAAGGTTGGCCACGGGCGTCAGCACCGCCACTCTTCCACCGCGGCCGGCACCCGCGCCTATCGGCCCAGCAGCCCTGGCAGTGCAGGCATGGCAGCCGCTCTCCTGCGGCCTTGGCGCGAGAGGCGACCGCGTCTACGACTGGGCACTAGGCGGCCTAACCCACCGGTCGGCTCCAGCTGCTGATCCCGCTGTCACGCCGCCTACTAGTGGGCTACTACGCCCGGGCGCACCGCCTCAGCCGGCAAGAACTTGCCCACCACGCCTGCCCCGGCGGTTGCCGCGGCAGCCAGCACGGCGAGAGCGATCCACGGAACCGCATGTCCCACTTCGAATAGGGCAGTGAATGCTGCCGGAACCACGATGTTGGCGATCGCGAACCCGTACTGGAAGGCCGCCAAGTACACGCCCCGGTGCTCTGCGGGCGCCGCCTCCGCGGCCAACGCGTTGGCGACCGGCGCGTGAATCATCTCGGCCACGCAGTACAGCAACACCAGCAGAATGAGAACGAGAGATGAAATGGCAAGTGAGAACACTGGCAGTACCGACATCAGGATCGCCCAGGCCACCCACAGCAGTCCAGCGAGCACGAGGGCACGTATCCGCGAGGTCCTGCCGATCATCTTGGCGACGAACAGTTGCGTCGTGGCGATGAGGAAGGTGTTCAGCGCGAGCAAGGGGCCCAGCACTCCGACGTACCCGATGCCTCCCTCCTTCACCGAGATCGGGAGGCCGACCACGAGCGCGTCGCTGCAGATCGCAAAACCAGCGTCCACGACAATTAACCACAGAAATGCACGATTATGTAGTAGTAGCCGCAAACCAGATGGTGCGACGTCGGCATCGGCGTGCCTCGTTTTCGCACCAATTGGAAGTCTCAACAACAGCGCTGCGCCGAGCAGGAACGAAACCACGTTGCAGATCACGGCGATCTTGAAGATGCCGACGGATGCGTTGGCTACCAGCACGCCACCGATTAAGGCTCCGGTGCCGAATCCCGTCGCCTGGACTATGCCGGTCACCGCGAACAGCCGCTCCCTACCTCCCTCTTCAGGAACAGGTAGCGCGGCGAGCATCGTGAAGAAGGTGGACCAGAAGACCCTCAGGCCTGCCGCAGTGACCACAAAGGCGATGAAGATGGCCCACGGTTCACGCGCAACCAAAAAGCCGGCATAGCCCAGCGCCTGAATCAGTTGGCCTGCCACCACCATGATCCGGGGCTCGAACCGGTCGGCCAGCCGGCCGGCGAACAACGGAACAACCAGACCGAGCGTGGCTGCGGCGCTAGCCAGACCGCCAACCTCGGCGAGGGGGTACCCAGCGACCAGATGGAAGTAGAGCAGAATCATTGGCCCGAAAATTCCGGCCCCGAGCGAATCTATGAGCAGGGACAACCGTAATGCGGGGTGAACCTTGGAAACGAACACCATTCCTCGACTTCGCAGCAAGCCCTATTGATCGAATTGTACCGAGAGAAACGGGTGGGCTTGCCCGTCGCCGCGGTCAGAAGAAGCATTATCTCAAGCAACACTTCCCGTCTTGAAGAACTTGATCAGTGAACCAACATGGTAATCAAATGAGAAGGCTAGTCGCTCGGCCCGCATGCTTCCTCGAGCCGACGCGATGGCATCTCGATCGTGCAGAATTCTCGCTAACTCGTCATAGTCATCGAACGTGACCCCGCACCCATGCCTCTGAGCAAGTGAGCCCACCGAGGTGCGCGACCCGACCGGCGACCGAATGATCCAGGGCAGTCCCGCCGCCGCATAGGTGCCGAGCCTGGCTGGGATATTGAGCTCCGACCAGGTGGACGCTCGAATCTCGCCGCCATTAGAACTCTGGAACCCGTGCAACCAGGCGGCGTCGTACTGCGACAGTTCGCGCACCCAGTCCTTAGGGTCGACCGTCTCGTGCATATGGATGTAGCTGTGGCCAACCGCAAGCGAAGGGTATCTTCGGTGAAGGTAGGAGCCATAGATGTGAAGATGCACCTTGTTTCTCTCGAAGAAAGAAAGATCGTCCAGTCCGACCGGTCGGCCGGCGCAAGCGGTGTGGATTTCAGAATCCGTGTCCGACAGCAGTTCGCTCCACTCGTTGTTCATCCATTTGCCCAAAGGCAGATCGCCGTCGAGGATCAAGGACGGCACATTGCCGACAACATCCGGACAGTACGCGGCGAACCACTCTCGATTTTCGTCGCTGATGAAGATGTGACCGGCGCAGGACGCGAAGATCTCGCGAAGTTTGTCCCACAGTCCGATCTGGATACAGTGGAATGGAGATTCTTTGAACTGGAAGAACATGGGAATCCCCAGGCCCGCGGTGGCGACCTCGTGTATGAGGGGAATCGCCTGGACGTTGAGTAGGGCGTAGATGACGTCGGGGGCGACTTCACGAACCCGATCCTTCCAATGAGCGTCATTGGGGATTACCTGGATATCGGCGATCGGCGGGGCGCCGATCGAGTCCCAGGGCTCCAATGCGGTAGTCCAGAGCCCGTACAATTCATGTCCGGCCGAAGTGAAGGCTCTCAGCCTATCTGGATTGAACCCGAGCTCACCAACGATCAGGATACGGGTTCCACTGCTTTCGGGCCGTACCTGGGACTCTGGCTGATATCTTTCGCGCTCGTCGAGCTGCCGCCCGATACTAGGCCTCCAGTTCAACGGTTCGGGCCCGACCTGGTAATACGTTCGATAGGCTGCAAGGCCCCTGCCGGAAATCCACTCAGGCACAAGGCCGCGGCCGGAGATCCAATACGAACTCGGGCCTGACTGGGAGCCGTCCATGACTTCGGCTATGATCTTGTGCCGCTGATCGTAGTGATCTGTCCATTCACACGTCACTGAATCGGTGCATGCGAATCGCAGACCCGCAGCGGCGATGGCTCGCCATCTGTCCATTTCGATCGAATCAGATACGGCCTCCGTGCGAACCGGCCATCGGAGCTCCGCCTGATCGGTCAGGCGGCGATGCATAACCTGCACGAGCGCAAGCAAATTCCCGCTCGGCAGCTCGATCCCGCTGTTAGGGGCATCGGAGGGCACACCCCCCAGAATCTCGGCTTCATGCCCGACTGCATCGTCACCGTGCAAGGTCGATCCGCGCCAACCGTGCCAGATGTGGTGGCTCTGCACGCCACCGTAGGCAAGATAGACGGCCTCATCAGAGTCCAGGAGGGTCACCAGCAAGTGCAGATGATCGGGGAAGAAAACATCATCTGACGGTAGGTAGGCAACGTAGTCGCCTCGTGCCATGGCAGTGGCCGTGTTCAAGGCATGCCCGAGGCCGTGATTCTTCTCCAACCGGTGGTATCGGATCCGATCGTCGCCGATCTCGCGAATCTGCTGGCCCGTGTCATCCGGCGACCCGTCGTCAACGACGATCAGTTCCCAGTCGGTGAAGGATTGTACGCGCAGGCTGGCGATCGACCGCTTGATCGACCAAGCCTGGCGATAGGTCGGCATCAAGACCGATACCCGAGGTTCGTGGGTTTCACTCAATGACATTGTTACCTGTCTTCTTCAGTCGGACGAGCTTCAGAGACCTTGCCGCCCGGACGGCCGGGCCTTCGCCCCGAAAAGTGGACACGCGATTTGATTGTTATGCGGCCGGTCGTAGCGTAGCCGCGGTGGTGGTGTTCTCGTAGGTGATCGGGCTGCGGTAGCCGCAGGCGGAGTGCCGGCGGCG
>NZ_JAVREH010000109.1:0-4198 GCF_031845305.1 Jatrophihabitans lederbergiae | reverse complement strand
CCCGATATTCTTCACCTTGAAGGTGCTCCTTGTTCAACGACGACTTGGCCTCAAGAACCTCGATCATCGTTGACTGGGAGCACTTTTCAGTTGATCAACGCGCCGCCCTCATGAAAGCACTGGGCTAAGCAGTATGGGGGCGCGACATCGGATCCGGGTGTGTTGACCCTGAACTTGCCTGCCGGGCAGACGGTGCGTTCCCCTGGTGTGCAGGCCGAGCTGAAGGCGGTCGACGCGGGCTTGGCGAAGGCTGCGCCGACAGTGCGGACCGTGTCTTACGCCTCGACGGGCAGCCAGACGCTGGTCGGCACGGGCGGGACCAGCACGATAGTGCTGGCCTACCCCGCGAAGGAGGGGTCGGATATCGACACCGCTTCGGTCGATGCCCTGACCCGGGCGGCGACCACAGCGGCACCGAACCTGACCGTGCATGGGACCAGCCTGAAGGCGTTGGCTGCCGGAACCACCACCTCCGGTGGCAACTCCACGGTGCTCGGTGAGCTGCTGATCGGTGCGCTGGGTGCGCTGCTTGTGCTGGCCTGGGTGTTCGGATCCTTCCTGGCTTTGTTGCCGCTGATGATGGCGCTGGTGTCGGTGCTGACGATGCAGCTGTTCATCTACGCCCTGTCCTACGTCATGCCGACCTCCTCCCCGCTGAATCCTGCGGTGCAGTACATCGTCGCGCTGCTGGGACTCGGGCTCTCGATTGACTACTCGTTGCTGGTGGTGACCCGCTGGCGAGAGGAACGGGCATCGGGCAAGTCCAACGACGAGGCCATCAGGGCGGCGATGACGCGTGCTGGGCACTCGGTGTGGTTCAGCGGGCTGGTGGCGTCGTTGGGGTTGTTCGCGCTGATCGTCGTCCCGAACTCGCTGGTCCGGGGGATCGGCATTTCCGGGCTGTTCATTCCGTCCACCGCGACCTTGGTGGCCTTGACATTGTTGCCGGCGGTGCTGTCCAAGGTCGGCCCGAAGATGGACTGGCCGCGGCACAAGTCAGCCGGTAAGACGAGCCGCTTCTGGACCTGGTGGTCTGAGCGGGTGATCCGCCACCGCATCGTGGCGGCCGTCGTCGGGTTGGGGATCTTGGGCGTATTGGCCGGGGTGGCCGCGACCATCAATATCTCCCAGCCCACCAGCAGCGCGCTGGCCAGCAGCGGCACCTACACCGACGGGCTGCACGCTTTGCAGGGCGACGGGTTCCCCACCGGCACCCTGACCACGGTGCCGGTCTATGTCCCGCACGCCGCGGACGCAGCTTCTGTCGCCAAGTCGTTGGGAACGGTGTCGAGCCTGCGGGGCGCTGTCGCCCCGACCAACCCGGCGTGGCGGGAGGGTGGCAGCGCGGTCGTGATCGCAGTGCCCCAACATGAGGTGGGCAGCTCCCAGAGCGGCTCAGCGGTCAGCGACATCAGAAACACCGTGCCCCGAACCGCGCTGGTCGGCGGAGCCGGCGCGGTATCCATCGATGAGGTGAGTTCCACCTATGGCGCGTTCCAGCTGTTGTTCGGGTTGGTGGCGCTGGTGACGTTCCTGCTGCTGGCGCGGGGACTGAAATCGATTCTGCTTCCGCTCAAGGCCGTCATCCTGAACGCCCTGTCGGTCGCGGCGTCCTACGGCATCTTGGTGCTGGTGTTCCAGCATGGCTTCGGCATGCATGCGCTGTGGGGCACAAAGTCCTACGGTGCGGTTGACGTCCTCGCCCCGGTCTTGATCTTCGGGTTCCTGTTCGGAGTCTCGATGGACTATGAGGTGTTCATCCTGTCCCGAGTGCGTGAAGGCTACGAGCGGACCAAGTCGACGCATCAGGGCATCGTGGAAGGCGTCTCGCGCACGGGCCGGCTGGTCACCAACGCCGCGCTGATCCTCTTCTTCGCGCTAGCATCATTGTCCACAGCGAACGACATCACCGTGCGCCAGATCGCGGCTGGCCTGGCCGCCGGCGTCCTGCTGGACGCGGTGGTCGTCCGGATGCTGCTGCTTCCGGCGCTGGTCTCGCTGTTCGGCAAGTGGAACTGGTGGATGCCGGACTGGGCGGCGCGGCTACTGCGTCTGCCGGTGCAGGAGCTTTCCGAGCCGCCTCGGGCGGAGCGGATTCCAGTCACGGTCGGAGATGTCTGAGTGATGCGAGTGCTGGTAGTCGAAGACGAGCAGGCGATGGCTGAGTCCCTGACCTGGGGGCTGCAAGCCGAGGGTTACGTCGTGGATGTTGCGGACAACGGCGAGGACGGGCTGTGGAAGGCCCGCGAAGCCGCCCACGACGTGATCATCCTCGACGTGATGCTGCCCGGTCTCGACGGCTACCAGGTGTGCGCACAGCTGCGGGAGCAGGGGGTGTGGACGCCGATCCTGATGCTGACCGCGATGGATGAGGACTTCGATCACGCCGAGGGGCTGGACAGCGGAGCCGATGACTATTTGGCCAAACCGTTCTCCTACCCCATCCTGCTCGCGCACCTGCGGGCGCTGACCCGACGCGGTCTGGGAGAGAGGCCGGCGGTGCTCACCGCCGCCGGCCTCACCCTGGACCCGGCCAGCCGCGCCGTCACCCGCGACGGCGCCGGACTCGATCTGACCAGCCGCGAGGTGACAGTGCTGGAGTACCTGATGCGACGCCAAGGGCAGGTGGTGTCCAAGACCGAGCTGCTCGAGCACTGCTGGGACTCCGCCTATGACGGCGGCCCGGCGGTGGTCGAGGTGCACGTGCACCGGCTACGCCGCAAAATCGACCCGCCGGTGGGGATGCCGGTGATCCTCACCTTGCGCGGCGAGGGCTACCTGATCCAGGACGACCGGTGAGCAGAAACCGGTTCGGGCAGAGGCTCGGACGACTGCGTGCTCGCAGCGCCACGCTGCGAGCACGGGTCACTGTGGTGGCCAGTCTGGCCATCACGGCGGCGGTCGTGCTGGGGGTGCTGTTCATGTATGTGCTGCAGATGCAATCCGTGCGGCGGACCATCGACGGGCAGCTGCGCACCTACGCCACTCAGATCGCGCAATCAGCGCCGACCGGTGCGTGGCAGCAACCGCTGGCCGGGTCGAGTTTGGACGCGAACGCCGAAGCGCAGGTCCTCGCACCCGACGGGGGGGGTGCTGGCCGCGACCCGCTCGTTAGCGGGAGTCCCCGCGGTCTACACCCTGCCCGCCGGCGCGAACGCCCCGGTACGGCAGAAAGCAGCCGACGGGGTGATCCCGACTGACATCCAGGTTGTCGCGGTGCGCACCACCGTCAGCGGGCGCGCGGTCACCGTGATCACCGGCACGTCCACCGGGCTGCTCAGCCAAGTCAACTCCGAGTTCCTGCGGCACCTACTGCTCGGATTGCCGATCATCCTGCTCCTGGCCGCCGGCACCGTCTGGGTCGTGGTCGGGCGGGCGCTGCGCCCGGTCAAGCGGATCCGCCAAGCCGTCACCGAAATCACCTCCGCGGACCTGTCCCGGCGAGTGCCCGAGCCGGGAACGCCCGATGAGATCGGGCACCTGGCCCACACCATGAACGACATGCTCGAGCGCCTGGACGCAGCCGCGATAAAGCAACGACGCTTTGTCGCCGACGCCTCCCACGAACTGCGCAGCCCCCTAGCCGCGATCCGCACCACACTGGAAGTCGGTCTCGCCCACCCCGCCCGGGCCCCCTGGCCGACGATCGCCGCCCGCGCGGCGCAACAGTCAACCCGCCTAGAAGACCTCATCCAACAACTTCTGGTGCTCGCCAAAGCAGACGAGCACCAGCTGACGGCCCACCAGCAGCGCGTCGACGTGAGCCCACTCCTGCGAGAAGTCACCACCAACACCCCAGCCCACCACCTCGACATCAGCCTGGACGCACCATCTGGCGCCGCCACCGTCGGCAACCCCGACCATCTGCGGCGCCTGTTCAGCAACATCATCGACAACGCCGTACGCCACGCCGACAGCCAGGTCCGCATCACCACCGCAACCACCGCCCACGAGGTCCGCATCGAGGTCGACGACGACGGTCCCGGCATCCCGACCGCTGACCGGGACCGCATCTTCGACCGGTTCGTCCGACTGGACTACAGCCGCGAACGCGGCAGCGGGACCACCGGCCTAGGGCTAATACCGTTCAGTTAGTGGGTTGTGATCTGGTAGATGGGTGGGTGTTGGGGTCGGGGCCAGGTGGCGTGGTGGGCGCGTTTGACGTGCCATTTGGGCATCTTTCTTTTGATGACGCGGG
>NZ_JAVREH010000108.1:0-4433 GCF_031845305.1 Jatrophihabitans lederbergiae | reverse complement strand
GCCACAGCTGCCGCCCGTACTCGCACGCGCCCTCAAGCGCTTCGTCCAGTCCCGCTATCTGCTTGTCAGGGTCAGCCTGCTTCTCCGCGCCGGCAAGATGCGGTCTGCAAGCGTCCAACACGCTGGGCATCGGGACCGGGATAGGTTGCTGCATGAGCACTCTCGCCTTTCCTGGAAAGTCCACCGGGGGCGTACTACATGCATACCGCAATAATTGCTTAGAGACAAGGTCAGGCAGGCCTCAGCGCTGCACCCGTGTCCCTACCGGCAGTCGGCATAATAGGGGTCGGCACACGCGTCGGAACGAGGCCGGCGCTCGCGCTCCGAACCATCGCGCCTCGCCATATTTGCCGCTGCCACGGCAGGGAGTTGAGTCAGTGACTAGGGAAGCACAATCGAAGGCCGCGACGACGAAGCCCGCGGCAGCGGAGGTAGACGAGCTGGTAACAGCCCTGCTCACCGCTTCCCGGGTGCTTGTCGGTGTGTCGGCCCAATCGTTGGCCGAGATCGAGGACACCGTGACGGTGACTCAATTTCGCACGCTGGTGGTTCTTGATGGTCATGGCGAGATGAATCTCAACGGCCTTGCCGAGCGACTAGGCGTCACGCCTTCCACAGCGATGCGCATGATCGATCGCTTGCTGGCCGGGCAGCTCGTCACCCGGCGCGAGAACCCCGACAACCGTCGTGAGGTGGTCCTGGCGTTGACGGCGCAGGGCGAGAAGCTCGTGCGGCAGGTGACTGCTGTTCGCCGTCGAGAGATCACCAAGATCGTTACCGGGATGCCGGCGGCAC
Source organism: Jatrophihabitans lederbergiae (assembly GCF_031845305.1). NCBI lineage: Bacteria > Bacillati > Actinomycetota > Actinomycetes > Jatrophihabitantales > Jatrophihabitantaceae > Jatrophihabitans > Jatrophihabitans lederbergiae. The sequence goes on along the minus strand of NZ_JAVREH010000108.1, from coordinate 3,638 downwards.
GTCGTATGCAACTCGTCACCGCGCTACGAGTCTTCGCCGACGCAGCCGGCGAACCGGAGCCTCGACCCGAACTCCTTGCCAGCTTGGGTTGGTAGCTAGGCGCGGGAACGACAAGCAACGTCGCCATGACTGCTGCGGCCGTCTGAACCGTTTCACTGCAGTACGATCAAGCCGACGATGCCGAGCAGGTACACGAAGAGCACCACGATCGAGTCGACTCCCATGCGGGCGATCTGCTTGGCAGGTCGGAAGATCAGTCCAGCCATGTAGATGACGGTGAGGAGCGCTCCGAGGGCAGTCAGGTAGATGTCGCTCCTCCCTGCAGCGGGCAGCACGGCGTCACCTGCGAGCACAGTGGCTGGCAGGAAGAGTACCGGCAGGAAGGCGTTACCACCGAAGATGTCGCCGATGGCGAGTTGGTAGTCGCCCATGCGGGTAGAGGTGATGCCGGTGGACAGTTCAGGCAGCGACGTGGCTATTGCCAGAACGGTCGAGCCGAAGAGGATGCCGGACAGGCCGAGGTTGCCGAAGAATCGCTCACCGCTGCGTTCGATCGTCACTCCGGCCACCAGGGTGGCCAGCGCTGAGACGGCGAACACCACCGCCGCACGTCCGGTGCTCATGCCCTTCTTGGTCGCGGCGGCTTCCTTCTTCGTCCGGCGAGTGCCACGCGCTTCCGGCTGGGTATCGGGTGCGTCGCCTGAGTCCGACCACGGAAGGTGCCCACTGGCCCGGTTGATGAGAAGCAGCCCGATGACCCAGACAACGGCGATTATCACCACATCGGGCGTGAGGCGAGCCGTCAGCAGCGATGCGGGAAGCTGCGAGCCTGCAACGACGATGAGCAGGACCGCCACGACGAGCGCGCCTTCGAGCACCAGCACCAGGCTGGCAGCTTGGTAGGTCAGCGGCTTGCGCGCGCGTATTCCGAACGCGTCCAGGGCGACGAGCACGACGGTCTGCACAGCGATACCACCGAGAATGTTTCCGACGGCCACATCCAGATGGTGGGACAGTGCTGCGCTGACCGTGATCGCGATCTCAGGAAGGTTGGTCGCGACGGCGAGGAGGACGAGACCGCCCAGCGCCGAGCCGAGGTGCAAGCGCTCGGCGAGCACGTCGGTGGTGTCCGACAGCTTTACCCCGGACACCCAGATCACCACTGCCGAGGCGAGGAAGATCAGTAGTAGCAACCATGACGGAAGACCGCTCACGATTCAGCCTCTCTCATAACGGGCGACGTCGGGAGGGCGGACCCAGACACTGTGGTTACGTGCATAGTTGCAATCATTGCAGTTAACGTGGGTGAGAGCAACCTTTGCGCCTATGCATGTTTCGGCTCATACTGTTCGCGTGAATTCCGGGACCGGTGAGAGCTCCACGCCCGCTGACGATGCTGACCTCAGCAGGCAGGTGGACGCCGTGATGTCCGCCGCCCGGGTCCTCGTCGGCGTGGTGGCGCAGTCCATCGCCAAGGTGGAAGACCGGGTGAGTCTGCCGCAGTTCCGAGTCCTTGTGATGGTCGCGACCAAGGGCCCCTCGAACCTCAGCGCAGTCGCTGAATCCTTGGGCGTGCATCCCTCCAACGCCACCCGTACGGTCGACCGCCTCGTCACCGCCGGCCTGCTCGACAGGCGCGACGCGCCCACCGACCGGCGGCAGGTATCACTGACGCTCACCGAGCAAGGCAAGCAATTGGTGGACTCCGTCTTCAGCGAGAGGCGGGCGGCGGTTCAGCAGGTCGTGGCAAAGATGCCGCGAAGTAAGAGGCAGAAGCTTCCCGCTGCGCTCGAGTGCTTCGCAGAGGCGGCCGGCGAAATTCCCGAGGACGATATCGGGCACTTGGAATGGAACAACTGAATCATCCCTGCTGTCGACGGCCGTCGACAGCAGGGATGAAGCGGGGTTCCTGCAGGCAAGCTTGAAGTGCCCAGTACGCCGCTGTCACAGTGAGCGGATGACGGATCACGAGTACGCAGACGATTTCACCGCCCTCGCTGAGTTGGCTGAGGCCTTCACCATGCTGGTGGCAGCAATGCACGGCGGTGATCCAGCGGTGCTCACGGCCGACCGAGTCGTGGCTATGGCGAGGCCATGCATGCCGCGAGCTCAGCACGCTGCGTTGATCATCCGTGACGGCGATCGAGTGGACACTGCCGCTCATACACATCCGATCATCCGCACGATCGACAGCATCCGCGCCGACACCGGAGAGGGCCCGGGCTTGGACGCTCTCGAGACAAACGACATCGTCATAAGCGGTGACCTCGAGTCCGATCCGCGTTGGCCGAAGTACGGCGCGAAGGTCACGGCCGAAACAAGCATCCGCAGCATCGCCGCCTACCGCCTCTACCTCAGTTCGCGGCACCGAGCCGCCCTGATGTTCTATTCGGACTGGCCTGACGCCTTCGACGACCTCGCGATAGCGACCGGGGCGATTTTCGCCGCGTACTGCTCTCTGACCGTTACCAACAACCTGCTCTTCGAGGAGCCGATCCGCCCGCGACGAGCAGCGGACGTTCACCGGGAAATCGGCGTGGCCATCGGTATTTTGATGACGACGAACAACCACACGACTAACAGTGCCGCGGCACACCTGCACCGAGCAAGCCGCCAACTTGCCCAGACGCTCCCGGACACAGCTCGACACGTCATCAATCATCGTGGGCTTCCCCCCGCTGCTTCTGCCGACGACAGGCGGCGGTAGCGGCCCTTGAAGCTTCGCCGAAAGGATGCTCGTAAATCTCGGAAGGAGCCAGGTGGGCATCGACATAACAACGAATCCGGGGCCGAAGTGCACCGAAACGACCTGCGTCGGCACCATGGGCACATGACGTGTGAGCCACCCGACCATGAAACGGCGAGCCCCGAGTCGTCGCCGGCTGAAGAGGCCCCATCGAGCTCCTGCAACGATGGCAACGATTCGGAGCGACGTGGCAGGTTATCGATCGGACTGATACCTGCGTCACCATCTCGCTGTGCCGCTGCGACGGCGGTGAGGAGGCGCAGCGTTTCAGCTCCGCCGATCCCGAACTCATCGAATGGCTGGGCGCCCGTACGGACAGCGGCGGGAGCCGAGGCTCCGGCAAAGGCGGGTGAACGTACCCCCCGGGAGGCTGATTGGGCGCGTGAAGACCCCATTCGGATGACCGGTTGCCCAGACAGTGCGGTACATTTGACGGCGCTGGACCGGCGGTGGGGCTCGCCGGATCAACCGCCACATAGCTGTGGCCAACAGTCCCTACCTGATCGCCATGGCGTATGCGCCTGTCCAGGTAGGAGTGAGCCCACGATGAGTGAGATCCAGCAAGCCGACGCCCAACCGATCGATCCCGATGTCGACGTTACGGTGGACCGACCAGGCGGCGGTCGCGAGGCGTCGGTGGTGGCTGTCATCGCTGCCGGCGGCGTGGTCGGTGCCGCGCTTCGGTACCAGGCGGGACTGTGGTGGCCCACCCGCACAGGCACGTTTCCTTGGACGACCTTCGGCATCAATGTCGTGGGATGTGCCCTGGGGCCTTCGCCCCGAAAAGTGGACACGCGATTTGATTGTTATGCGGCCGGTCGTAGCGTAGCCGCGGTGGTGGTGTTCTCGTAGGTGATCGGGCTGCGGTAGCCGCAGGCGGAGTGCCGGCGGC
>NZ_JAVREH010000107.1:0-4643 GCF_031845305.1 Jatrophihabitans lederbergiae | reverse complement strand
CATGTGGAACCGGCGAACCGAGCGACTCGGCCAAATTGTCATGCCCCCACGGCACAATCGGAAACCACAGAGGCTTCCGCCTCAACAACGACGACCAACAGGCGCTGCGTGAAAGTTTCGGGCTAGGACCGTGATCAGCATCGTGTTGCTGCGCATCACACCTCCGGGGATTTCGCGCTGAACGGGAACAACCGCTCCTGATAGGGCGAAATTAGCTTGGCCGGGTGCCCAGGAGTTCTCCCTCCTTGCCAGATGCGGGGCGTTTGCGCTCGCTAGCAGGCTCGTTCGTCGGGCTCCTCGATTCATTAGGTGGTCGCGACGCACTCGGCCCCGCGTTGCTGTCCGTCGGCTTTTTAGCAGAGCACGCAGGGAGGAGCCACGACCTGCGACCGGCGCCATGCTGGTGTCTGTCCGTCGGTCGGCGGATGCGTTTCAACTGATCGGAATGCGGGATGGCCGAGCACCATTGCAGCTGCGGGCGAATCGCGCCGAGAGCATCGGCGCTTCGGTTCGGCACATTCCACGCTGTCGGAGCTATCGGCTCAACGACGAAGCCGACTTCGCTGCTGGCGGCCAGTTCGCGCAATTCCCCTTCGCCGAGTGGCAGGCGGCCAAATCCCTGCCGACACGGGTCGCTGTCGCGCGTAGGCGTTGCAGGGTGCGGCCGGAACAGATAAGGGAGCAAAGCCAATGAACGACCGATTGGAGCGGTTCCGGCTGCCGGAACCCGCGCCGACTCGCGAGGAATCCGCATGGCTCGAGCGGGTCGACAGCGTTGCGCCGGTCATCGAGAAGCATCGCGACGAGGCGGAGCACGAGCGCAAGATGCCACGTGCGGTGTACGAGGCGCTACGTGACGCCGGCTTCACCCGCATGTGGGTTTCGCGCGAGTTCGGGGGCGAGCAGGCGTCGTTGACCGCCGGAATGGTTGCGATCGAAGCCCTGGGCCGTCTTGATGCCTCGGTCTCGTGGCAGATCGGCGTCCAAGGCGCCATCGGGAGGCTGTCGGACTACTTGCCCGAGCAGGGTTCGCGTCAGCTGTTCCGCGATTGCGAGGGCTTCGCGGTCGGAGGGGTCAAACCATCCGGCCTGGCCGAGCCTGTGGACGGTGGCTACCTGCTTCAGGGCGAGTGGGCAATGGCCAGCGGTTCGGCGCACGCTGACTGGCTGGTCTGCACGTCGCTGGTGTGCAAGGACTGGCAGCCTGTCCAGACACCCAGCGGTCCGGACGTTGTGATGCTTTTCGTGCCCGCCTCCGACGTCCGCTTTCTCGACACCTGGTACACCGTCGGCCTGCGAGGCACCGGCAGCAATCACTTCCAGGTCGACCGGCAGTTCGTGCCGGAGGAGCTCGCCGTCCGCAAGGGCCGGATGGTCCAGGCGCCTCCGGAGCGGCCCTCCCGAGCCTATCCGATCGGGTACTTCGACTTCGGACCGTTCTCGACGGCGCCGGTCGCGCTCGGCCTCGCGCAGGACACCATGGACGTATTTTACTCAACTGCTCAAGGAAAAGCCCCTTCGAGTGGCACCCAGACACTGGCGGCCAGCCATGTGGTCCAGGACCGATTCGCGCGTGCCGAGATTGCGATCTACTCGGCGCGGCTGCTGCTATTCGAGGCAGCCCGGCAGATGGAGCTATCCGGGACAGCTGGCGATGAGCTCAGCTCGTTGGTCCGGCTGGCTTCGGCAACCGTGGGCGAGTCTGCGACCGCAGCCGTGGAGACCGCCTACACGCTGGCGGGGACGACGTCGCTGTACGCGACCAGCCGGCTGGAGCGCGCGTTCCGTGATGTGAATTCGGTGACCAAACACATCGCGCTGTCGTACTCGCACTTCGAGACGGTGGGCAGCTACCTGCTCGACCGGCAAAGACTCGTCATACGCCGGTAGCGCAGACCGCAACGCCGCGCTGACCGCAGCCAGCAGCCCTGAGTCGGTACTGGCCGCCCGCACAGCGAACCGTCGCGCGGCGCTCGGGCTGTTGATCGATGCGCCGCCATCAGGCCCTGAAGGCCTCGCAGGCAGCCAGCACGCTGTCCTGAAACGCGCCTTCGGGCATGCCCTTGCCCGCCGTGAACAGCAGCGGCTCGTCGTAGATGCCGTCGAAGGTCGCGGAGAACCGTTCCAGGGCCTCCTCGGGCGTTCCATAGACGGCGAGCAGGTCGAGCATCCGATCCGATACCGCGGACGCCACAGCCGGCAGGTCGCGCCGCTGAAATGCCTCGCGGATGCCGGCTACTTCGGCCTCGAACCCGTGAAAGGCGATCAGTGGGGCTGCCGACGATCGAACCGCGAACACCGCAACCTGCATCGCGGCGAAGGCTCGCGTCTGCGTGGAGTTCTCGCCCACGGCGCAGATGGCCATCCCGGTGATCGGAACCGGCTGCGCGCGCCCGGCCCGGCTCGCAGCATCGGCGAGTGTCGGGCGGACCACCTGCTCCAGGAAACCCGGGCTGCACAGGGGTAGGCCGATGAGACCGTCGGCGACCGCGCCTGCGGCCCGAATCATCGGCGCGCGACCGCCGGCCAGCAGGATGCGGGGACGACTGTCCCCGGTGGCCCGGTCCTCGAGCACGGGCCAGGGCTGGAGCACCGGATCGGCCGGGATTTTGCAGCGGTAGAACTCGCCGTCATGGTCGACCGCGGCCGACCCAACGTCCCAAATTTTCCGGATCAGCGGCACCAGTTCGGCCAGCCGCGCAGCCGGCCGCGCTCCGTCCACGCCGTGCCAGTCGGCGATGACCTGCGGGTTGCCCGTTCCCAGGCCGAGCCGGAGCCGCCCGGGCGCGAGTTCGGCGAGCGAGCGAAAGTCGGTGGCCACGGTCACCGGCGTGCGGCCCAGCGCCCAGGCGATGGCTGCCCCGAGCCGGATCCGTGAGGTGACTGCCGCCGCGGCGGCGAGGGTCACCACCGCCGATCGGTCGTAAAACTCGCTGGTATAGAACGACGGCAGCCCGCGCCGTTCCGCCTCGACCGCGAGATGCGCCGCCAACGGCGCCGACCCGGACTGAACCGCGACACCAGGCCTGGTTTTCAACCCGCAATCCATGGCGAACTCCATCCTTGAGGGACCTTGTGTGGCCTCGACGCTATTGGCCGACACCGGTGCGCGGCTTCTCTCGCGCTGCGCAATCGAAGTTCGCCGAGACCGGCGTGAGCGTTCGCTCCGACGGCGTGGGCGCGATGAGTTTCCGCCCCGCCGCCGGTATGTATTGACAAGTCCGGCGGAATACCTCGGGCGAACTAATCACAAGGGAGAATCCGTTGTCAAACAGTCGTGCGGAAGACGAGGCCGCAATCGAGGCCGTGCTGGTTGACGCCTACAAGGCGTGGGACGCCAACGACGCGGACGCCTTCGTCGCCAACTACACCACGGACGCAACCGCCATCATGCCCGGCTCGTTCCGTGACAGTCGTGACGTGATCCGCAATGGCATGGCGCAGGGTTTCGCCGGGCCGCTCAAGGGCAGCTCGACCTACAACAAGCTGCTCAGCATCCGCTTCCTTGGCGACGACGGCGCGGTCGTCGTCAGCGAGTCCGGCATCCTGTTCGCCGGCGAGACCGATGTTCCGGACCCGCGCAAGGTGAACGCGACCTGGGTCATGGAGAAGCGGGACGGTCAGTGGCTGATCGCCTCTTACCACAACAGCCCGATGCTGGCGCCTGCACACTGAGCCCATTCGGCGGCCGGTGAGCCCCTTGGTCCAAGCGGCTCACCGGCCCGCAGTGCTCGCACGAACCTGCGGTGGAACCGCGTGAAGCCCGGGAAGTGGTCCTGCTGGAGATCCACTTCCTGGGCTTCGTGCTGACCGCTCCGGGCCAACTCTGCTGCGGTCGGCTCGGCTGCCGCTCCTACCGGGACGCGATCAGCAAAGCTTCGAACTGCTTGGCAACCTCACCGACCACCTCGGCCTGATGGAACCCGGTGTCGTAGACGAGGTCGAGGTTCAGCCTGCCGTTCGCGGCCGAACCGAAAAGCGTGGCTCCCGGTCCACGTGAGGTGGTGGCCCAACGGCTGCCGATCACCCGCAGCCCATCAGGCACCAGGTACTCATCGACGATGCCGATGTTGGGCACCATGAGGAGATCGGCAGCGGCAGCGGCCGGCCAGCGAGCCGCTTGGCCAGCAGGCTGCGCTGGATCTCGTTTCGCTCGACAGCTGACTGCAGCTGCGTACCGCTCTGTCGGCCCACCTCGACCGGCTGATCATCGGCGTCCACGCGGGCGGCGCATACCTGACGCGCTACACAACAAAAGGGCGCGTCCGGCGCGATCGGGGCAACCATGCGCGGACGCAGGTCCACGGCGAAGGCCGGTGAGACCGGCATTGGCCCGGCATCAGCGGAGAACTGAGCGTGCACCCTCCAGACTGACACTCGCCACAACGGGCCCGATGCGTGCAAGTGCGAATAGGGATTCGAAGAAGGTCGAAAACGTCGCCCGAGGGTCATGAAATGAACCTCTCGTATGTGGTGTAGAGAGCCGATCGGAGCATTCGATTGATGAACTGACTCGTTAGCCCGAAACTTTCACGCAGCGCCTGTTGGTCGTCGTTGTTGAGGCGGAAGCCTCTGTGGTTTCCGATTGTGCCGTGGGGGCATGACAATTTGGCCGAGTCGCTCGGTTCGCCGGTTCCACATGC
>NZ_JAVREH010000106.1:0-4700 GCF_031845305.1 Jatrophihabitans lederbergiae | reverse complement strand
ACAACCCGATATTCTTCACCCTGAAGGTGCTCCTCGCTCCGCATGAACTGGTCGTCGCAACCCTGATTCTTGCTGGCTTGGAGCACTTTTCAGTTGATCAACGCGCCGCCCTCATGAAAGCCCCGGGTTAGTGTGCACGCAGTACTTGCACATACGCAACTACCAGTGACACCCACCCGGTGGGCCTGACGATCTGGGAGCTCTGATCGACCTGGCTCTGTCGTGGCTATATTCCGGCGCCGTTGGCGTAATACTGCTGGTCTTCGCGCCAACCGCCCATGCCCAGTCCGATATCTGCGATGTCGGCGACGAGCTCGATGCCGGTGATCCATTTGACCATCTTGAATCCGAGTTGGGTCTCGACGCGCAATCGGAGTGGGGCGCCGTGCTCGACTGGGAGTGGTGCCCCGTTCATGTCCAGCGCGAGGATGCATTGCGGGTTGGCGGCTAGGTGGAGCGGGATGGTGCCGTAGAAGTAGCCGTAGCGGCCTTCGCCTTCGGTCAGGCCTTTGTCGTCCATGGCGTAAAACACGATGTATCGTGCCGCGCGGGCAGGGCGTACTTCGGCCATCAGCCGTTCGAGCGGGATCCCGGCCCATTCCGCCACGGCTGTCCAACCTTGGATGCAGTTGTGCTTGGTGATTTGGCGCCGTTCCCCCAGTGCGCGCAGCTGGTCCAGTGACAGAGTCATCGGGTTCGCAACGAGGCCGCCGACGCTGAGCCGGTAGTCCCGAAAGCCGTTGCGTGCCATTCGCTCGTACTCCTCGCCCGCCGGAGGGTAGCCGTTGACTCGGTGGTAGGCGGAGATGTCGCTGCGGCTGAAGTGTTGCCGGGAGGTGAAGACGCGGGACAGGACCCGTTCGAAGGGATCGACCATGAACCCAAGCAGGCGTTGCGTGCGGCGTCGATAACGCAGCGAGAACCAGGTGATGATCACGTGGAACAGCAGGATCGCGAACAGTCCGCTCAGGCCGAGGCCCAGGGCCAGGCGGCGGTTGCCGTTGGGGTTACCGAGGACGATCGCGGCGAACTCCTTCGGCAGGCCGTGGACGATCACCAGGAAGACGTGCACGACGATGAACGCGCCGAATGCGCACATGCCGAGGAAGTGGAGGGTGCGGGCGCCTTGTTTGCCGCCGAACAGCTTGCCGGAGCGCGGGAAGCGGGCCAGCAGTGAAGGTGACATCGCAGCGCCGGTGGCGATTTGAAACGGGGCGAGCAGGAAGATGACCATGAAGTAGGCCAACTTCTGGGCCGGTTCGAACGGCTGACCGGGGATCTTGGCGGGTATCTGGAAATGTAGGTATGTGCCGATGGCTTTGATTGAGTTGGGCACGATCGACCAGTGGGTTGGCACCAGGTAGTGCCAGTAGCCAGTGGCGAACACTAGGCTGATGTAGACAGCTCCTGTCACGATCCAGAACTGGATCGTCATGAAGTGCCAGTGCCGCCCGAGGCCTAAGTTCTTGTGACCGGGCAGAGCGACAACCGGTGACCAGGACTCCTCCTCCTCCAGTGAGGACCATGGTTTTCGGGAGTCAGCGGAGAAGGTCTTCTTCGTCAGGCGCAGCCACTCGCGCCCGGGCGGGCAGTCGTCGCGCCAGTAGAGCTTCGGAAACGCCGACAGCACTTCGATACCGGAGCGGAACAGCAGCAGCATGAAGAAGATGTTGAGAAAGTGGGTCACGACCATCCACATGGGGAACCACGCAGGCATCGTCAGATCACTCCTTCAGCCTTCCGCCGCCAACGGCAACGGGGAGGGACCGTGTCCGATGCGCAGCTGTTGTCAGCGTAGGCGCAACCGTTGCATATTCGAAACGACTGGTGACAGACTGGCTGTCTGGAGACCGCAACAACGGTCGGCCTCCGGAAGGGTGTAGGGATGCAGGGCAGCAGCGGGTCGGCGGCAGGCGTGCAGCAACGGCTCGCGTGCCTGCGGCATGACCTGCTGGGCGGACGCGGCCCGGGAGCGACGACGGCCGAGGTCTCTCGCCATACTCGCGACCGCCGGCAGCTCGGCGGCGTTCGCACACCGGCCGAGCTGGAGTCCGTGCACCAGCAGACTCAACGCGAGCGTGTCGGTGACCCGGCACGCGGACGCCGGCCCGCTCCGGCCGATGCCACCGCGTTCAGACCGATCGTGCTCGGCGCCGTAGCTGCGCTGGTCGTCAGCTCGATCCTGTCCGCTCGAGCGCGTCGCCGACGCCGCACTCGCGGTGGTTAAGCGGCTTCCCACCCATCGCGATCCAAGAGGCATCCGTTAGCCGCACTCGGGGAAAGGTAGCTACGGTGATTCCGCCATCCGGTCAGCAGTTCGAGCTCCGCTGCGGCGAACAGCACGCCACCATCGTCGAGGTCGGCGGCGGTGTCCGGGCATACCGCGTCGGAGACCGCGACGTCCTCCAGCCCTACCCTGTCGATGCCATGTGCGACGGAGCGCACGGGGCGCCGCTGATTCCCTGGCCCAATCGGCTGGCCGACGGCCGATATCGCTTCGACGAGACCGACTACCAGGTTGCGCTCACCGAGCCTGACAAACACAACGCGATCCATGGACTGCTGCGTTGGCGCTCGTGGCGCCCGGTCCACCAGTCCGAGGACCGCATCGTCATGGCTGCCCGGCTGCACCCGCTCGAAGGCTATCCGTTCCTCCTCGATGTGGAGATCCAGTACCTTCTCGACACCGCCGGCCTGACCGTGACCACGACCGCCACCAACGCAGGTGACCGCCCGTGCCCGTACGGCTGCGGGCAACACCCCTATCTGGCGCCCAGCTCCGGATTAATCGACGACTGCACCGTTCGCCTGGCCGCGGAAACCCGCATCGTCACCGATCCTGCGCGGGAACTACCCACCGGGGTCGAGGCGGTCGAGGGTACGCCGTTCGACTTTCGCGCCGGCCGACGAATCGGTGATTTGCAGGTGGACTATGCGTTTACTGACCTCGTGCGCGATCACGAGGGCCGAGCGTGGGTGATTCTGACTGCACCCGATGGCGACAGCGTTGAGCTGTGGGTAGACCGCTCCTATCCCATTGTCGAGCTGTACACCGCTGACACGCTCGCGGTGCACCGCCGCCGTCGAGGGTTGGGCACCGAACCGATGACGTGTCCCCCGAACGCGTTTCAGTCCGGGCGGGGCGTCGCCCGCCTGAAGCCAGGCGAATCGAAGGTGACCGCCTGGGGGGTCCGCTTAGCTCCGTAGGGGCTCACGGCAGGCGTGCGTGCTTGCTTGACCGAACGTCGTTCGGGCGACCGTCCTTGGAATCCTTCGCCGACGCCGCCGGCGACGTTCCGGAGTATCACGCCGGAGACACGCAATGGACTCACTACCAATGGGAGGCAACCGATGCCAGTGCACACCGAAGTCGACACTGCGACGGGACGTGGAACCCTGACTTTTGTCCTCGCCGATAACCGTCACGACGCACCGATATCGGTCGTCGGGTCGTTAAACCCGGATGCACCACGCAGTTTGGTGATGGCGTGTAGTGATCTTGAGGTTGGTCTGGTGCCCGGAGGGCGTGGCCGAGTCGCCGATCTGTTCGGCGTTTCCACTGATGTCTCCGGTCGGGCCTGAGGGCGGTGGCCGAGCGAGTTCATGCTGGGGCTGGTGGTCCGGTCGCGGCGGTGAACAGTCGTTGCCAGGCGTCTGCCCAGGGCCAGGTGGCGGGCAACCGTAGCGTGTTGCGCCGGGCGGAGCGGGTGATGCGGGCAGCGACGGTGATCAACTGGCGTCGGAGGGTCGCGGTGGTGGCTTTGGCGTGGAAGCTCGAGGCCAGCGTGCCGGCGGCGCGGGTGAGGTTGAACGCCATCGCGGCGAGCACGAGCCAGGCCGAGTTTGGCATTGCAGGCGTGCCACGTCGTGATCGCCGGGCAGCAGTTCGACGGCGTCGGAGCGAAAGACGGTGGCACAGCTGGGTTCCAATCCGACGACGAGGCCGCTGACCCGCACGTGCGCGGCCAGTGCCGTCACTGTTCGCCGTAGGACCCGTTTGCGGTGGCTCAGTTGACCGGTGCTGATCCAGGTCAGCCCGCAACACAGCTCCACCGCGGGGGTAGCAGGACTCGCCATCGGCGTCTTCGAGCAGCTCGATCGCCGCCTGCCCGACGGCCGGGTTCAGGCAGTTGGTGAACGTGTCGGGCCACAGCAGCACCGACCCGCGGTAGCCGGCGGCCCCGAGCACCGCGGTCCCGGTACCAGCCCTGCAGCGTCCTCGGCGAAGGGTGGGACGCGGCGCCGTGCATCGATGCCGGCGGCCGCGGCCACGGCTCGGCGCAGAGCGGGGTGTCTGGGTGACGCCGTTCATCAAGTGGGCGGCGCGCAGGGTGTCGGTGGTGTGCGCGAGGATCGGAGCCAGCCATCGACAGGTCAGCGAGCAGCCGGCCACCTCCTGACCAACTCACCGCAGGACCGCCACCCGCAGCACCCGACGCGCAACAGATGTGGGCCGATCAGTACTGCATACCGCCAGCGAAAATGCGGACGCAGTGCATGGGGTACATCAGCGACCATTCTGCCTCGAACGACCGGCTCGTCCACCTCGCCAATACGCGCCTAGCGGGAGCCCGCTAGCCCCAATACCGTTCAGTTAAACTTACAACGGTGTAGTTTGGTGACATGCCTCGTGCTGGATGGGTGAAGCCGGAGACGGGTCGTCGGTTGTCGGATCTGGTGTCGGTGGGTGTGCTGACCCG
>NZ_JAVREH010000105.1:0-4733 GCF_031845305.1 Jatrophihabitans lederbergiae | reverse complement strand
CAATGGCCGGCTGGAACATTTGCACGGCACCGCCCTGGGCTTTCGCAACCTCACCAACTACATCACCAGATCACTACCCGACACCGGCGGCTTCAGACCCCAACTACACCCTCTTCTGCGATGAGCCGGAAGACCGCGCAGCTGAGGCGTCTGCACGCGCATGCCGGACAAAGTCGCCAATCGGACCGAGCTGCGTATAGCAACTATCCGGCGCGAGCACCAAACTGCATCGCTCCGCTAGCATCTGACTGTGCCTCGACACCGCGCCCAGCACGAGAGTCGGGGCCTGGTTGTCGGGAGCTTGGTCTTCTTCGTCAGTTTCGGCTTGGGACTGCATTACCTGTTCGGCCATCGCTCCTGGCCGGTCTCGATCGTCAGCTCGGTCGGGACGACGGTCCTCTGGTCTGTGCTGATGGCATTCTGGCTCGGGCTGTTTCCAGCGAACACTCCTGCGGTGGATCCCGCTCACAGGCCTCGATCACAAGACCGGCAACAGTCACGCCCGGCGACTACTGGTCGAGGCCGCCTGGCACCACCATCAGGCCCTACCGCACCCCCGGGGTGACGGTTGCGAACCCGGTGGGACGCCGCCCCGGCCGCCGCGCGTGCCCGCCGACACGCCGGCAATCAACGGCTGCACCAACGGTGGCAGACGTTCACCACGCGCAAGAAGAAGCCCGTCATCGCCAACGTCGCGATCGCCCGCGAGCTGGCTGGCTGGTGCTGGTCCTTGGCCACTCCCAACGAACCCGCCACGACAGGCACACGGGCAGCGTGGCGGCCCATCGTCCGCCTCCACTCAGGGTTCCACGCTCGCACGCGGAACCCGCACCGGCCATGCCGGATCCCGACGAGTAGCTGAGAGCGCGACGTACCGCTGGCGAGTGAGCACGGCTCAGCGTCGCACGGCAGCTGCCTCTTGCAGATACCGGTTGCGCAGCCGCTCGCGTCCAATCGTCGACGTTCCCCCGTGCCCCGGGCGAAGGATGGTTTCGTCTGGCAAAGGTAGGCACACCTTGGCGAGAGACTCGAGCAACTGGTGGTATGAGAAGCCCTGTGTCAAGCCGCCAAGTGTTGATCTTGGATGAGGCGTTGGAGTGCGCCGTGGCGTTCGGGGTCGTAGGCGACGCCGTTTTGCCAGCAGCGCCAGATGATGTGGAGCCAGGCTCGGGCGAGGATGCGCACGGCGTGTGGGTGGTCGTGGCCGCGGTCGATGGCGCGCTGGTAGAGGTCGTTGGCCCAGGGGTTTGCTCGCCGGGAGTCGCCGGCGAAGTCGCAGACGGCGTCGCGCAGTTGTTTGTCGCAGGCCCAGCGGAAGCCGACGGCGCGGATCTTGCCGGATTGGCGGGTCGAGGGAGCGACGCCGGCCAGGCAGCTCAGCGATTCGGGAGTGGGGAAGCGGGCACGACAGTCGCCGATCTCGGCGAGCAGTCGGGCGGCGCGCACGCGGCCGGCGCGGGGCAGGTGGGTGAAGATGTGCGCGTCGGCGTGCGCGGTGAGCTGGGTGTCGATCTCGTCGGCGAGGGTCTTGAGCTGGGTGAGCAGGCTGGTCAGGGTGGCGACGTAGGCGCGGGTGATCGCGGCGGTGCTGGCCGCATCGGCGCCGGTCGTGCCGCGGGGCGCGGCGATCAGTCGGGCGTGCAGCACCGCCGGGTCGCTGCGCCCGGAGTAGCCCTGCTTGCCCAGCCACGCGGCCAGACGGGCGGCGCTGAGCCAGTCGGCCTGGGACTGGGTGCTGAAGCGGGTCAGGAACGCCAGGCTGATTGCAGAGTCGATCTCGGCGAACAGCCCGACCGCGCCGGGGAACACGGCCCGCAGGTGGGCACGCAGCTGGTTGGCGACGCCGACGCAGTGGGCGACGAGGTCGCGGCGGGCACGGCAGGTGCGCCGCAGCGCGACGGTGGCCGCAGTGTCCGGGATGAGCGGTCGCAGCCGGACTCGGTCGGTGCGCAGCGTGTCGGCCAGAACGTAGGCGTCGAAGCGGTCGTCCTTGTTGCCGGCCGAGCCGTAGCGGCTGCGCAGGTTCTTGACCTGGTTCGGGCTGATCACGACCACTGTCAGCCCGGCGGCGAGCAGGGCGTCGACGACCGGGCCGTCGGGGCGTTCGATCGCAACTTCGCCGCAACCAGCGCCGCGCAGCACATCGATCAACTCGCGCAGTCCGGCAGCGGAGTGTTCGACGCTGTGTCGTATGAGTTCGCGGCCGCGGGCGTCGAGGACCGCGACCGCGTGGTCGTCACGGGCCCAGTCCAGTCCGCCGGTCACCTCGTTCGGCGGCGTCTCGGGCAGTCGAGTGATCGATTGATTGGGCAGTGCGGTATTCGGGGTGTTGCTGGCAGACTTCACGTCAGCCTCCTCGCTGCTAGACCCAGTGGGGAGGCGCCCGCTTGCGGTGTCGGTGGAGCCGAGACGCGACTGCCGCTTCGCTCACTGATCGGCGCTCAGCCCTGTCGACGGTCCGCACGTCCCGGGCAACCGCCAGATCTCGCAGATCTCATACCGGACATCAACCGCGTCAAGCGAGCAGGGCGATGACCTGGCGGCACCTCGGGCGCATCAGCAATCCATCGAAGATCACTGACACAAGGATGGTGCACCAGTGAGCCGCCGGGCAGATCGGTGCGACCGACCGACCCGGCGAACAGCAGGTCACCGCTGAACAGCTGCTTCGCGTCATCACCGTCGCCGGCCGCGGCGAACGTGACGGAGCCGGGCGTGTGGCCCGGCGCATAGGCCACCTGCAGGCGAACCGGACCCAGTTCTATAGCGGTGCCGTCTACCAACTCGCGCACGTCGTCCGGCTCGCTGAAATCAAGCCGGCCGAGCAGTGGCGTTCCGGGCGGCCGCCCAGCGACTCCCCCGGGCTGGGTCAGCTGTGCGCGGTCGCGGGGATGGATGTAGGCCGGGATCCCGCGTGCCCCGCACACCGGCACAACCGACCAGGTGTGGTCGTAGTGCCCGTGGGTGAGAATCACCGCGACCGGATGAAGCCGATGCTCGGCGAGCAGGTCCTCCAGGGGCGATACTGCGTCGATTCCCGGGTCGATGACCACACACTGCTCGCCACGTGCCGGAGCCACCACCCAGCAGTTCGTGCCGAGGACTGCAGGGAATCCCGCGACGAGCACGTCAGCCGATCCCCGCAACGTCGGCGCGCCTACCAGTCATGACAGTGGGGGCTTCGACCTCATCGGTGATCGGGGCGGCATGCGCTTCGGCAAAGCCGCTGGCCGCCACCGAGTCCAGCGCGCGCTGCAAGACGACGGTGTCCTCCAGCGTCTTGATATCGGTGATTCGACCCCAGGACATCCGCATGAACTGCGTGAAGATGTTGCTGTACGCGGTACCGCCCGGCAGGGTGGCGCTCACGCTGACCAAGGTGGCCACCTTCGTCGCCCACGGCGGACCGGACACGATGACATCCCGAACCTCGAAGTGCGGGTTGGGCATCAGCCGGAAGCTCCGCTCCCACCACCGGCGAAGCGCGGCGGCAGTGTGCCGCTCACCGGAGAGCGCGTGCTCGCCGTAGAAGCGGTAAGTGAACTCGGGGGCCATGGTGGTGACCATGGCCTCCCAGTTTCCCGCGCTGATCTGAGCGAACGCTCCGCGAACCTTGCCGGCGACAAAACGGTGATACATGAACTCTCCTTGACTACCAGGTGGTGTTGGGTTTCTTGCGGTCAGACCGGGGCCCGCGCGGTGTGGCGTGCGCGGAGTTCGACGGTGGTGTTGTTCAGCGGACGCAATGAGATGAGCGGCGCCCCGAACTGGGGCGTCACGTCGTTGTCCGACAGTAGGTGGAACCGCTGGGTGACCATGGCCAGGATCAGCCGCAGTTCTAGTCCTGCGAGGAAGTTGCCGACACACATTCGAGCGCCTGCCCCGTACGGGAAGTAGGACATTCGTGGCCGCGCCTTTACCGCCTCCGGTGTGAAGCGCCCCGGGTCGAAGCAATCCGGCTCATCCCACACCCGTGGATCGCGTTGTGCCACCAGCGGCGAAAGCAACACCGAGGACCCGCCCGCAATGGGATAGCCGCCGAGCTCGTCATCAGAGATCGCGTCCCTGGGGAAGATCCAGATCGGCGGATACATCCGCAGACTCTCGTCGACGACCCGGCGGGTGACGTCCAGTTGGTCGAGGTCAGCCAGTTCGGGCGAGCGCCCGGACAGCACCTCACTCAGCTCAGCGTCCAGTTCTTCCAGCACGTGCGGATTCTGCATGACCGACAGCAGCGTCCAGTAGAGGGACACGGCCGTCGTCTCGTGGCCGGCGAGATAGATCGTCAGAATCTCATCCCGGATCTCGTCCTCGGTCCAATGCCGGCCGGTGTCTTCGTCGATGGCTGACTCCATCAAGTCCAGCAACGGCGCCGGACCCACCGGATCCTTGCGGGCGCGCACCCCCGCCACCATTGCGTAGAGCTCCGATTTGGTGGCCCGGATGAGTGATCGGCGCTTGGTCGGTAACCAGGATGGCACCATCTCGGCAAGGGTTCCGCGTTTGAACATGATCTCGATGACACCGTCCACCACTGAGCGCAGCGCGTTCACCGACGGAGTGATGTCGTAACCGAACAGCGACCGGCTGAGGGTGTCCAGGGTGAGGTGGGGCCTTCGCCCCGAAAAGTGGACACGCGATTTGATTGTTATGCGGCCGGTCGTAGCGTAGCCGCGGTGGTGGTGTTCTCGTAGGTGATCGGGCTGCGGTAGCCGCAGGCGGAGTGCCGGCGG
>NZ_JAVREH010000104.1:0-5037 GCF_031845305.1 Jatrophihabitans lederbergiae | reverse complement strand
CCGATATTCTTCACCCTGAAGGTGCTCCTCGCTCCGCATGAACTGGTCGTCGCAACCCTGATTCTTGCTGGCTTGGAGCACTTTTCAGTTGATCAACGCGCCGCCCTCATGAAAGCCCCGGGCTAGGCGTCGGGGTCTATCGCGGTAACGGCACCTCTCTGTGTCAAGCGGCTGGCGACAGAGAGGAAACCGAGTCGTTGATCATGGTTCGTAGACGACGTCGGCGAGGCGGCGTTTGAGGCAGCGCATGGCTTCCTTGTGGCTCTTCCCGGCGGCGCGTTTGCGCTGGTAGTAGCTGCGACCCAGGTGACTCGTATCTGATCTGCGACAGCGCCATAACGTGCAGTGCGTAGTTGAGCTGACGGTCACCGGCGCGGGAGAGCCGGTGGCGCACGACGTCACCCGAGGAGACTTCGATCGGGGCCACGCCGCAGTAGGAGGCAAACGCGGCCGCGGACGGAAACCGGCTAACGGCGCCGGTCCGTGCCAGGATCTTCGCGGCCACCACGTCGCCGACACCGAGCAGGCTGGTAAGGGTGCTGCCCGAGGCCGTGACGGTGTCGCTGAGGTGCCGCTGAGGTGCGTGGTGCCTATGAGGCACGTGGAGCGCCAGTGGGCCGAATCACCACGCTCGGGTTCGACTTTCCAATGCCCGGCGAGTTGCCCCGCGGCAACTGGGCCGGCGGCGGATGGACGATCCGGATCAAGTCCTCGTGGAAACCGCGGATTCTTGAGCTCCTCGCGGGCTGGACCTATCCCGTGACGAAGGAGTCGATCTACCCGCCGATCGAGTGCGCCAAAGCAGCGGTAAACGAGGCGGCACGACAAGCCGCCTCAACACTCTGAACGCTGTCAGTCCTGGCCGTGCCAGAGCGGTTGTCCACGAAGGCACCGAGGACGAGTCGGTTACGCAGCCGCATCGCTGATCACCGGTGCTCTGCTTGCCAGGTGTCCTCCGAGGCACGTCAGATGACCGCAAGCAGACCAGCTGTGGCCCACAGTAGGCGCCGTCACTCCGCCGGAGCAACGCGCGCTAACAGCCATCGCGGCAGCGAAGCGGTGTGGTGACACGGCGAGTCACCGTGCCGGTCGTGGTCGGGTGAGGTCCCGTTCGAGTTCTTCGGCCTGCCCGGCAGCTACGAGTAGCGCCGCGGCGATCTGGCGTGCGGTGCCGGAGGGCATAAGGGCCACGGACCGCTCGCCGATGTCGGGTGGTTCGTTGATGAGCCGTACCAGGTACGGCGCGCTGAAGTCGGACCACTTCGCGGCCAGGTCGACGGTCATGTC
This sequence comes from Jatrophihabitans lederbergiae, assembly GCF_031845305.1. Taxonomy (NCBI): domain Bacteria; kingdom Bacillati; phylum Actinomycetota; class Actinomycetes; order Jatrophihabitantales; family Jatrophihabitantaceae; genus Jatrophihabitans; species Jatrophihabitans lederbergiae. The sequence continues at coordinate 3,750 of NZ_JAVREH010000104.1, read as the reverse complement.
CACGGTCTTGCCCTGCTCGTTGGCGGCGACAGCCTGCCGGGCGATGGGCCGGGAAACGCAGAAGGGTCCGTGTCCGCGGAGATCGGGGTCGAGGTCGCAGAACGGCGCGTGCTGGCGGCTCACGGGCGCGTCCGCCCGATGCACACGCGAACTCCAGCGATGCGGGGCCCGTCGATGGCGGTAACCGACAGACGGGTCGCGCCCAGGATGTGGCGCATGAAGGCCAACAGGTCGGGGTGAGGCTGGTCCGCGCCGCCACAGTGTCGGCTCGCGGGACGCTGTAGCTCGCTGGCCGAGCTGTCCGGTCCGTGATGGTTACTCTGTGCCATGGGTCGTACTCCTACTCAGATAGGTGTGCGATCAAGGCCTCGGTCGGTGTTGACGCACCGGCCGGGGCCGCCTTCGGAGCACCGCCAACGGCGCCCGGGGTAGATGGGTGTCTACGTCCGTGGGTCGCCTCCTTCCGGGTCAGGCGTAGCGATGCACGACCATACGCAGGACGCCGCGGAGTGGGAAGCTACGGAAAGCGGATCGCCGAGACTTCGCAAGTGTCATAGCTTTCCGGCGCCCACAGAGCCGTAGCGGCATTTTTGGGCACCTGCGGGTGCCAGCCGACTACGGTCACAGCGACGGCTCCGCCACCACGATGGACGTCGCTCTGGTTAGGCCTGGAGCATCGTGGCTTACATACCAACCGTAAGGTTTCAGTAAGGTCCAACGTTGGGCTGCCGATCGAAATGCTATGGCTCCAGAGCGTCCGGCGGGTTTTCTGCATGACTGGTATGACGCGCGGGCCTTGCTGGCTGCCGAGTGGGCCCCTGCCATCGTCGGCGCGCTGCTGGACGGGCCCCTGCCATACAAGGACATCCTCGCCGCTGCCGGGGCTGCTCGACCGGGCATGCGATGGGGTGGGCGGCACCGGCAGTTGCACGACAGCATCCTGAGCCGGAGCCTGCAGGCTATGACCGGCGACGGGCTGCTGGAACGCCACGAGACGCCGGGCACGTTCCCGCCCACCGTGTACTACTGCCTGACCGATGCCTGTCGGGAACTGGCCGAGGCAGCCACCCCACTTGCCGAATGGTCCGCCCGCCACCGCGACGTCATCGAGCGCGCGCAGTCACGGCGCACCCGCACCGGCCGCCTGCGCCGGGCGGTTGACGCGGCGTCTTAGAACGCGTTTCAGAATGGTCGGCGTGTCTGACGGGTTGGGCTGGCTGGTCGGCTGACGCTGCTGGTCGTGATCGAGGATCTCGTGCCTGACGGGCTGTGGGAGCGGGTCTCGCCGCTGCTGCCGGTTCCGAAACCGCGCCCGCGGCTGCATCACGGCCGGAACCGACTCGATGATCGAGCTGCGCTGGCCGGCATCATCTTCGTGCTCCGGCACGGGGTCGGCTGGGCACAGGTGCCGAAGCAGGTGCTCGGGGTGTCCGGGCTGACCTGTTGGCGGCGCTTGCGGGACTGGACCGAGGCCGGGGTCTGGCCGGCGCTGCACGAGGCGCTGCTGGCCGAGCTTCGCCGTCAGGCGATGTTGAACCTGGATGACATGTCGGTCGACGGCTCGCACCTGCGGGCGCTAAAAGGGGGGACCACGTCGGCGCATCCCCGCTCGACCGCGGCCACGCTGGCTCAAAGCATCACCTGATCGTCGACGGGTTCGGCACACCGCTGCAGGTCACCCTCACCGGCGGGAACCGGCACGACGTCACCCAACTGCTGCCCCTTGGTCGATTCGCTGCCGAAGATCAGAGGCATCCTCGGCAGGCCGCGGCAGAAGCCGAAGCGGCTCTACGCCGACCGCGGCTACGACTTCGATAAGTACCGCCGCGAGCTCCGGGCTCGAGGGATCATCCCGAAGATCGCGCGCCGAGGCGTCGCCCACGGGTCCGGACTCGGGAAGAAGCGGTGGGTCATCGAGCGCGGCTTCGCCTGGCTGCACCGCTTCAAAGGACTCCGCACCCGCTACGAGATCCGCGCCGACCTCCACCTCGGCCTCATGCAACTCGCCTGCGCCCTCATCTGCCTACGCAAACTGCCCGCCCCGCATTCTGAAACGAGCTCTTAGCCAGGAATTTCGGCTCCGTGCCCATACTCCTGTTGAAGTGAGTGGACTGCCGGGTGTAGACGTTATGGCCCATCTGGTTTGCAGATGACTTATGTGGATAGTCGGAGGACGGGGAACCGATGACTCGCTACGCGGCCCTATCAGGCGCGCCACCCAGTGCGATCTGCTCTGCGGCGACAGTGCTTCTCTTGCTGGCCGTCGCTGGGTGTGACCGGTCCCATGCCCCAACCGTGGTGGTGGATTCAGCAATGCATTCCCCACTATTTCAACGGTCACAGCGAGCCCCAGCTCCACCGTCCCAACGTCCGCATCCTCGACCCCGCCGACGACTCAGCCCGGTGTGAGTGCGAAGGCGGCGGCTCTGGCCAGTTACCTGGCGATGTGGCGGGACTTTGCCGTTGCCGGGCACACTTCGAACTGGCGGTCTCCTTCACTTGCGACGCATGCGACCGGCGACGCGCTCCTGGTGATGTCGCGCGGGCTGTACGCCGACCGCTACAACGGCCTGATCACCAAAGGCCAACCGGTACTCCACCCGAACGTCATTAAGGCGACGCCCACGGCTTCGCCGGCGACGGTGCTGATCTCTGACTGCGGCGACTCCAGCCACTGGCTGAAATACTTCGCCAAGACCGGCAAGCTCGAGGACAACATTCCGGGGGGCCGTCAGGCGATCACCGCGGAGGCCAAGAAGCAGCCCACCGGAAGCTGGAAGATCGACCGGTTCGCCGTCGAGGGCGTTGGATCATGCTGAAGCGCCCGGGGATCGCACTTGTGACTGCGGCGGCCCTCCTGGTCTGCACGGCTCAGACTCCAGCGTCCGCTCACGGCGGCTGGGGCACGGTGGACTGTACGCAGCGCCCAAATCCGGGATGTGAGCTTGGTGCCGGCACGGGTGGCGGTCAGTTACCGGGCTCCGCTCCGAACGGGGCAGGTGCGGGTGCGAGTGGTGCTCCGGGCAAGCCCGGGCCTGGCTCGGTGGAGACGGATCCGGGTCGGTGGCGGTGTTCCTATGTTCGCAGTGACTACCAGCCGCCGGCGAGCGGCGGGGTGGTGGCCGCCGCGTTCATAGCCAGCCCGCTGGCAGCCAGCGGGGTGGTGGCCGCCGTGTTCACAGCTCGCCTGCTGGCAGCGCCCGCGGCGTCTCTGGCGGTGGGTTCGGGTGGGGCTTGGTATGTGTATAAGTGCACGGGCAAGGGCGCGGCGGATGCGATCTACCGGCCGCCGGTGTTCATCCCGGACGGCCCGGCCGCGCCTGGTCCGGTGTTGCCGGATCCGGCGGCGTTGGCGAGGCAGGCGTATGACCAGTTGCGGCTGCCGCCGCCCTCGATCCGGCTGTCCCCTGCGGGGCGGCAGTTGGTGAACTTGCCGACCTGGTTGTGGCTGGACCGCGCAGGGTGGGGTGCGGCGTCGGCGACGGCGTCGGTGCCGGTCACCGAATCCCAGGCACTCAACAGCAACTAACAGCCAGTAACCAGGGGACGGGGGTCCATAGGGGTGAGCACGACAACGACGCCGCGACAGGCAACACGCAGAGCCGGCGCCGGGTGGGGCACGCCGGCCGGCTCGGGGCCGGTGGTGCGCCCGCCGGGCCGGCGCCGCAGCCCGGCCCATCTGGGGTTGGGGGCGCTGCTGGTGGTGGTGTGCGCGCTGGGTTTCGCCGTGGCCGTGACCCGGATGCACCA
>NZ_JAVREH010000103.1:0-5324 GCF_031845305.1 Jatrophihabitans lederbergiae | reverse complement strand
CGATCTGGACGAGCCACGGGCACCCTGCCGGCCCGGAGGATACGAGCCGACGATGATGGCGACAGCTCTCGATTCTGACCCTGTTTCGCCGACTTCCTGACCCTGTTTGAAAGGTGGCAGAAACCCATGCTCCAGTTTCGCTCCAGTACCGGCGAGTAACCCGGACAAACCAGTCAGGTCCTCCAATGCGATATAAGGGCTGATTCCAGACGCCAATATCGCCGCAAACTGGACTAAATCGGGTGGTGGAGCTGAGGGGATTCGAACCCCTGACCCCCACACTGCCAGGCCGAACGTCGGACCCTCTGCAGGCCCCGGATTTGCTGGGGTGTACGTATCTACCGGGACATGCCTGGTGCGGTTGACTGCCGTTGAACGCCGTTCGGAACCGTTGCGTGCAGATCGATCCTCCAGATTTCCTCCACCCGAAAATGGTGTGGAGGCCGGTCACCGCCGGCGGCCCGTGCTGGGGCGGGCGGCGTGACTTGCGGCCAGTTCGGGGAGCTGGCTCGTATCATGGTGGTTATGACCGCCGCCCGCGACGAGTTGCACCGTTTGGTCGAGCAGTTGCCCGAGGATCAGGTGTCGGCTGCTTTTGTCGAAGTGCAGCGGTTGGCGATCACCGCCGAGTCGTTGTCGTGACCGCCGGCGTGGTTTGGCGCGATCACGGCAGGTCGTGCGGACACGTCCGACCGCGTTGACGACCTGCTGGTTGAGGGCTTCGGCCGCTAGTCGGTGATCGTCTGCGACACGGGTCCCCTGGTGGGCGCCGCCATCGAGAACGACGCGCTTCACCGTGCGAGCGTCGATCTGTTCACCGCACTGCATCTGGCGAGCCGGCGCATCCTGGTTCCCGGTCCGGTCATCGCAGAGGTCGGCTATCTGCTTGCCCTCGAGGGCGGGGCGCGCGTCGAGGCGCAGTTCCTGACGTCGCTGGCCGACGGGACCCTTGTGGCCGGTGGAGCTCACCGCCGCGGACTACCGGCGCGCGGCCGAACTCGTGGTGGCTTATGCCGACCTGCCGCTGGGCACGACGGACGCCACCGTCATCGCGCTGTGTGAGCGGCGCGGGCTGTCCGAGGTTGCGACCCTCGACCACCGGCACTTCACGGTTGTCCGCCCGCGCCACGTCAAGACGCTGACGTTGCTTCCGTAGCCCGGGCCGCCTGTGTCGGATCAGCTCGACCCGACGCGGCCCAAGCCGGCACGGTTCAGGCGATTGATGAGTGTGGTCTTGCGGCGGTGGCTCTGGCGCAGCTCTGCCACTCGCTGCTGGTAGGGGCCAGTCTGGCTGAGGCGGCGGCTGATCTCGCCGAGGTCTTGCAGGAGAGCGACCGCGGCGTCGTAGTCAGCTCCCTTGCGGGCCTCGATCAGGTCCTCGACCTGCCGCCATGCTTGCTCTTGCCGGGCGGCCAGCGTGGCGAGGCGTTGCTCGCGGACCGCCGCGACCGCCCGATCGTGCTCGGCCTTGCGCCGGGCTTGCTGTCGGTGTCGCGTGCGTAGCCAGTCGTCTCGATAGGTCCGGGCCAGCGCGACAAGCTGGCCGGCGGTTCGACGGTCCTGCCCGTCCGGCGCCACTGCGGTGTCGCCGCGCGCGAGGAGTTCGGCCCGCACGCGCTGGACATCGCCGACGGCGACCCGCAGCAGCATCTCGTCCTTGTCTGCCTGCGGGATAGACGCGAGCTTATGGCGGAGCCGGGATGCCCGGTCAGCGTCGCTCTCATCGTCAGTGCTGGCCGTTGCTGCGGCGGTGACCAGGTGCTCGTCGATTCGCAGGAAGGTGGTGGCGCTGCGCAGCGCCGCGTTCAGCTGGCCGAGGCCGGGAGGCACCGGAGGTTCGACGTTCTGATCAGGAACCTGCCCGGCCTGCACGCACAGCAGCCAGGCCAGATACAGCAGACGCCGGTCACCACCGGCCAACTCGGTCCGGGCGGCGACCATAGCCGCCAAGCGGCCCTCGCCACCGCCCTCGGCCCAGTCCTCCTCGTACACGCCGTCCTCATCCTCGGCGATCAGGTCGAGCACGGTGTGCTCACCGGTGGTCCACGCGCTCGTGGCGTCGCCGACGCAGTATGCGGCGGTGGTCTGCTCGTCCAGCAGCGTGCCCGGTATGCGGAACATCAGCCGGTGGGTGCCCCAGTTGGACAGGTAGAGGAATGCGTCGAAATAGCGCTCGACCAGCTGGCGGGGGTCAGCTTTCAGGTCGCCCCACTCGTAGGTGTTGACGAAGCTGGCCGGGGTGATCGTCGCCCGGGTGGAGATGGCCCGTAGCTCGGCCTGCTGGCGAGCGTCCAGGGCGTGGTCGAGGGCGGCGAACTCGTAGTACTGGTACTCACTCATCCGGCTTACGCACCGCCGCTTCGGGTCGCCCAGTGCCGGTAGGCCACGATCCACTCCCACCCCGCCGGTGCTGGATTTGGCGGCGGGAGGTCCAGCAGCGGGATGCGCTGCCGATCACCACCGCGGCGGACGTGCGCCACGATCTGGTCCTCGGCCGTCAGATCCACCTTGGTCACGGTGACCGGGGCACCGAGCACGGTGGTCTCGAACGGCACGGCTAACGCATCCTCGAGCAGGGTGAACAGGCCGCAGGCCTGCTCGGAGTCGTTGTAGCAGTCGACGGTGGCCTGCTCGATCATCTCCTCGAGCTGGCCGGCCGGTAGTGGTGTCATGCTCGCGAGAGTATGGACTGGTGCCGACAGAAACCGAGCCACCCGGCGAGAACCGCGCAGTCGCCGCGCTGGACAACGAGCTAGCCGGACTGCAGCGCGAGGTGGCTCGGCTACGCGCGGAGAACACCCGGCTGCTGCGACTGCTCGAGCTGACTCCGCGCCAGGCCCACCCTCCTGGGCCGACGCAGACGGCGATCTTCGACGCGGCGCCCGGCGCCGTCGGCGTCGACTCTTCGCCAGCGGCGAAGGTGGCGTTCTATGCGGCGCTGTTCGGTGCCCGCATCGACGTGTACGCGCTTCGGTGGGACAACGCACGCACCGGCCGCTCGGGGTGGGTGCCGGCGGTGCGAGGCGGGTGGCGCAAAGGCGTCCCTGCCTCCGAGCGGGAGTATCTGCCACTCACCAGTGAGGTATTGACCGCGCACCTGTCTGGCGAGATCGAGATCGGCCTGTACCCGATGCTCGACGGTGACCGCTGCCGGTGGCTGGCTGCGGACTTCGACGGCCCCGCGGCGATGCTCGACGCGCTGGCCTACCTGAAAGCTGCTCGGGCGGTCGCCGCGCCGGCCGCGCTGGAGGTGTCGCGCTCGGGCCTCGGGGCGCACGCCTGGCTTTTCTTCACCTCCCCGATCCCGGCGGCGACCGCGCGGCAGGTCGGCACCGGGCTGCTTAGGGAGGCGATCGCCCAGCGGGGTCGGATGAACCTGTCCAGCTACGACCGGCTCTTCCCGTCTCAGGACGTGCTGCAGACCGGCGGTCTGGGTAACTTGATCGCCGCCCCGCTGTCCGGGCGGGCCCGGCGCCGCGGCGCGACCGTCTTCCTCGACCTGGCCACCATGGAGCCGCACGAAGACCAGTGGGCCTACCTGTCCAGCCTCGACCGCCTGACCCCGCGGGAAGTCACTCGGCTGGCCCAGCGGGTCGGGTCCGTCGCCGTCGGTGCCGAAGTGGACCGGCTGCGCGCCGCGACCGCCACCAAGATCACCGTGTTCCCACCACCGGTGGTGCGGGCGACGCTCGGCGCGATGATCACCGTTGACGGCGCGGACCTGCCACCGGCGCTGCTGGCGACTCTCAAACACGCGGCGTCGATGCCCAACCCGACCTTCTACGAACGCCAGCGCCGCCGCGCCTCGACTTGGGACACCCCGCGGTTCCTGCGCAGCTACGACGAGACCCTCGACGGTGACCTGGTCCTGCCCCGTGGCCTGCTCGACCGGCTCGGCACCCTGATCGCCCAGGCCGGCAGCCGACTGCAGGTCACCGACCAGCGCAGTAGCGGGCAGCCGCACACATTCGAGTTCTCCGCGCAGTTGGAACCCGAGCAGCAGGCCGCGCATGATGCCGTGCTCGGTCACGATCTCGCGGTGCTCGTCGCGCCGCCCGGTGCCGGCAAGACCGTCATCGCCTGTGCCGTCATCGCTCATCACAACGTGTCCACGCTCGTGCTCGTCGACCGCAAGACCCTGGCTGACCAGTGGCGCGCCCGCATCGGCGACCTGCTCGGCGTCAAGGCCGGCCAGCGCGGCGGCGGGCGCACCAAGACGACCGGCGTCCTCGACATCGCCACGCTCCAGACACTGACGCGACGCGACGACCTTGCCGATCTCACCGCCGGCTACGGACTGGTCGTGGTCGACGAGTGCCACCACGTGCCGGCCGCGGCGTTCGAGCATGCCGTCGGCCAGATCCCCGCTCGCCGCTGGCTCGGTCTCACCGCCACCCCCTACCGGCGCGACCAACTCGACGACCTCATCGCCCTGCAACTCGGCCCCACCCGACACACCATCAGCCAGGCCGTCACCGGGACCCTCTCGACCAGGTCGCCCGAGGCTGCAGCACCCGAGCCGGTGCTGCACCTGCACAACACCGGATTCCGTTACACCGGCGACCTCGACCCGTCCGCGCCTGGCGGCATCGCCGCCGTCCACCGCGACCTCGCCGCCGACCCCACTCGAACCAGCCAGATCATCGGCGACGTCACCGCTGCCCTGCAGCGCGGCCGGCACTGCCTGGTCCTCACCCAACGCACCGTCCACGTCGAAACGATCGCGCATGCTCTGACCGAACTCGGGCGGGAGCCGGTCGTGCTGCGCGGCGGCATGGGCGCCAAAGCCCGCACCGCCGCCCACACCCGACTCCAGCCGGCCCTGGGCGGGCCACCGCTGCTGATCATCGCCACCGGCTCCTACCTCGGCGAAGGCTTCGACTGCCCCGCACTCGACACCCTCTTCCTCGCCGCACCGATCGCTTTCAAAGGCAGGCTCGTGCAGTACGCCGGCCGCGTCCTGCGCCCCTACCCCGGCAAAAGCACCGCCGAGGTCCACGACTACCACGACATCCTCACCGGCGTGCTCGCCTCCTCGCTGGCCAAACGCGCCCCCGGCTACACCAGCCTCGGCTTCCCCGACCCCCGCCGCATGCCCATTTCATAACCGGCCCGGCCTGACCACAAGCCCGCAAAACATCCGTGGTCCCGCGGTGTGAACGCTCATCGGAAGTGACAAGGTACTCCGCCTCGAGGTCTAGCCCGGGGCTTTCATGAGGGCGGCGCGTTGATCAACTGAAAAGTGCTCCAAGCCAGCAAGAATCAGGGTTGCGACGACCAGTTCATGCGGAGCGAGGAGCACCTTCAGGGTGAAGAATATCGGG
>NZ_JAVREH010000102.1:2500-5436 GCF_031845305.1 Jatrophihabitans lederbergiae | reverse complement strand
GGGGGGAATGCAGTGAAGGCCGTTCCGGGGGGTGCCCCGGGACGGCCTTGACTGTAGTGGTGTGTCCGGCGACGTCCTACTCTCCCACGCAGTGGCCCGCGCAGTACCATCGGCGCTGAGAGGCTTAGCTTCCGGGTTCGGGATGGGACCGGGCGTTTCCCTCTCGCTATGGCCGCCGAAACTCTATGGAGATGTCCGGTCCGTGCCGGCACCCACCCCGGGTTGTTGCTTGGGGGTGGTGCGGGGACCGTACCTCGAGAGGCCGCACAGTGGACGCGTAGCATTTTTGTGGCAAATCCTCGGCCTATTAGTACCAGTCAGCTCCGAACATTACTGTTCTTCCACTTCTGGCCTATCAACCCGGTGGTCTAGCCGGGGGCCTTACTCCATGAAGGATGGGAGTCCTCATCTTGAAACAGGCTTCCCGCTTAGATGCTTTCAGCGGTTATCCCTTCCGAACGTAGCTAATCAGCAGTGCCCTTGGTAGGACAACTGACACACCAGAGGTTCGTCCGTCCCGGTCCTCTCGTACTAGGGACAGCCTTCCTCAAGACTCCTGCGCGCGCGGCGGATAGGGACCGAACTGTCTCACGACGTTCTAAACCCAGCTCGCGTACCGCTTTAATGGGCGAACAGCCCAACCCTTGGGACCTACTCCAGCCCCAGGATGCGACGAGCCGACATCGAGGTGCCAAACCATCCCGTCGATATGGACTCTTGGGGAAGATCAGCCTGTTATCCCCGGGGTACCTTTTATCCGTTGAGCGACACCGCTTCCACAAGCCAGTGCCGGATCACTAGTCCCAGCTTTCGCTCCTGCTCGACCCGTCAGTCTCACAGTCAAGCTCCCTTGTGCACTTGCACTCAACACCTGATTGCCAACCAGGCTGAGGGAACCTTTGGGCGCCTCCGTTACATTTTAGGAGGCGACCGCCCCAGTCAAACTACCCACCTGACACTGTCCCTGATCCGGATTACGGACCGAGGTTAGACATCCAATTCGAACAGAGTGGTATTTCAACGTTGACTCCACCCGCACTGGCGTGCGAGCTTCACAGTCTCCCACCTATCCTACACAATTCGAACCGAACACCAATATCAAGCTATAGTAAAGGTCCCGGGGTCTTTCCGTCCTGCCGCGCGTAACGAGCATCTTTACTCGTAGTGCAATTTCGCCGAGTCCACGGTTGAGACAGTCGAGAAGTCGTTACGCCATTCGTGCAGGTCGGAACTTACCCGACAAGGAATTTCGCTACCTTAGGATGGTTATAGTTACCACCGCCGTTTACTGGGGCTTAAATTCTCAGCTTCGCCCGTGAGGGCTAACCGGTCCTCTTAACCTTCCAGCACCGGGCAGGCGTCAGTCCGTATACATCGTCTTACGACTTCGCACGGACCTGTGTTTTTAGTAAACAGTCGCTTCTCGCTGGTCTCTGCGGCCGTCCGACGCTCAGGGAGCAAGTCCCGTCACACCAGCCGGCCCCCCTTCTCCCGAAGTTACGGGGGCATTTTGCCGAGTTCCTTAACCATGGTTCACTCGATCGCCTTAGTATTCTCTACCTGACCACCTGTGTCGGTTTGGGGTACGGGCCACTCAGAGCTCGCTAGAGGCTTTTCTCGGCAGCATAGGATCATCGAATTCGCCTCACTCGGCTATGCGTCAGCTCTCAGGCTATGTGTTCCGCGGATTTACCTACGGAACGCCCTACAACCTTGCCCCAGTATTACCACTGACTGGTACGACTACCTTCCTGCGTCACCCCATCGCTTAGCTACTACCAGCTCGGGCCGCGCGCTCCACCACATCAACCCCGAAGGGCCTCAACGGCTTCAGGCGCTTAGCATCACTGGTTTCGCCATGGGCGCTCATTCGCGGGTACGGGAATATCAACCCGTTGTCCATCGACTACGCCTGTCGGCCTCGCCTTAGGTCCCGACTTACCCTGGGCGGATTAGCCTGGCCCAGGAACCCTTGGTCATCCGGCGGAGGAGTTTCTCACTCCTCTTTCGCTACTCATGCCTGCATTCTCACTCGTGTGCCGTCCACGGCTGGATCACTCCGCCGCTTCACCCGGCACACGACGCTCCCCTACCCATCCACGCATCTGGCCCGAAGGCAGACTCACACGTGAATGACACAGCTTCGGCGGTGTGCTTGAGCCCCGCTACATTGTCGGCGCAGAATCACTTGACCAGTGAGCTATTACGCACTCTTTAAAGGGTGGCTGCTTCTAAGCCAACCTCCTGGTTGTCTGTGCGACTCCACATCCTTTCCCACTTAGCACACGCTTAGGGGCCTTAGCTGGTGTTCTGGGTTGTTTCCCTCTCGACCACGGAGCTTATCCCCCGCAGTCTCACTGCCGCGCTCTCACTTACCGGCATTCGGAGTTTGGCTGACTTCGGTAAGCTTGTGAGCCCCCTAGGCCATCCAGTAGCTCTACCTCCGGCAAGAAACACGCGACGCTGCACCTATATGCATTTCGGGGAGAACCAGCTATCACGAAGTTTGATTGGCCTTTCACCCCTACCCACAGCTCATCCCCCAGGTTTTCAACCCTGGTGGGTTCGGTCCTCCACGCGGTCTTACCCGCGCTTCAACCTGGCCATGGGTAGATCACTTCGCTTCGGGTCTAGAGCATGCGACTCACTCGCCCTATTCAGACTCGCTTTCGCTACGGCTACCCCACACGGGTTAACCTCGCCACATACCACTAACTCGCAGGCTCATTCTTCAAAAGGCACGCTGTCACGACCACACACAAGTGCGGCGACGCTCCAACGGCTTGTAGGCGCGCGGTTTCAGGATCTATTTCACTCCCCTCCCGGGGTGCTTTTAACCTTTCCCTCACGGTACTTGTCCGCTATCGGTCACTAGGTAGTATTTAGGCTTAGCGGGTGGTCCCGCCAGATTCACAGCGAATTTCACGGGCTCGCTG
>NZ_JAVREH010000101.1:0-5453 GCF_031845305.1 Jatrophihabitans lederbergiae | reverse complement strand
ATGGCGGACACAGTCGTCGATGTCCTGAACCTGCTTCGCGTCGGTAGGGCTGCAATAACAAAGCAGCCTTCTTAGCCAACGACGCTCAGGTTCCGCAGAACGACAACGAGATGAGCGTCCGGTAGCCGACCGTTCACCGGCGACAGATGTGGTCAGTGTGACTTGCGACCGGTGCAGACTACTGCTCGGTTCGACCGCATGCGCGACGATGCGTTTGATCCGGCGTTCGGGCCGCCGAGTTTCAGCATGCTTCAGCGCGACCTCGGCTCGTCGTGCCCTGAATCGTGTTTGTCGCCGCCATGATCCAGGCATGAGTCAACCGAGGCTGACCACCAACCGGCTGCACCTCGTGCCGCTGTCAGAGGAGCACCTCGAGCTCGAGGTCGAACTCGATTCCGATCCTGACGTCATGCGCTACACCGCCGGTCGGCCGCATTCGCGCGTCGAGGTCGAGCAGTCGCATCGGCGTCGGCTCGCAGCGTCGCACAACGTCCCCGGCCTCGGCTTCTGGGTCGGGTTCGCCGACGACGTATTCCTCGGCTGGTGGATCCTGCAGCCGCCGAACGGACCAGATCAGCCGAAGGTCCCCGGCGAAGCTGACCTGGGTTATCGGCTGCTGCGACGGCACTGGCGCCGCGGGTACGCCAGCGAGGGAGCCGCCGATCTCATCCGCTACGGATTCGAAGACTTAGGGCTGGACCGGATCTTCGCTCAAGCGATGGCCGCCAATGCCGCCTCTCGGGCGACCATGGTCTCCATCGGCATGACCTTCGCCCGCGGGTTCATCACCGCAGAGCCATACCCAGACCCGATACCGGGCGCCGAGCACGGCGAAGTCGAGTACGAGATCACCCGGGCGACTTGGCAGTCCGACCGCACCTGACGTGACCGCTGGACGGCGCGGCAGCCCCGAAAGACCATCCTCGACCGGACGGGCGCGCGGTTCGCGGCGTGGGCGTGTGGCCTGAGTGATCACGAACCTCTGCCGAACGTGGCGTTCGGAGCGTCGACGGGCTCCAGCAGTCACATTCCGGTGGCAGGGTCCGTCAACAGGGCGTGAACGCGCTCGTCAACGTGATCCAGCAACACCACGAGGAGATGCCGATGAGGATCATGACCTGTCGCCAGCTGGGCGGACCGTGCGACCTGAGACTGAGCGGGGAGACTGCCGAGGACGTCATCAAGGCGCAGGACCGACACCTGCGGGAAGCGGTCGGCGGAGGCGACCCCGCCCACGAGCCGGCGCATGAGGAAATGAAGGGTCGCTGGCGCCACCCTGCCCGGTCGATGGGGTGGTACCGCAAGACGAAGAAGGCGTTCGCCGACCTGCCCGAAGCCTGAACCGGGCCGGGGTGCGCCCGAGATCAGTCGAGCGCACCCCGGTCGACGGGGTCCGGGCCCTTGCGGCGCCCTACGCCGGCCAGCACCGCCGGCTGGGCGCGGAAATCGATTCGGGTTACCGCGCCGTGGACCACGGTGAAGTCGAAGGCCACCCTGGCCTCGCCGCGGTGGATCCACGCGCCCCCCGGACGATCCTCGACGAAAACCGGCGGCGCCGCCTTCGCCGCCCCGTTGAAGAAGTGCGCGACCTCCTCCCGACCCGTGATGCGCTCGGGCGTGCCCATTACCACTGCGTCGGCATCCCCGGCGACCACCACGTCCCAAGCCAGCAGGCGCAGCAGCCGACCGAAGTCGCCACCTCGGGCCGCGGCCAGGAAAGCATCGACCACCTCCCAGTCAGCGAGCGCATCCTCGGGTACGGGCTGCACGATCTTGGCGCGGTCGCCATCAGCGAACTCCGTCCCGAACGCGCTCCTTACGGTTAGCCCCTGACATCTACCAGTTACCGGTAAACGGTAGAGGCGGGAGGTTGAATCTGATGATGATCGGTGCGATGTCGCAGCGGCCCGAGCGATTGATCGACGCCGTCCGGCTGCGGCTGCAGGGAGCAATTTTGGCTGGGGAACTCGCGCCGGGCCAGCAGTTGTCGGTGCCGGAGCTGGCCCGGCAGCTTGATGTGTCCCGCGGCCTGGTCCGTGAGGCGGTGTTGCAGTTGGTCGCCGACGGGCTTGCGGTGGAGCGGCCACGGCGCGGCGTAGTCGTGGTGACAATCGGCGCCGACGAGGTCCGTCAGATCCACGAGGTCCGTGAGGCGCTGGAGGGGCAGGCCGCCCGGCTATGCGCGCAGAACGCAACGCCGGAACTCATTGAACAGTTGCAAGAAGCACTCGCCGATCAGCACTCGGCGATTCGCCAGGGCGATGGTGGAGGCTACGCGCATACCGACGCCCATTTCCATAGCCTGCTCGGGTTGCATTGCGGTAATCCGATGCTTGCTGCGCTGATTGAGCGCATGCATACGCAGATGCAGCTCGCACTCGACCGGGTCGCCGAGGCGCCAGAACACCGCAGCCAGGGTCACGCCGAGCTGCGGGCCGTGCTCGACGCGGTCCGTGCCGGCGCCCCGCCCGCCGCAGAGGCGGCGATGCGCGCCCATATCGCTCGCACCAGGTCCTCGATAACTGACGGCACGGCGCCGGGCGGCGGTGCCCCCCGGTGACGAAACCACCCCCTGTGCATGGCCATGCTCAACACGATCCCATCGACGAGCCGGCACCCGGCATCGTAGGAATCGACGGGATCCGGGCCGCAGCCGAGCGCCTCGAGCGGGTCGCGCACCGAACCCCGGTCCTCACGTCGCGCACCCTCGACATGTGGAGCGGTGCCACCGTGCTGATGAAGGCAGAGAACTTCCAACGGGCAGGCGCGTTCAAGTTCCGTGGGGCCTACAACAAGATCGCGTCACTGACGCCGGAGCAACTCGCCCGAGGCGTGTGCACGTGGTCCTCGGGTAATCACGCGCAGGCTGTCGCGCTCGCCGCTTCGTTATTGGGGACGACAGCGACCGTCCTCATGCCAACGGATTCACCTGCCACCAAACGTGCGGCGACGGAGGGGTACGGCGCGAGCGTCGTCACCTACGACCGCTACAGCGAGGACCGCGAGGCGCTCGCCGGTGAGCTCGCGACTGATCGCGGCCTGGTCCCGATACCGGCCTATGACGATCCGCTGGTGATGGCCGGGCAGGGGACCGCCGCCCTGGAACTCCTCGAGGATGTCGGCGAGCTGGATGTGCTAGTCGTGCCGATGAGCGGCGGCGCCCTGATGGCCGGTTGCGGGACCGCCGCCCGCGCGTTGTTGCCCGGCGTGGAACTCATCGGCGCCGAACCCGCCGCCGGGGACGACACCAAACGTTCGCTGACCGCTGGTGAGCGGGTACGGATCCCGGTTCCTCATACCATCGCCGATGGGCAGCAGGTTGAGATCCCGGGCAGGCTCACGTTCGAGGTCAATCGACGCCAGGTAGACGACGTCCTGCTCGTTGAGGACGACGACCTCGTCGACGCGATGCGGTTCATGTTCGAACGGCTCAAGGTCGTGGTCGAGCCCTCCGGTGTCAGCGCGCTCACCGCCGTCCTGACCCATCCTGACCGGTTCCGCGGACGCCGGGTCGGCGTGATCCTGTCCGGCGGCAACGTCGGCGTAGACAGGTTCCTGTCCCTGCTCGCAGGCGCACAGACACGATGAGCAACACCACCGTTGTATCGATCGTCCGCAGCTCCAAGCGGTACGACGCTGTCCTGTTCGACCTGCTGACCGCCGTCATCGACTCCTGGACGCTATGGAACGACGTCGCCGGTGACCCGGGTGCGGGGTTGCGGTGGCGTGAGCAGTATCTGCGACTGACCTACGGCGCCGGACCGTACGTGCCTTACGAGTCCCTGGTGGCCAAGGCGGCCGCGGAACAAGGTCTGCCACTGACACTTGCGCAACAGCTGTCTCGGCGGTGGGGCGAGTTGCGGCCGTGGCCGGAGGCGCCGACGGTGCTGAACGCGGTTGCGGCTTCGGCCCGAATCGGGGTCGTGACCAACTGCTCTGACACGCTTGGCCGCCGAGCCGCCGACCTCGTGCAAATACCGTTCGAGGTCGTCGTGACCGCCGAGACAGCGGGGGCTTACAAGCCGCGCCCGGAGCCGTATCGGCGGGCTCTCGACGCGCTGAGCCTGCCACCGGAGAAGGTGCTGTTCGTTGCCGGCTCACGACACGACATTCCCGGTGCGGGTGGTGTCGGTATGGACGTGTGGTGGCACAACCGCGTCGGCATGCCGATCGACCCGGAGAACCCGCCGCTGGCCGAGCACCCCTCGCTGGACACGCTGCCCGACTTTCTGGAGGGCGGCGACCACCAGCGTCCGGCGCAGCCGGACGCCGACTAGAACTCCGAGAGAACAAGGAACACCATGACTTCAGAGTTGACGTACGCACAGGCCCCGCACCCCTACACTCCGGCCGTCGCTGCAGGCGACCTTGTCTTCGTATCCGGCCGTCTCGGCGTACGTAACGGCGAATTCGTTACCGGCGGCGTGGAAGCCGAAGCAACCCAGGCGCTGCGCAACGCCGAAGCCGAGCTGACCGCGTTCGACCTGGATCTCACCCACGCGGTCAAGGTCACCGTATTCCTCGCCGACATCGCAGACCTGCAGGCACTCAACCGGGCCTATGCCGCCGTGATGCCCGAACCGCGACCGGCCCGATCCTGTGTCGCGGTCGACGCGCTGCCGTTCAACGCCCGCGTCGAAATCGAGATTGTCGCGTCCGCACAACGCCGTACGCCGTTACCGTTACCGATACCGATACCGATACCGATCATCCCAACCCAGCTCAACACCGAGTAACCGAGCGCAGACCGCTCCCACCAGGCGAAAGGTGCCAGCATGGCTGTCTCAACGAGCACCACGGCGGACGAGCCCGTCCGCAGCACACCCCGTCGCTACATCCCGCACCTTTGGGTCCAGGTAGTCGCCGGAATTATTATTGGGCTCATCCTCGGGTTCGCGGCACCGACGTTGAGCGAGAACCTCAAAGTCATCGGCACGGCGTTTATCCGCCTGGTCGAGATGGTCATCATCCCGTTGCTGTTCCCGCTCATCGTGGTGTCCATCGCACAAACCGGATCGGCCAGATCGACGAGCCGGCTGGCCGCCAAAAGCATCGTTTACTTCGAGGTCGTCACGACCGTCATTCTCGCCGTCACCATCCTGCTGGCGCTGGGCGTCGGGCTCGGACACGGCGTTGACCTCCACGACGCGCGACCTAAATTCCTGTGACCGGCCCAGGAGGTAGGCATGAGCGCTGAGATTCGCACCCGCCGCATGCTGACCGACCAGCTTGCCGACGTTGACCTTGGGCCAGCGTTTGATGAAGCTCTCGATCGCCTAGCCGACCTTGCTCGCGCGTTAGCCCGAAACTTTCACGCAGTGCTTGTTGATCGGCGTTCTTGAGGCGGCAGCCTTTGTGGTTTCTGATTGTGCCGTAAGGGCATGACTGTTGGGCCGAGGTCACTCGGTGCGCCGGGTCCACTGGCCGGTGGCTTTCTGGTTGTAGGTGCGTTC
>NZ_JAVREH010000100.1:0-5519 GCF_031845305.1 Jatrophihabitans lederbergiae | reverse complement strand
GCCGCCGGCACTCCGCCTGCGGCTACCGCAGCCCGATCACCTACGAGAACACCACCACCGCGGCTACGCTACGACCGGCCGCATAACAATCAAATCGCGTGTCCACTTTTCGGGGCGAAGGCCCATGTGCGGTGCCGGCTGGCATAGTCGAAGCCGAAGTCGAGCAACGGCTGGCTGGCGTGGCTGCCGTCGACTCCGACCACGACGCTCGGATTCTCAGCAGGCTGGCCGGACGGACCGCGTATGACGACGACCGGTCGGACCGCGCGAGCGGCCACCGCGGCGCTCACCGAGCCCAGCAGGTAGGAGCCCAGCGTGCCCAGTTGGCGTGACCCGAGGACAAGCAGCGACGCTCGGGCCGCTTCCTCGACGAGGACCTCAACGGCGTTACCATCGATCGCGGCCCGTCGCGCGACCACGGCCGGGTCGATACCAGCAGTACGCGCCAGAGCGTTAGTGAGGGCCTCTTCGGCGAATCGTTGCGAGTGCTGCTTGTCTGCGTAAAGCTCGTCGGTAGCTACCGGATCGGAGGAGACCAGCCACTGATAGGCGCACACCACCCGTAGCTCAGCGTTGCGGGCACCAGCCTCGGCTACAGCCAACCTCAACGCCAATTCGTCAGCCGCTGAGCCATCGACGCCTACCACAACAGCGTTCTCTCCAAGAGTCATTGCAACCTCCTTGTCAGATGCCTTCGTTGGTCGATGCTCGTCCCGAGCGCACCAAAGCCATAGAGCCGTAGGTCTCGACACGTCCGAACGACGTGCTCGTGGGCTAGTTCACCGACCGAGTTGGCACAGCGCAGGATGCGAGCGCTACATGTGCCGACCAGAGCCCTGGTGCGCAGAACAAGCAGCGCGCCGCCCTGCGCATAGGGCCGAATCCAAGGACGGTATCCATGCTTACGAGCGGGCTGAGTGCTGGAAATGACCCACACTGGTCCATGGCAACGTCGTGCTCGACAGGACCGGCCACCAGCAGTACGTCAACATGTCAACATGTCAACGCCGGTCCAATGAACCCCCCGGTGCCGACGAAAATGAACCCCCTTGATGGTTGTTGGTCAGTCTCGGTCGGTGGCCCGATCCGGACCAGTTCGGGCTGCAGCCGGCCGGCGTGGTGGGCCACGGCGAGCCGGTCGACCCACTCGCTGCTCGGCTCAGTTCGGCGTCTCGCTGCTGTCCTGCGGGTGCGGCCGGGTGCTGGTCAGGAACGGTGCAATGAGATCGAGCGGCAGCGGAAAGACGATTGTGGACTTCTCGCCGCCGAGCTCTACCAGGGTCTGCTGGTAGCGCAGCTGCATCGCGGCTGGGTTGCGGCTTAGCACCTGCGAGGCCTCTAGGAGTTTCTGTGACGCCTGGAACTCTCCCTCGGCCGAGATGATCTTCGCTCGCCGCTCGCGTTCGGCTTCTGCGCCTCTGGCCATGGCCCGCTGCATCGCCTCGGGAATTTCCACGTCCTTGATCTCAACGGTAGTGACCTTGATACCCCAGGGTTCGGTCTGCTCGTCAATAATGCGGCGCAAGCTGTCGTTGAGCTCGTCGCGCTCGGACAGCAGCGTATCCAGGTCTGCCCGGCCGAGCACCGACCGCAGCGTCGTCTGAGCAATCTGTGAGGTCGCGACCGGATACGCTTCTACCTCGGTAATGGCGCGGGCCGGGTCGACCACCCGGAAGTACGCGACGGCGTTGACCCGGGCCGGGACGTTGTCGCGGGTGATGACCTCTTGCGGCGGGATGGTGAGCGTCACGGTGCGCAGGTCGACGCGGATCAGCCTGTCGACCATCGGGAGCAGGAACACCAGTCCGGGACCTGCTAGCGGCCGGAGCCGCCCCAGCCGGAAGACGACGCCGCGCTGGTACTCCCGCAGCACCCGGCTGCTCAGCAGTGTGAGAGCAGCCGCAGCAAGCAACACGACCAGCACCACGACCAGGGCCGTCACCGGGGCTCCCGGTGGTCAGCGGCCCAGCGTGTGCGGCTCACTGGCGTGACACGCAGCCCGGTCGCTGGGGTAGCGGCGGGAAAGCCGGTAGGCGTGCGGCGGAAGTGTTCGGTGAACCGCTGTGCGAGGATCGCGCAGACCACGAGCGGAACGGCAAGGACCACGAGGTCGCCGGGCTGGTGGTGCCGTAGGGCAGTGACTGTCAGCAGCAGCGCCGCCAGCGCGATGAGGACGAGGACGAGCCCACGGTGGAACCGCGCGGCCTCCGAGTGCGGCCACGGCTGGATTGGGCGGGTGACCTCGCGGCCGTGCGGCGAGCTGGTGCAGGCGGTCTTGACCGGGCAGGCATTGCACACCGACGCCTTGGCCCGGTAGCGCATGAGCTGCTGTCGTTCGTCGAAGCCGGTCGGCCAGAGCATCTGGTCCTGCGGGCACACCCACGCGTCGTGCTGCGGGTGGTAGTGGAACCCGGCTGTGCGGTAGCGGTCCGCCCGCGCACTGCTGTGCCGCGCCAGTCGGTCCAGGGCGCACCCGCACCCGAGCAGGAGGCTGGCGTACCCAATGAAGAGCAGGGCCTCGGGGGCGACGGTCACGGTGTGCTGCCTGGGCGGCGGGCCAGCCCCGCACCGCCGGCGGTGGCGGCCTCGGCGGGTTCACCGATGTCGGTGAACAGCACGTCGTGCGGCTCGACCATGATTTCGTTGCTGGTGCGGTAGCGCACGCCGAGCCAGCAGATCCACAGGAACGGTACGGCGCCGCCGACGATGAAGAGCACGTCACCGGGGAGCCGCAGCCACTCCAGGAGGCTGTTGCTGGGGTTGGTGATGAACTTGAGCTGACGGGCGGCGAAGTACCCGTCGCCGACGGACTTGTACAGCTGGACGATCCCGAGCGGGAGCAGCGTGGCGAAGCACATCCAGGCCAGCCCAATATTGCACGACCAGAACGAGATCTTCGCGAGTCGGTCTGACCAGCGCTCCGGCGGGATGAGGTAGCGGAGGCAGAAGAGCGCCAGCCCGATGGCCAGCATGCCGTAGACGCCCATCATCGCCGCGTGCGCATGGTTGGCGGTCAGGGCTGTGCCGATCTCGTAGTAGGACACCACCGGCAGGTTGACCAGGAAACCGAAGATGCCGGCGCCGAGGAAGTTCCAGAATCCGACCGCCACTAGGAACATCACCGCCCAACGGTGCGGGAACGGCGTCGATGACGACGACTCCTGACGTGACCCGAGCTGCAGGAAGGACCAGGCTTCGACGGTGAGGAAGGTGAGCGGCAGCACCTCGGCGGCCGAGAAGAACGCTCCGAGCGCCATCGTCTCGGCCGCGGTGCCTGAGAAATACAAGTGGTGCATCGTCCCGACGACGCCGCCGATCGAGTACAGGATGATGTCAAGGTAGATGATCGTCATCGCGATCTTCGGTCGGATGACGCCCAGCATCACGAACAGGTAGGCGACCAGCACGGTCGTGAAGATCTCCAGGAAGTCCTCGACCCACAGGTGCACCACCATGAACCGCCAGAAGTCCGCGACCGTGTAGGTGGACTCGGAACTGGTCAGCAGCCCGACGGCGTAGAACGCCGGGATCGCGAGCCCGGTATAGAAAAAGAGCCATGGCAGATTGACCCGGGAGGTGCGCTTGAGCGCCCCCCGCAACCCGCGGAACAGCATGAACGCCCAGAAGAACAAGCCCGCGGTCAGCAGCACCTGCCAGACCCGGCCCAGGTCCAGGTACTCCCAACCCTGCATCCCGAAGGCGTGCAGTGCCGGTGACAGCCAGCCGTGGATGTCCAGGCCTTCACCGATCAGGCTGCCGAACACCACGACAGCGAGCGCTCCGAGCAGTCCGTAGGCGAGCCAGGATTGCCGGCGCGGCTCCCGTCCGGAGATGATCGGTGCCAGAAACAGCCCGGTCGCCAGGAACGACGTCGCGGTCCAAAATATCGACAGCTGGACGTGCCAGGTGCGGACCAAGTTGTACGGCAGCCACCGGCCCAGGTCGAAGCCGAAGAAGCCTGTCAGGTCAGCACGGTAGTGCTCACTTGCCGCCCCGACAAGGGTCTGGATGACGAACAGCAGCCCGACGACGAGGAAGAAGTAGGCGCAGGCGCGCTGGGTCGGGGTCACGGCGACGTCGCCGGGCGGGCGGAAGGAGATGGTGTCGGCCTGCCGGCCACGCCAACCGAGGCGCTCCCCCCAGCGGCCGAACGCCGCGAACAGAGCCCCGATGCCGGCGAGCAGCACGATCAGCGACAGCACGCTCCACACGACGACGTCGGGGGTCACAGTGTTGCCGACAAGCGACTCCGGCGGCCAGTTGTTGGTGTAGGAGTAGTTCTTGTCCGGCCGCAACGTCGAGCCCGCCCACGCCGACCAGGCGAAATACGCCGTGAGCTGCTTGACCTGGACCGGGTCAGTAATCGCCTCCGGCAACAGTCCATTCTTGGCGCTCTGCGGACCGAAGTACTCGGTGTAGTGCGCGACTATCTCGGTGAAAGCCCTGGCCTGAGCATCGGTGACCGTGACCGTGTCGGCCTTCGCGTCGTAGCGGTTCGTCTTGAAGTCCGCGACGACCTTGTCGCGGGCGGAACTGGACGCCCCGCCGCCGTACTCCCGCGTCGCGATCAACGCAGCACGGTGCAGGTAATCGGCGGTGAAGTCCGGGCCGAGGTAAGCACCGTGACCGAAGATGGAGCCGTACTCCATGAGGCCGTGCCGCAGAAACAGCTTCTGCCCGGCGATCACGTCAGACCTGGTGTAGACAACCTGACCGCTGGACGTGCGGACCTGCGCAGCGATCGGCGGGTCCGCGGTGTACGCGCGGTAACCCAGAAAACCCAGAATGGCCAGGCCGAACAGCAGAACCAGCGCGGTGACCTGCACCCACGTCCGGGAAACCAGTCGGCTGCGCACAGCCTCAGTCTCCGTCAACGACGTCATAGGGTCTCCTCCTGGTCTGAGGCAACCCCGACCATTTCCGTCAGGAACAGGTGGCGGCCTGCGGAAACCGTAGCGCGCCCTCTCAGTCGCAGCCAGAGTGCGGAACCGAGAACGTCACCCAGACCGTGCCAGTCTCGCGTGAGGAAGTGCGAGTGGAACGCGAGCCGATCACCCGAGGCGAACCGGGACCAGGCCCTGTCCGGCGCCGAGATGACCGGAGCTGAGCACGAGGTGACTCTGCATGAGCAGCGCCCTGTGGTGCAGAAGGAGACCGTCCTGGTCGAACGCGTCAAGCTGAGCAGCGAGACCGTCACCGAGGAGCAACAGGTGGCGGGGACCGTCCGCAAAGAGCAGATCGACACTGAGCGCGACGTTGGGCGTTGAAGCCGTCCCCCGCGGCGGTAGAACGGCCATTGGAAGCGCCGCATCCCACTCCCACCGACACCAATGGCTCAGAAGTCGGCGCCGTCATCATCGGCGCATGCGTCGATGTGGGGCCGTAAGCGGACCCTTGGGTTCTCGCGGTGATCGCAACACCTGACTGAGTGGAGGTGTTGACCATGCGGTTCGCTAATCACATGATCACGGAGAACGTGCAGGTGTTTTGGGCCGAGTTGCAGCGTGGCGAGTTCATCA
>NZ_JAVREH010000099.1:0-5690 GCF_031845305.1 Jatrophihabitans lederbergiae | reverse complement strand
GATACAACTCGACAGCGTCGCGGCGAAACTCCTCGGAGTAGTTCTTCCTCGCCATGAGTGGATCATCTCGCTTCCACCCCACCGAAGCAGGGATTGAGCGTGTCCACTACTCGGGGTCAGGTCCCCATCGCTGCGCGCCATCTTCTGCTGGCACCCTGATCTGCTCGCCTCGATGATGTGGCGATCAGAGCCGCACGAACCGGCGCGAGCAGAGGCGTGGCTGTCAGAAGCACTGGCCGGATGGCAGGAAAAATTCCCCGAAGTGATCGTGCACAGCGCAGTGATCAGGGATCACCCCACCGCAGGCCTGATCAGCGAATCGCTGAACCAGGACCTGCTCATCGTGGGCAGCCATGGTCAGCACGCCTGGACCGGAACGCTGCTTGGCTCAGTCAGCCAGGGCGTCCTGCACCACGCCTCCTGCCCGGCCGCCGTAGTCCCCGCCAGCACCGACTGAACCTGGGGACACGATGCGCACTGGCTCCCTTGTCCGGCCCCGGTGGACATTGGGCCAGCTGAGCACCCCGTTCGTGCGTGTGAACCGACCGTGCGTCCGCCGCGTAGGAACAGTGGTCCCGCGCAACATGGGCGTCTGCTCGTGATGGCCCAGATCCGGCGACCCGGGTCCTGCTCGTAGTCACGCTGAACTGCCCGAGGCAACTTGCGTTTGGTTTCATACTCGTTGCGACCCGTCCCTTGCTGGTAGGGGAAGCCTTCGGCCAGGCTTGGGCGTTGAGACCACCAGACTGAGCGCAGCCGAGGCTTTCAGCGGCGGACCCGGTCGGCTCTGCGGCACCGGCGATGTTCCACTTCCTTGGGAGGTGATCTGGGAAGATTTATCGTACTCATCCCGGCACCGTCCCCATCAGCTCGGGCATGTTGGCACGGCGCCGAGTTGGGGCCGCGCCTGCTCGATGGCAACAGGCTGGCTGATTTCCTCGCCCCACCCCCGCCGGTATCTACTGCGCCGGGCACGACGGCGCGGCTGAACGGGTATCCAGAACCACCAGACAAGAAACGCACATGAGCACACCGGAAACAGATGTAAGCACCAACGCAGGCAGCACGCAGGCCCGCGTTGTCGTCGGCGTCGACGGCTCCCCGTCCTCGATCGCGGCGCTGCGCTGGGCCGCCTGTCTCGCGCCGAGCATGAACGCCCAGATCCAGGCGATCACTACCTGGCAGTACCCCACAGGCGCGGGCGCCGGCATCGGCATGGGTGGGGGCGTCGGGATGGAGATGGCCGACGCGCCGGAGGCCGTGGCCACCACGATCTTGGACCAGGCGTTGAGCGCCGCGTTCGCACACACCCCACCCGCCGGTCTTCACCGCGCCACACTGCAGGGCAACCCCGCGCAGGTGCTCTTGGACGTCAGCACCGACTTCGACGCGCTGATGCTTATCGTGGGCAGCCGCGGGCATGGCGGCTTTGTGGGCCTGCTGATCGGCTCCACCAGCGCCTACTGCGCCGAACACGCCACCTGCCCTGTCTTGGTCGTGCACGCCGCACCCGATGAGGGCGAGAAGTGACCGCAGCCGCCCTCGCTGACCCAGGTCAGCCCACGACCCCACAATCGCCAGCCCGAACGCCCCGGACAGTACGGGGTTGGTGCCTTTGAACTGGGCAGCTCGTCATCAGGCTTGGAAGTAACGGGACGGTGGTCGCGCCGCATGATCGACACGACGTACGGTTTGATCGAAGCGGGCTCCGCGCCGGTCCGTTGTTGTGGGCGCCGAGACGCGCTTGGTTGCGCTTAGCGGGTGGCCGGGGGGCCGAGGCCTTGAGGGAGGCGGTTCAGATGACCAGGACCATCGGGGAAGGTTCTTGTCCCCGACTTGTTGGTATCGAGCCGACGCTGATCGGGGTCTGTTGGCTCCCGGCCTTCGAGCGGTCGAGAGGCTCGCTGTTTCTGCGGTTGCTGGGATGACCGATGAACAGGAGCAACCTGGCATGGCCGACAAGCCGGCGAGCAACCACATCGACGGAGTAGCCCCTGCCTCGGGGGCGTCAGCTCGGGTACCGCTGCAGTTCCGCGAGGGTCTGACCCGGGGTGAGGCGGTGGTCGACACCGCGACGTGGGCCGGGTCGGTGCCGGCTGCGACCGGGGTCGCTCCCCGGGTCCGGATCGGCAGCAGATGGTTCAACCTGCTGTGGCTGCTGCCGATCGGATTCGCGGTCCTGCTAGTCGCGGTGGCGGTGGCCAAGGGGCTGCGTAACGAGGCGCCGGTGCAGCGGTTCCTGCTGCGCTACCCGGGCACGGACCTGCGCGCTGACCGTGGGCAGTATCTGGGTATTCCGGTGTGGGCGCGGTGGCAGCACTTCCTCAACGTGTTCTTCATGATTTTCATCCTGCGCTCTGGGCTGCAGATCCTGTCCGATCACCCCCGGCTGTACTGGACGCGGCACTGCACCCCGGGTCGGGACTGGTTCCGTATCCAGAAACCGGTTCCGGCTGATCCGCTGTGGACCGCCAAGCAGGACTCCATCAGCCTGCCCGCCCAGGTGGGTCTGCCCGGTATCCGGCACTCCATCGGCCTTGCCCGCTGGTGGCATCTGGGTATCAACGTCCTCTGGCTGCTCAACGGCATTGTGTTCTACATTCTGCTGTTCAGCACTGAGCAGTGGAAGCGTCTGGTCCCGACGAGTTGGACGGTGTTCCCGAACGCGGTGTCGGTGGCGATCCAGTACCTGTCGCTGAACTGGCCGGTCGACAGCGGGTGGGTCGCCTACAACGGCGCCCAGCAACTTACCTACTTCATCACCGTCTTCATCGCCGCCCCACTGGCCTTGCTCACCGGCCTGGGCATGTCACCGGCACTCTCGACCCGCTTCAAACCGATCAGCCGGGTGTTCAGCATCCAACTGGCCCGCTCGATCCACTTCCTGGTCTTCGCCTGGTTCCTGCTCTTTATCGTCATCCACGTCAGCCTGGTCGCCACCACCGGCATCCTGGTCAACCTCAACCACCTCGATTCCGGGCGCAACGATGACAGCTGGCTTGGGCTCTGGATCTTCGCCGCCTGGCTGAGCGTGGTCATCATTGCCTGGGTGGGCGCCACACCGCTGACGTTGCGCCATCCCGGGCTGATCCGTCGCGTGGGCTACGCCCTGATCGGGCCGGCGCAGCGGTTGTTCGAGCACGTTGACGTCACCCCCGGCGAGTACACCGAGAAAGACATCTCCCCCTACTTCTGGCACAACGGCCGCTATCCCGACTCTGCCGAATACCAGGCCCTGGCCAACGGTGGGTTCGCCGACTATCAGCTCCGGATCGGCGGTCTGGTCGCCCACCCAGTGCAGCTGTCGCTGGATGAGTTGCGGGCATTACCGGGCCATGAGCAGATCACCCAGCACTTCTGCATTCAGGGCTGGTCGGGCATCGCGAAGTGGGGCGGGGTGTCGATGTCCACGATCCTGGACCTCGTCGGAGCCGACCCGGAGGTCAAGTGGGTGGTGTTCTACTCCCTGGGGGAAGGCGCTGACGGTGGCATCTACTACGACGCCCACCCGATCCAACATATGCGCAGCCAGCTGGCGATGCTGGCCTACGACATGAACGGGGCACCGCTGACCTTCGGCCACGGCGCGCCGGTGCGGCTGCGCAACGAGATCGAGCTCGGCTTCAAACAAGTGAAATGGGTCAGCGGTGTGGAGTTCGTGGTCGACTTCGCCGATATCGGCTCCGGATTCGGTGGCTACAACCAAGACCACGAGTTCTTCGGCTACCGCCAACCCATCTGAACCTTGACCACCGCCGGCATCCCCGCCCATCCCACGTCAGGAGCACCCAGTGCAAAAAGTGTCGCTCACCGCCCTGGCCCGCGAGCATCTCGCGGCCGCCGCGGCCACCCCGAGCGGTCGCAGCGCCCACACCGTCTACGGAGGGCATGAGCATGTCCTGCGCCAGACGCTGATCGCCATGCTGGCGGGGCAGGACCTGCACGAGCACGAAAACCCCGGTGAGGCGACGCTGCAGGTACTGCACGGCCGCGTCCGCCTCACCGCCGGCACCATCTCCTGGGACTGCGCGGAAGGTGAGCTTCTCACCATCCCCGACACCCGGCATTCGCTGCACGCCACCGAGGACAGCGTCGTCCTGCTTACCGTCGCCAAATCCTGACCCACCTCGACCGTCCACCGGATGCCCTTGCGTTGGAGGCACCGGATCCCCACTGCCCAAGGAGCCACTGACGTGCCGTTGATGCCGATGCTGACGCAGCGGTTCACCGCTGACGCCCCGTGGATGATCGACAATTACGAAGCTCTCGATGGCTACACCGGGCTTCGTGCAGCCCTGATGCTGGCCCCGGATGAGCTGATCGCGATGGTGAAGCAATCAAACCTGCGGGGGCGTGGTGGTGCCGGGTTCCCGACTGGTATGAAGTGGCAGTTCATTCCCCGCGACGACGGGCGCCCGCACTACGTCGTGGTCAACGGTGACGAGGGTGAGCCGGGGACCTGCCGCGACCTGCCGTTGATGATGACCGACCCGCATTCGCTCATCGAGGGCATCATCATCGCCTGTTACGCCGTCCGGGCTGAGCAGGCGTTCATCTACATCCGTGGCGAAGCCGTCCACGCGATCCGCCGGGTCAGCGCCGCGATCGAACAAGCACATGCCAAGGGTTACCTGGGCACCAACATCCTGGGCAGCGGCCTGAACTGCGTCATCACGGTCCACGCTGGTGCCGGTGCCTACATCTGTGGAGAAGAGACCGCGTTGCTGGACTCCTTGGAAGGCAAACGAGGCCAGCCGCGCCTGAAACCACCGTTCCCGGCGACCAACGGGCTCTATGACGCTCCGACCGTGGTGAACAACGTCGGCACGCTGGCCTGCGTGCCCTACATCGTGCGCGGCGGTGCGGCGTGGTTCAACGGCATCGGCACCCCCGGTTCACCCGGCACCTCCATCTACTCCCTGTCCGGGCGCATCGCTAACCCCGGGCAGTACGAAGCACCCATGGGAACCAGCCTGCGGGAGCTACTGGATCTGGCCGGCGGCATGAGCCGTGGGCAAGACCTGAAATTCTGGACCCCGGGCGGGTCATCGACCCCGCTGTTCACGCCTGAGCACCTCGACGTCCCGCTGGACTTCGACGACGTAGCCAAGGCCGGCTCCATGAACGGCACCTCGGCGATCATGCTCTTCGACGAGTCCGACTGCGTCGTACGGGCTGTGCAGAAGTGGAGCCAGTTCTACGCCCACGAGTCCTGCGGCAAGTGCACCCCCTGCCGGGAAGGGACCTACTGGTACATCGGCATCTACGAACGCCTGGAAAACGGCGCGGGCACCGCTGAGGACCTCGAAACGCTGCTGGATCTGTCCGACAACATCCTCGGCCGCGCGTTCTGCGCCCTCGGCGACGGAGCGACCAGCCCTGTCACCTCCTCCATCAAGTACTTTCGCGAGGAATACCAGCGCCACATCGACCTGCACGCCTGCCCGTTCACCTCGCCCACCACCGCCCAGCGGTCCTCGGCAGCCACGCCGGTGCCCGCACTCACCTGACGAGTTATCCCCTGCTATCAATCAGCTCCCGGTCCACGCCACCCGGATTCAGTTAGCCCGAAACTTTCACGCGGCGCCTGTTGATCGTCGTTCTTGGGGCGGCAGCCTCTGTGGTTTCCGATTGTGCCGTGCGGGCAGGACAGTTTGGCCGAGGTCGCTCGGTGCGCCGGTTCCACGTGC
>NZ_JAVREH010000098.1:0-6315 GCF_031845305.1 Jatrophihabitans lederbergiae | reverse complement strand
ACCGATATTCTTCACCCTGAAGGTGCTCCTTGTTGACGACGATCTGGCCTCAAGAACCTCGATCATCGTTGACCTGGAGCACTTTTCAGTTCACCGGCACGCCGCCACCATGAAAGCCCCGGGTTAGCGCGCCGACGAATATCCGGCTCGGTTCCCAATGGGAAGCCCGATGCGTCAACAGCTACGGCGAAGGGCTGCGCGCGACAGCTGCAGGCCGACTAGGCTGGATAGGGCTGAACCGAAACGATCGATGCCGACATTACTCGAACGGCGTCGCGGAGAGGATCCGCCGCCGCAGGGAGGCTACGATGGGGCCATCGACCTGGCTGACCCTCTTGGCCTCGATCCATTCCGGGTCGGCAAAGAAGGCCTTCCACTTGCGTTCGAGGTCATCGTAGGAGTCGAACCGCAGCACGTAGACAATTTCGTTCAGGGTGTTCGTGCCGAATTCGGTCAGCGAGATGAAGACAACCTCCATCCCATGCTTGGACATTCCCTTCAGTCCGTGCTCGTTGAACCTGCGTATCAGAGCCGGAAGGCGGCCGGGAACCACAGTATACTCGCGCAGCTCGTAGATCACTCTGTTCACTCCGTTCACAGTTTGGGTCGTAGCCATTGCTTCACCGATGGCAGCGAGCGGCGCCGTTCGCCTGAATCCAAGGCGATTGAACGCTCTGCTCGCCGAGCCTAGGTTCGGCACGACGACTGGGCTTCTTCGTAAAAGCCGTCCTTGCTGCCGATCGGACGGTTCAGCTCCCACAGTGCCCGTCGCGCGACCGATGAGTTCCGCGGCCCCGGCCGGTATGTATGACCGAGCCTCGGCTGGCCGCGGAGCCGCGCGTTGCCCGGGGGCGGAGCAACTGAACGGAGAGAACCATGACCTCGACAGGGTCGGCCTCGCCTGCGACTGCAGCACCCGCTGCAGAGGTCAGCCGGCGGTGGATAATGCTGGCGCTGCTGCTGCTCGGACAGTTCATGGGTCTGGTCGACGTGTTCATCGTAAACGTGGCGATGCCTTCGATTGGCACCCAGTTCCACGCCTCTGGGGCGTCCCTGCAGTTGGTCGTCGGTGGCTACATGATTTCCTACGCGATGCTGCTGATCACCGGCGCCCGGCTGGGTGACCTATACGGACGGCGCCGGATGTACCTGCTGGGAGTGGTCGCGTTCACCGTCATGTCCGCAGCCTGCGCGCTGGCGCCCAACGTGACCACCCTGGTGGTTTTCCGCTTTGCTCAAGGCGCCGGCGCGGCCGTCATGGTGCCGCAGATCATGAGTGTCATTCAAATGCAGTTCGCGGGCAAAGCGCGGGCTCAGGCGCTCTCCGCTTACGGCGCGGTCCTCTCCACCGGTGCGGTGGCCGGCCTGGTCCTCGGCGGCGTCATTGTCAACGCGAACCTGTTCGGCGAAAGCTGGCGCCCGGTGTTCATCGTCAACGTGCCCATCGGGGTGGTGCTGATCGCCTTGTTACCGCGGCTGCTCCCGAAGGACGCGCCGACCGGACGCCGGCGTCTCGATCTATACGGACTGGCCGTTGCGGTGCCCGCAGTGTTTCTGATGGTGCTTCCCGCGGTTCTCGGACGCCAGCTCGGCTGGCCGGCCTGGACGTTTGTATGTATCGCAGCGGGGATCGTGCTGGCGGTCGTATTCGCCCAGCTCGAGCGCAAGACTGCGGCCCGAGGCGGAGACCCGTTGCTCAACTTCGCCGTTCTGCACGCGCCTGGTATCGCGGCAGGGATGATCACCCTGGTGTGCGTCCAGCTGACCTACGGCGGCTTCCTGTTCGTTTTCACCTTGCACCTGCAGTCGGGGCTGGGGGAAAGCGCCCTACGCGCCGGATTGACCTACCTTCCCATGTCCATTACCTTCGGACTGGCCGGTTTCTACTGGCGCAAGCTCCCCGAGCGGCTGCATTCGGTACTTGCGCCTTCGGGCCTCGCGCTTTCGGCGCTCTCCTACGGGTTAATCGGACTCGCCATGCACGACGGGAGTTCCGGCGGGGCGCTGATGTGGGTGGGCATGATGCTCAACGGTGTCGGCATGGGGTTGTCGACGAGCCCGCTGCTGACCCAGTCCCTGTTGAACGTGCCGATGGCGCAGGCAGCTGATGCCAGCGGCCTGCTGACCACCATAGTTCAGCTCGGACAGGTCGCTGGCATTGCGGTCTTCGGCTCCATATACCTGACCCTCATCGGCCGCGCCGGCACGCACTCCCACGTCGTAGGGGGTGCCATGGAAACGACCGCGGCGTGGATCCTGGCGGTGGCCGCGCTCGGCGTGATCCCGGGGGCGGCCGTGGCGCGCGTTGTACTTCGAAGTCCGCGCCCGCAGCAGCCGCAGCCGACCCCTCTGGCCACCGGAACTGTCTCGAATTGAGTAGTGGCGGTGTGATGGTGTGGTGGCTCAACCGGGACCTCCCTGGTCCCGCAAGTACGGTGGCCGCGGGCAATAGCGGCGCGAGCAACAAGGCCCCGGATTGCGAGGGCGGTGTTGACCACGGATGGACGAACCGTCAAGGCGTCTGATTTACGCATCCGAAAGAGTTTGCCCGATGCAACGAGTACTCCTTCCAGGTTGGCTACAGGTGCGTGGCCGCCAGATCGTCACGCGATAGGCGGGTCGTAGGGCGGCCTGCAATTCCGTCGTGCCCCTCAGCTGACTCGAACTAGCTGGCACGACCCCGGGCGTTAACCATTCCGTTGGCGTCGAGTCCGCCGGTCAGGCCGAAGACCGCGAAGACCTCGGAATCTCGGAACACCGAATTCCGGCTGATGCCCTCGCCAGTCACGGTCAAGATCTGGAGCGTGTGCAGCGCGTACCCGTCACCGACGCGCTGATAGGCGGCGAAACCGGGCTGACCGTTAGCCCCGACCGGCTTCAAACGCCAGTCCGTTCCGGACTTCGCGAAAACCCATTCCATGAACAGGCCGTAGTTGCCGCGGCCGGCGAACCAATTGATCATCGGCGGCATCTCCATGACCACGTCCTTGGTGAGCAGCCGCTTGAGGCCCTCGACATCAGCGCGCTCAAATGCCTTCATGTAGCGGTCGATCAACGCGCGCTGCTCGACTGCGGACGGCTCGCTGAGACGTTCCTGGCGGATCCCGACTTCCTTCACACGCGTACGCGCCCGCTGCAGGGAACTGTTCACCGATACGGCGGTAGTTCCAAGAATTTCCGCTGCCTCGGACGCCGAGAAGCTGAGCACGTCGCGCAGGATCAGTGCACCACGCTGACGTGCCGACAGGTGCTGAAGGGCGGCGGCGAACGCCAGGCGCAGGCTGCTGCGGTCGATCACGGCGCTCGCCGGATCGCCCGCGTCTACCAAAGAGTCCGGCAAGGGCTGGAGCCAGGCGACGTTCTCTCCACGCACGAGCGGCTCACGCGGGTCCGACGCGGCCACCATGCCAGACGGCAGCGGTCGGCGACCGCGAACATCCAGGGCGGTCAGGCAGGCGTTCGTCGCGATCCGATAAAGCCAAGTGCGCAGCGAGCTACGAGTCTCGTCGTACTGCTCCCGAGCCCGCCACGCCCTCAGGTAGATGTCCTGGACCACGTCCTCAGCGTCGTGAGCCGAGCCAAGCATTCGGTAGCAGTACGCCAGCAACTCCGTCCGGAACGGTGCAATCCGGTGCTCGAAGCCCTCTTCCGTCGTTGTCACGCGCGCCCTCTCCTCTGCCACCACCAAGAAACACTATACCCGGCGATTGCTCGGTTATACGGCATCCGAGCGTGGCCTTCCCGCGCCGACGGAGGGAGCGGAAGGGCAGGAAATCAGAATCCGATCAGGGCCCCTCCGTCGCCGCGAACGGCGACGGAGCAGGGGAGTTCCATCAGTTTAGGCTTGAACAAGGGAGCGACGCCCATGGCCGGCTTTCACGAGGCAAGGGCTTCGTCCTGCGGGGCCTCGATGTGGACGTCGCGGGCGAGGTCGTCCACACCCGCAGGATGAGGCGAACACCCAGGGGGCAAGTTGTTCACACCACAACGATTCGGCGGTCGAACGCGGCGGGACGATGACATGCTCCTCCGCGGCGATGGCTCCTGCATCGGTGCATTCGGTCAGTTGATAGACCGAGCCGCCAGTCACCCGGTCGGCGTCTCGGATGGTCCATCGTACGGCGTCGCGGCTGCGGTGCAGGGGCAGCAAACTCGGATAATAACCAATGGCTGCTACGCGGGCGCGGGCACGAGTCCGTCGTCCGATGAAGGCGTGCGAATGAGCGGCCAGGACGACGTCGGTCTTGTCCGGGATGTGCTGGGCGCGCAGATCGGATGCAGGGGTCCACTCGATGCCGCGCGAATAAGCCCAGGAGCGGAGCCGATCCCAAGTCATCGGATTCTCGCCGTCCGCTGCGTAGCTGTGCCTCTTGCGGTGCTGCGGCGCGGCGATACCGACAATCGTGTGTCCTTGCCCGACGACAGCTTCAGCCACAGCGACCCCGAACCCGCCTTGGCCGGACAGGTAAACGTTCATTGGCTCTCTCCCACCGGGTTGACTCTGGTTGAGCCTAGCCCGGATCTTTCGTGTGGCGCCTGCTGATGACCGTTCTTGAGGCAGCAGCCTCTGTGGTTTCCGATTGTGCTGTGAGGGCATGACGGTTGGCCGAGATCGCTCGGTGCGCCGGTTCCAGCCGGTCGGCGTTCTGGTTGTAGGTGCAGGTGGGCTGGTGTTCAGGTCGGCGCCGGGATGATCCGGAGCCGGTCGAGGCCTGCGGCGAGGAGCTGGGTCCAAGGTGCGTGAGCGGACAGGCGCAGCCGGCGGCCCCCGCCGTGGTGGGAGATACGAGCGGCGATCGAGAACAGCCGCAGGCGCAGTCGTTTGGGTTCCCACCGTCGTGCGGGGTGGTCGGTGAAGGCGAGCAGTTGCAGCCAGGCGGTGAGCTCGAGGGCCAGGGCCACGATGGCGAGCCAGATCCGGTTCTGATTGAAGTCGTGCAGTGGCAGGTTGCGCAGGCCGCTGTCTTTGGCGATGCGGATGCGGTCCTCACACCTTGCCCGTCTGCGGTGGCGCAGTTCGAGGTCGGCGAGCTGGCCGTTGGTCGTGTTGGTGGCGAAGGCGGTGACCGGAGTTGCCGTCATGGTCGGTGATCCGCAACTGCGCGCCGGGGTGCGGTCGTTCTTTGCGGAGGATGACGCGCATCCCGGCCGGCCAGGACCCAAGGTTGAGCAGGCCGGTGGCTTCGGCGACGAACGCGCCGTCTCGGATCTGACCGTCGCCGTCGTAGGCCGGCTGCCACAGTCTCGCCCTATCGAGCATGGCCAACTCCGTGGTGAAGGTGTCAGGCAGGCTGAAGCCCACGGAGTACTGCACCCGCTGCCCGGACAGCCACGACAGCAGCTCGTGGGTGCCTCCCGCGCCGTCGGCGCGGACCAACACGGCCTTGCCGGGCCGGCGGCCACGCTGGTGCCCAGGTAGCTGAGCGAACGCCCGCCGCAGCACCGCGATGTGGTCGGCGGCAGTGTTCGATCCGGCGTTTCCCTTGCGCAGCAGGACTGAAAGCGGTTCGCCAGTCCCGTCGGACCCGTGGTCGACGAAGGTCAGCAACGGGTGGAATCCAAATCCGCGCTTGAACGTCGGGGCCGCGTTCTCCTTCTCTGAGTGCGCGGTGACCAGGGTGGCATCGATGTCAATGACCACCGGGCTCTCGGCGCTCGCGGCGTGGTGCGGGGCGTGTTCTCCGGCGGCGGCCCACACCCGAGCCCGGGCCGCGGCCCGCGCGGCGTCGATCGCTTTCAGGGCCAGGTCGGCGTCCGCGGCGAGGGCGTCGACCAGCCGGGACACGGTCGGATCTGAGGCAACGAGGCCGAACACCCCGGGCTCGGCGCGCAACACCGCCACATCGGCCAAACAGTCCCCGCCCACCGCCAACGCGATCGCCAAATCGGTGACGATCTTGCCCGGGTCATGCCGCGCCAGCGGTTTCCGCCACCGAGCCAGAGCTTGGGACAGGCCCCGGTCCAGGCCCGACGCCCGAACGGTCTCGACCAAAGACACCGCCCCGGCCCGGGAGACGATCTTGACCGCTGCCGTGTCGGTCTGGACACGCGGATACAACCCGATATTCTTCACCCCGAAGGTGCTCCAAGCTCCGCATAAATCTGGTCTTCGCAACCCTGATTCTTGCTGGCCTGGAGCACCTTTCAGTTGATCACCACGCGGTCACCGTGAAAGCACCGGGTTAGGTCTAATACCGTTCAGTTAGTGGGTTGTGATCTGGTAGATGGGTGGGTGTTGGGGTCGGGGCCAGGTGGCGTGGTGGGCGCGTTTGACGTGCCATTTGGGCATCTTTCTTTTGATGACGCGGGGTTGGG
>NZ_JAVREH010000097.1:0-6666 GCF_031845305.1 Jatrophihabitans lederbergiae | reverse complement strand
GTGGTCCTGCGCACCGACGACCCGCTCGCCCGACGCGACACCCTGCACCTGCGCGACCTTGCCGATCGGCGGTGGTTCCAACTGCCTGAGGGAACCGATTCCCTCTGGCGCGCCTACTGGAACGGCAATCCCTCACACCGCACCCCCTCCGACGGCACGCTCTCAGACGGAACGCTCCCAAACGGCACGCTCTCAGACGGAACGCTCCCAAACGGCACGCTCTCAGACGGAACGCTCTCAAACGGCACAGTACCGGCCGGTGGGCTGCGGGATGGTCCGGTGGTGCGTACCGTCCACGAGTGCCTGCAGGCCGTTCTCTGGAACGGCACGATCGGGCTGACTCCCCTCGCTGACGCGCTACCCGACGGTTTGACATCCGTTCCGCTGGCCGACATGCCACCGAGTCGCCTCGTCGTGGCCTGGAACAGCGCCGACGCCAACCCGCTCGTCCGCTCGTTCGCACACCTGGCCACAGCTATCTATCGCTCGGCAGCTTGAGGAAAACGCCCCCGCCGCGGGGCCCGGCGGGGTCTATCAAGATCACGCTGCAAGGAGCGGCTCGCTGCCTGACAACATCGGCCAGCTATCGGCCACGCGCTCGCTTGACGCCGTTGTCATTGGGGGCGAATAGCGGCGCAGGGTGGATAATTGCGGCTGTGGTTTCTCTGACGCAGGTCCTCGGGTTGGCGCTGGCGTGTGGGCTGCTCATCGTCGTCCCTGGGCCCAGCGTGCTGTTCGTCATCGGCCGCGCTCTCAGCTACGGCCGCCGCACGGTCCTGGCCAGCGTCGTGGGCAACAGCGCCGGCTCGTACGTCGCCGCCGTGTGCATCGCACTCGGCCTAGGCCCTGTGCTACAGCGTTCAGAGCTGTTCTTCTCAGCGATCAAGTTCGCCGGGGCGGCCTACCTGGTGTGGTTGGGCGTGCAGGCTATTCGCCACAGCGCCGCCTCGTCGCTGACCTCACCGGCGTCTGGCGCGCCACCGACCACCTGGCGCGCGGTACGCACCGGCGTGGTGGTCGGCGTCACCAATCCCAAGGTGTTCATCATCTTCGCCGCGATCCTGCCGCAGTTCGTCAACCGAGATGCCGGTCATGTCAGCAGCCAGATGCTGGTACTTGCCCTGGTACCACTGACGGTGGGGTTGGTCACCGACACCGCGTGGGCGTTAGCCGCCGGTCGAGCCCGCGTCTGGCTGTCCAACACGCCTGGGCGCGCCCGTGCCATCGCGCGTTTGGGAGGCCTGTCGATGATCGGCTTGGGCGCGTCCGTGGCCGCGACCGGGCGGTCGGACTGACGTGTCCCTTCGACAGCCCTGCCAGCTCAACTCACAGTGTCTCGTTCGGGCCGTGCCTCCAGACGCTTTGACCGCGACGTTGGTGTGGATCTTGAGCTGTGCGAGTTGGGCCAGCTCGGCGGGGCCGTTCTTCACCGGCGGTTCGAGGTCGTAGCCGGCCATCGGTGGCAGGTGCCGGAGCATCGTGAGCTGTGTGGCGCGCACCACCAGCGTGCCGGGCGGGGCGGAACGGTATAGATCGCGACGCCAAACAGCAGTGGGATTCCCATGGCGATCCATTGCCGTAGTAGTCATCATCCTGGGCGGCCAAGCCGCGCTCGGACCGCTGCCGACCGACGCCTGCGCCAGGCCTGCCCAGGTTGCCACTGACCTGGGCAGGTCGGCCACGCAGGTCACCGTGACGAGCTCCTTGTCGGCCTGGCCGCCGGCAGCTCGTGCCGGGACCGCTCAGCGACGCCCTCGGCGTCATGGGCTCGCGGTCGCTACCCGAAGTAAGCTCCTCGTAGACCGCTGATACACGCGTGCGTGCTGCCGCTCGACGAGGTCAGACATTCAGTGTCGAGCGGACGACAGTGTCCAGTTCGGTGGCCGGCCGACCGGTCAGGTGCTCGACGGTCGGGCTGACGTCGGCGAGGAAGCCGCCGCGGGTCGATGCACCGAAGGACGTGAGGAGTCCGGCGACGGCCTGCGGGAGCCCTGCCTGAACTACTAGGCCGTCCCGGTAGGCCTCGTCGTCGACCTGCACCAGCTGTATCTCTCGGTCACCGATTTCGCCGGCGAGCGCGGCGAGGTCGGCTGCGCTCCACGCCCGCGGTCCGGTGATGTCGTACACGTGGTTGTCGTGACCGTCCTGGGTGAGTACCGCTGCGGCGACCGCTGCGCAGTCCTCGCGGGTTACGTACTCCGCAGCTCCAGCACCGCTGTTGGCCACCCACTGGCCGGACGCGGCGGCGTGCTCGATGCCGGGTACCTGCATGTGCGTATAGAGGTTGTTGCGCAGCATCGTCCACGCCATGCCGCTGTCCTTGATCGCCTGTTCGGTCGCAGCGTGGTCAGCGACGACCAGCGCGGGATTCGCCGAGATCGGCTGGGGGACCGAGGTGTAGGCGATGTGGCGCACACCGGCCTGCGAGGCGGCCGAGATCGCGGCGAGATGCTGGTTCAGGCGCGCGCCGCCGGCATCGGTGGAGATCAGCAGGAGCTTGTCGACACCCGCGAACGCGGTCGCAAGGCTCGCCGGGTCGGAGAAGTCGGCCCGTCGGACGCTCGCGCCGTGGGCGGCGAAGTCGGCGAGCGAGTCCGGGTTGCGGGTGGTCAGAACGACGTTAGCCGGGTCCGTGCTCTGCAGGACGACCTCTGCGGCGACTCGGCCGAGCGCTCCGGAGGCTCCGGTGACGGCGATGGTCATGGCGGGTCCAATTCGTAGCAGGAGTGATGGCGAAATCAAACTGTAACCAGCGCGGTTGCGATATGGCAAGATGGGCTGATGACCGGTGGCATGAACACTCAATTCGCCGTCGCCGTACACGTGTTGACCTACCTGGCCGGTGTGCCGGAGGGCCACGCCGTCAGCTCCGACGAGCTGTCGCGCAGTGCCAACGTCAACCCCGTGCACGTACGACGGGTGCTGGGGCCGCTGCGCCAGGCCGGGCTGGTGGCCTCGCGGCCAGGGGTTCATGGGGGCTGGGAGCTCGCGGCGGATGCATCGGCGATCACCCTGGGTCAGGTGTGGCGGATCCTGCACGGTGTCGACCCCGTGCTCGGAGTGCACCGGCCGAATCCGGACTGCCCGGTCGGCCGGAGCGTTCAGGACTCATTGGTCGCCCTCGATCGCGTCGTCGTCGACGGACTGGTGCGCGAACTCGACCGGCATACCGTGCACGATCTCGTCGGGGGCGATGCTGCGAGTCTGGTCCGATGACGACCGCGAGGTCCCGCCCTTCCGCCTGCCGTTCCCGTGACGACATCAACGCGGATCACCGTCGGCGGGGCAGTGACGCGTCGAGCCACGCCTCGCCGAGCACGAAGTCCTATCCGCGCGGGAAGGCGTAGCGATCTGGCCGCGCCGCTGCCCTGACGGCCGCCCGCGACCGACGCAGCAGTCCCGGCCAACCTATCCGCCTACCAGGCCAGTGGTGCACCGAATCGCGGTGAGCGGTTTTCGACCTGTGCCTTGAGTGCTTCGACGAGGTCGGGCCCGAAGAAGCTGAGCGCTTCGAAGCCGAGGGAGGCCTCAAAGGCGGGGGTCGCGGTGCGGAGCCAGTGGTTGAGCGAGCGCTTGGTCCAGCGGACGGCGTGCTGTGGGCCGGCCGCCATGCGGTGCGCGATGCCCAGGGCCGTGTCGAGGACGTCGCCGGGCGGGACGGCGACGCTCACTAGGCCGATGCGTTCGGCGACCTCGCCGGTAAGGTCCTGCGAGGCGAGCAGGTAGAGCTTAGCCTTTGCCAGCCCACACAACAGTGGCCAGATCATCACCGAGTGGTCGCCCGCGGCGATCCCCTGCAGAAGGTGCCCGTCGATCAGCCGGGCGTCGGTCGCGGCGACGCTGATGTCGGCGAGCAGGGCGGTCGCGAGCCCGGAGCCCATGGCTTCGCCGTTGATGGCGGAGACGATCGGCTTGTCGCAGTTGACGATGCTGTGCGCGTTGACCAGGCCCTCGCGGATCAGGTTGACGGTGAGGTCGTAGTTCCCGGTGTTCGCCAGCATCTCGTCGAGGCCGTCGGTGCCCTCGACCGTCCAGAACTTGTCGCCGCGGCCGGTGATGACGGCGACGCGCAACTCCGGGTCGTCGCCGAAGTCGCGCCAGATCGAGCTGATCTCCGTGTGGCGCCGGACCAGAGTGCCAGCGGGCTGGCCTTCAGGTTCAGCGACGGTGATGAGCAGGACGCCGTCGGCGCGCCGCTCGAGCGTGAGCGTCTGGTACTTGCCCCAGTCGATGCTGGGACGCAGGTCCTCGATGGGCATGACGTGCCTTCTCTCGTGGTCGTTGATTGTGGGCTGCTGGTGGGGGAAGGCCGGTGGCACGCGCCTTCGCTGTGTGGCGGCTGTGGTCGAGGGCGCGGGTCAGCCTGGCGTGGTGAAGTAGTCGCCCTGCTCGAGGTCGTCGAGCAGGGTGCGGTGGTCCGGTGTCCAGCCGAGCAGCTGCTGGGTGTGCTGGCTGGACGCGGGTGCGTCGGTGCCGAACACCCGAGCCATGAACGGGTTGCCGAAGTGCTCGCCGGCGTCCTGGGCCGGAACCGACCTGACTGGGACACCGAGCTGTTCACCTATCCTTTTGGCGATGCTGAGAAACGGAACCGCGTCCTCGCCGACTCCGTGCACGACCTGGCCGGCGGGGGACTTCTCCAGGGCGAGCCGGTAGAGGTCGGCCGCGTCGAGCCGGTGGACGGCCGGCCAGCGGTTCGTCCCGTCCTCTACATACGCCGAGACACCGGTCGCGCGGGCCGCGGCGATGAGCATGGGGATGAACCCGTGGTCACGGGGGCCGTGCACGGTCGGAGCGAGCCGGAGCACGACAGCCCGCACGCCCCGCTCGGTGAAACTCAGGCACGCCTGCTCCCCTGGGATGCGCAGGCTGCCGATCGAGGTGGGGTCGGCCGGGTCCTGCTCGGTGCTGACCCGGCCGGCTGGCATCACCAGGGTGCCCGAGGTGGTGACCAGGGGCTTGCCGGTGCCGACGAGCCCCTGTCCGAGAGCCCGGATCGCGGCGACCTCGCGCCGGGTCATGCTCTGCGGGTCGCGGAAGTCGCCGCCGTTGGCCATGTGCACGACGCCGTCGGATCGCGATGCGCCAGCCGTCAGGGTGTCCAGGTCCTCCATGGATCCGGGCAGCGCTGTGGCGCCGAGCGCCTGTAACCGGGCCGCCGACGCGTCCGAGCGCGCCAGGCCGGTGACGGTGTGACCCGAGCCGACCAGCTCGGCGATGATGGCAGGACCGGTCTGGCCGGTGCCGCCGGTCACGAAGACGTGCATGGAACCTCCAGGAATTGGGATTGACAGTCACTGACAATACTCCTGAATGTCAGTGCCTGTCGATGGTCGGTTACGCTGCCCGCATGGCCGGCAGCAGGAAGAACGTCCGCCAACGTCTACAGAATGCGGCTCTGCAGCTGTACGCCGAGCGCGGGTTCGACCGGACGACGGCCGCCGAGGTCGCGACGTTGGCCGGCGTCACCGAGCGCACCTACTTCCGCCACTTCCCGGACAAGCGGGAGGTGCTCTTCGACGGGCAAGCCGCCCTGGACACTGCGCTGGTCGATGCGGTGGCGAGCGCACCGGACCTGGCGCCGCTGGCGGTGCTGCGCCACGCCTTCCTGTCCCTGGTCCCGTTGTTCGAGAGCGACCTCGCCCTGCAGCAGCGCCGGCACAGCGTGATCTCCAGGACGCCGGAGCTGCGTGAGAGGGGCGCCATGAAGCTCGCCCACCTCACCGAGGTCATGGCCAGCGCGCTCGAACGACGCGACGTCCCGCCAGCCCTGGCCTTCCTGGCCGCCGCCTGCGGCATCGGGGTGCTCAACCGGGTGCGGCGCGAGTGGCTCGCAGGCTCACCGCACGGCTACCCCTCCCTGCTGACCAGCGCATTCGCCGACCTGGACCTGCTCGTCGACGCCCAGCACAACGCATAGGACTTGCCGCCCCGACCAGCGAGTCGAGTGCGATCACGATCGACGAGTTCCACCACCTCGAGACCGTTCCGGAGCCCGCCCGGCTATTGAAGCGTCGCCAGCGGCCACGCGACGTCCGTGGCCTCGACCCCGTTCTCCCGCCCTGCCAACCTAAGGAGATGGAGCATCGGGGCGGCTGCGCTTAGCCACACCATTCGCTGCTCGGCAGAGGAGCCAGCGACAGACCCTCGCCGACAGCACACTGCCGCCCCGGACGGGAATCAAGGCGGCGGCGACGACCCTCGCGGGAACTGCCGCCGCCGGTGTAGGACGCCCTGCGGGCAACTAACTGCCGGAGGGGTCGTGAGCGGTGTCCTGCTCCACCGGCCGCGCTGCGCGGTGGACGTGGGTCAGGTGGCCGGCGAGAAGTGGGAGATGGCGTCGGCCAGTTCTGCTGGAGCCTCTAGGGGGATGAGGTGCCCGGTGCGTGGGATCAGCATGAACTGCGCATGCGAGAGGTAGGGGAGCAGGTTGTGGCGTAGCACCTGCACCGGCTCGATGGGGTCGTTCTCGCCGGCGATGACGAGGGTCGCGACGTTCACCAGCTGGGTG
This sequence comes from Jatrophihabitans lederbergiae, assembly GCF_031845305.1. Taxonomy (NCBI): domain Bacteria; kingdom Bacillati; phylum Actinomycetota; class Actinomycetes; order Jatrophihabitantales; family Jatrophihabitantaceae; genus Jatrophihabitans; species Jatrophihabitans lederbergiae. The sequence continues at coordinate 155 of NZ_JAVREH010000097.1, read as the reverse complement.
TGCGCCGAGATGTCCTCGGCGATGCCGCGCAGCGGCCACTCGCTGCGGGCGGCGTCGGTGCTGGACCGGGAGTCTGTTGCGATCTGGGCCTTGAGGTCGTCGCTGAGCGGGGTGGCGGTGAGGATGTGGTCGCGCGCTCGGGCCGTCGACTCGTC
>NZ_JAVREH010000096.1:0-6702 GCF_031845305.1 Jatrophihabitans lederbergiae | reverse complement strand
GCATGTGGAACCGGCGAACCGAGCGACTCGGCCAAATTGTCATGCCCCCACGGCACAATCGGAAACCACAGAGGCTTCCGCCTCAACAACGACGACCAACAGGCGCTGCGTGAAAGTTTCGGGCTAGTGGCTAACGGACCGCGTTAATCTTCGTCGAGGCCGTACACGGCTGAATTGACGATGACGCGCCGGTCCTCCGGTGAGCCCACTTGCTCCCACAGCATGAGCGCGGATGACAGGTGCTTCGCCCAGTTGAGGACAACGCTATTTGAGGCTGCGATGTGCGCAGGGGTGGGTTCGGCGAGGATGAGGTTCCTGATCTGGTCACGGCTCAACTTCCCGTAGCTGGTACCGCCTGATTCGGTCCACAATTGCAGTCGGCTGGTTTCGCTTCGTAACGCTGATAGCAACCATCCGACTGGGTATTTGTTTATTGCTTCCGGTCGCAGGCGGATGATAGCTACTCCGTCCGGGGCGGCGACAATGTCACTCCCCTCATGAAGGAGTACGCCGATGTTGCGGCGTTCGGGCCGCACTAGGCCGATGACGATGTCCCATTGCTGTAGTGGGAAGGCGTCCTTACTCTTGCGGTCTGCGACGTGCCATGTACGCTCCGGTGCCTGGGGGATCACTATGCCTTCGACGGCTCGAATGTCCTGCCCCTCAACAAGCCGACAGAAGCCCTGGTAGGTGCCTTCAATAGTAATATCGACGGTGTCCTCTAGTACCTCAGCTATGTCATGCAGTGTGACGTGTTTTGAGCCGAGAAGGTTTCGCCGGTTAGCTAGAGCGCGAGGAACCAAGCGGCGGGGCTTCATATCCAATGATTCGTGATCGCGAATATCGGACAGAGTCGCGCCGGCCCAGGAATTAGGCACCCTGTTCCGAGCGCTCTTACGGACGGCTTTGAAGCCATCGCGCACGCGGGTGAAATCCGACGCCAAGATTAGGTTGTTGTCCGCGTCCCGTAACTCCAACCCGGACTCCGGGTCGCGTTCCGGGATGACCGTGAATCCTTTGCCGAGTTTGTAGCCGACGCGGCGGACTATGTCGGCGTGAATCGCGTAGTTCGGGATTGTGTCGATTCGCCGGTGTGTGATCTTCTTCGCAACCATGATATTTGACCGGAGGTCGGCGTCTGATTTCAGGAAGATTCTACGCGGCAATTCCACCAAGGAGAGTAGTTGGAAGTGCTCTAGTATCCACTGGCGGACGTATCCGTATGTCGCGGTACACAGATACCCCTCCGGAAGGATAATGCCCATTCGGCCGCCAACGACAAGTGCCTTCCAGCATCGCTCGATGAAGAGGATGCCGAGTTGTTGCTGCGGAAGAAGCGTCTGTGTCTTTACCCATCTGCCGTTCTCGCCCTGCTCCCATACATGGCCCAGGTCGTAATTGCGCAGAGTGTCGGCGCGCTGCTCCACCGTGCGAGAGCCGAACGGCGGGTTGCACAAGGCGACGTCGAGTTCTTCGGACCACGTTGCGTGGTCCTGGATGGAGTCCTTGAGTTCCAGCTGGCTCTGCCCATCGTGGTTCAGAATCATGTTAATGATGGCCAGGTCGTACGCGCTCGGGTCGCGGTCGCATCCTCGGATGCGCTGGTGAGCCTGCTGGTCATCGTCGGCACGCATTCGCGCCAGGGAGGCGGTAAGGAAGTCCGCCGTGCCCATCGCCGGGTCGATCACGGTATCGTCCGGGCCGATCTCCACCATATCCACCATCGTTTCGATCAGGGATGATGGCGTGAAGAATTGGTCCAAATCCTTCTTGAAGACCGCTGGAACGAACGACATGAAGACCTGTTGCATTGCGTCGTTGCTGGCGCTGCTGAAATTGACATGCTGCACACTGCGGACAACATCACGCAACGTGGGCTCGGCTAGCTCACTGGTGGCAACCGGAGTAAACAGCGACGCCGCATTGCCGTACCGCCTCGCGGACACCTCGTAAATGACCTTGACCCGTTCCCAGAATCCAGGGTCCGAGCCTTCATAGACTTGAATCGCGAGGTCGCCGAGGCGGCCCTGTCGGCGGGCCGCCGCTGCGGCTCGCTCATCGACATACCGGGCCAGCAATAACTTGACGGTTTCCCGGTACCGCTGCTGCTGGTCATTTACTCCATGCGAGCGCATGACATTGGCGATGTTGAGAAGCGTGTTAGCGAAATCTTCCGGCTCTAGAAGTCGGTCCACTGTTAGCGGCCGGGACTTATACTTCTGACCCCACAAGGGAAGGTTAGCCAGGGTATCGCGATGGATAACTACATGAGTCGAACCGCTCACATGTTTGACTAATTGCTTGACCAACAGGATTTCGTTTATACCATCCCAGTATGCCCCGAGGACATCCATAGACGGAAGCACCAGCATTGCTGGCTCTAGTTGGAAGTTCACCGCTTTGCGCTGACTGGCCGAATCGCGTTTGATTTCAGCCACCAACACGGCGTGTTGAAGCCGCTCGGCGGGTGGCATTCTCGACAGCGCCAGCACGGGACGGCCATAAATAACAACATCGGCTCGGACCTTGTTTCGCCCGCTCTCTCCGAGCCCGCGAACCACTACTGTTTCCACAGCCATGTGGGCCTTCGGGTAGCCGTGATCTATCAGAAACTCTAGAAAGTCGATGCGGCGCGCTTCTTCGGTAGGGGTCAGGCCATCTTTGGCAAGCGCTTCCGCTTTCAGCGGTCCCCGGATGGGGCAATGCAGCAGAATTGAACCGGTCGGTTGGGCGAGAGTCCCTGTCGTCACCGGGGTATTATGCCGCACGGCTCGCCTGATGTCGGTAGCCGGGTGAGCGTGTCTACTGCCCAGATCGCCCCGTCAGGGCCCGCGCCCTTGCTCGAAACTGTCAGAGGTGGCTCCTAGCCTCTCGCCTGTGATGATGACGCGGTGGAAGGAGCAGGGTGGCCCTGTGTGGGCGACACTAGGTTGTAGTTCGGAGGGTCCTGTGGCTCTGAGAACTTCCCCGAGTTCGAGGCAGGCTTATTCCCACGGCTCTTCGCCAACGAAGCTGAACTAGCTGCGCTGCGTGCGTGACGCGAAGTGCTCCCGCATCGCCTCGGTGGGGATGGTGGCGTTGCGCCGGCCGACATCGAAAGTCTCCCGCCACGGCGACTCGTTGTGCGTCATGTTCCGAAGTCGCCACGCGGCGTAGCCACCGTAGGTGTTCCACGTCCGAAGCAGGAGGTCAGTCGCCTCACCATCAACGTCGGAGAAGTCGAACGGGTCATCGTCGTCCAGGTGTACGTCACCAGATTCCCAGTGCTTGAATTCGTGGTAGACGGAGGGCACGACCGGACCATGTGCCCAAGCCTGAATGGTGTCAGAGAAGAGCGGCTGCCCGGTTGAGGCCAGGCTGTGGCCTTGCGCGTAGTACAGCAGCTTCTGGAGCTTGAGGTTGGACATGTCGGCGTCCTCAGCCTCGGCCCAGGCGACGAACCACTTGGCGATGGTTAGGGCGTTGTACATCTCATTGCCTCCCACCTCAATCGTCCACACTTCAAGCTGCTACGTCCCCACTCTGTACACAGGTTATCCACCTGGTACGACACTCTCTCCCTACCGGTTCGCCTGAGTGTGACATTACCCTCGGACGCGCGGAAGAGTTTCGCTGAAAGCGGCAAAGGCGGACAAGTCACCGCCCTAGTCATCGTCGCGGTGTTCGTCCTTCGGCGCATCCCGGCCACGGCGCGGCGCTGGCGTGGCGTGCATCGCGCGTACGACCTCTTCAAAGCTGGCAGGCCATACCGACACCCGCTCGTCGCGGCCGAGCGGCTTCTCAACTGTGTCCTGGTCGTCGTCTAACGCGGGGTCGCGGTCTGCCTGGCGCGGTCGGTCATCGTGTGTCATCGCGTGTCACCTCGTATCACTGCGTGTCAGTCTTACACAGACGTAAGGAATCGGTAGCGGGGCTCGCGTGGGCGTAAGGCACCGGCAGTCGTGCTGCCCGACTCGCTAGGTACGTCCGGCCTGAGAAGCTTCTGGTTTCGAACAGTTCAGAAGCGCCATAGGAGGACCAAATGCCGAACACCCCTGCGAAATCCCACGCACACAGGCCGCCGCGAGCAAGGCCCGACAGGCTCGCGGCATGCTGCTAACCGACGGTGGCGGCGTCAACCCCCAGACGGGGACTGGCGGGTTCGGTTTGCAGTACCTCGCCCAAGCCGTCGAATCGCTCGCGTTGGCTGTTTCCGCGCTTGCGGACAAACAGCTCTAGATCGCGCCGGGCGCAGAGCGCCTGCCACGTCTGGTACTCGAAGTCGGTTTCGAACCCCGCCGCATCCGCCTCGGCACTGACCGGGATACGGGAAACCTCAGCCTCCGCGACCCACCACGCACGGCCCACCCGTAATTGCTGAGCCGTCGCGGGGTCGATCCCGGCCGGGATCGGCATGAGCTTCATTTCGAGTAATAATTCGGTCATTTCCAGTCCTCCGATGTTTTGGGTCCGTCACGTCACACATCACCCGCAGATCTTCTTCTTGTTCCGGTGTTGTACGGAGCCTCCCAGTTGCCGAGGTTCGGAGCGGTGCTGCTCACGGGCGCCTCCGTGGCGGGCGCGACGATCGTGGTGTTCAGTCAGTTGCCCCTTCGCGAGGCGGCGACCGACACGGTGTGCCTGGCCACCATGATGTGCACGGTGGCGACCTTGTTGGCGGCTGCCGCACAGCGCCGGGCGGAGCTGGTGGCCGAACTGCGGTACCAGGCGGCGATCGACCCGCTGACCGGGCTGGTGACCCGCCGGGTTCTTGATAGCGCGGCGCAGGCGGCGCTAAGTGCGGGTCCGGCCGGGTTGGGAACCGCGCTGATCTTGCTCGACCTGGACAGGTTCAAGTCCGTCAACGACAACTACGGCCACCCGGTGGTCGATGCCGTATTGGTGCAATTGGCGGAGGTGCTGCAGCAGAACTGCCGCGGCGACGACATGGTGAGCCGGATGGGCGGGGACAAGATGGGTTTGCTGCTTCCCTCCTGCACAGCCGCGGCGGCGTGGGAGCGCGGCCAGGAATTGGTGTTCGCCATCTCGCGGCACCCCTTCGACATCGGGCAGGACCGGCACCTCAGCCAGCCTGTACGCCGCTGCCGACACGGCGCTGTACGAGTCCAAACGCTCCGGACGCAATCGGGTGACCGAGGCCCAAGCCAGTTAGCCAGGACGGCGGTTGGCGCCGGCCCCCGGGCGGTACGGCCACCGTGACGGTCCGGGGCTTACGACTGTGGCTTGCTGCAGACGTCTCACCGATAGGCGCGGTGGGCGTGGTTTAGGGTCGGGTGTTGCGTGGGGTTGTTGGTGGGGGTCGATCCAGGGTGGTGGGGTGAACCAGGGTTGGCCGTCTTTCATGTGGATGGTCCAGCCGCCGGTGTTGATGCGGTCGTGGTGGTGGTCGCAGAGCAGGCAGAGGTTGTTGAGGTTGGTGGGTCCGCCCTGAGACCAGGGGGTGATGTGGTGTTTCTCTGTCCATTCGGGTGGGTCGGTGCAGCCGGGGAAGGAGCAGCCTTGGTCGCGGGCGATCAACGCGAGGGTTTGACCGGCGCTGGCGGTGCGGCGGGTGGTGCCGTAGTTGAGGATCCCGCCTGTGCTGTTGTGCACGATCCAGGCGATCCAGGCGATCCAGGCGATGCTGGCCTCATCGGCCAGTCGCAGCGCGTGGTCGACGGACAGTTTCTGGCCGTAGCTGGTGGCTGCGAGGCCGGTGCGGGTCTCGAATTGGTCAGCGGTCATGGTGATCAGCACGGTCGCGGGCACCCCACCTGACACAGGCAGTTCCCCGGCGCGCAGGGCGAGTTTCAGGACCGACCGGAACGCATCATGCATCCGCTGCCCGCCACTGCGCTCATCCCGCTCGGTGTGTGCCCCTGGCTGTTCTGGTTCAGCTGGTTGCGGTGCGGCGAGGGAGTGCAGCACGGTCATCGCCAGGGCGGCGGTTTCGGTGTCGAGGTCGGCGGTGAGCCGGTATATCCCGTCGCCGCGGGGCAGGCAACTCAGAAACCGCCGCCGCCGCTGGCTTTCGGTGTCAGCCAGTCGCCCGTCCGGATCGAGGGTGTCGACCAGTTGCCGGGCGATCCCGGTCAGCGTCCCCGCGTCAAAACACAGGGCCTGCTCGACGAGGAACGCCTCCGCCTGCGCTTGCTCATCAACCGGTAGCGGCGCGGCGCGCAGAGTCGTCATGGCCCGGATGATGACGTCCACCTGCCGGGCGGTGATCGAACCCTCCGCCCGAGCAACCGCGGTCAAGGGCAGCACCGGCGGCAACACCTCACCCGACAGACTGAGCCTGTGCCCGAGTTCGTGGGCGTGCCGAACCCGGATCGAGGACTCCGCCGGTGACAGGTTCAGCACCCCGGACAGCACCTGCTTGGAGCCACGCATCACCAACCGACCGGCGACATTCCGGGCCTCCAGCTCGGCGATCAGCACCGCGTCAAAGGCCTCCAACTGACGACGCGCCCGCTCAGCAACACGCACCACCTCCAGCAGCTCGTCATCAGACAACGGCGCCAACGACGCACCCACCAACGCCGCAACAGCAACCGGCAAACCAGAAGCAGCGACTACCGCCGCCGCTCCCATCGTCCCGGGACCTGACCCCGAGTAGTGGACACGCTCAATCCCTGCTTCGGTGGGGTGGAAGCGAGATGATCCACTCATGGCGAGGAAGAACTACTCCGAGGAGTTTCGCCGCGACGCTGTCGAGTTGTA
>NZ_JAVREH010000095.1:0-6715 GCF_031845305.1 Jatrophihabitans lederbergiae | reverse complement strand
GAACTCGCCACGCTGCAACTCGGCCCAAAACACCTGCACGTTCTCCGTGATCATGTGATTAGCGAACCGCATGGTCAACACCTCCACTCAGTCAGGTGTTGCGATCACCGCGAGAACCCAAGGATCGGCTACCGGACACCATCAGAACAAATTCCGTTGCCGCCTTCGGTCCAGCGGGACACAGTAAAGGCAAGGACGGACCTCACCGGCCTACTTGCCGCCTACGACGAGCAACTTCGCACCGATGCCGAGACGCCTAGCGCAATCGCCGTTTCGCGGCAAGGCCCGTTGTATCTCGTGACCTTTCCGGGTGGCCGTGGTTTCATCACCTATCAAAACCTCGCCGGCGCAAACGCCGACACGATCAGTCGATTAGTTCCGCAGGCCCTTGCCCACTACCGGGCGAACCCCGACATCGTCCGGGTTGAGTGGAAAACGCGTGGGCACGATGTTGCTCCAAGTCTTCACGAGACCCTTGTAGACAACAGGTTCATCCCAGATGAGCAGGAATCGATCATGGTTGGCGAGACGCAACTGCTCGCCGTCGATGTTGCCCTGCCCAAAGGAGTCACACTGCGTACGGTCACCGCAGAGTCAGACGTACGCGCGATGAGCGCGATGGTAGACGAGGTCTTCGGTGATCCTGCCTCCGACGAGATGGCGGAGGCTTTAGGACGTAGCAAACGAGGAGGTGGCACTACGATGATGACAACCAGAGCGCCGAGAGTCGCGCGGCGGAGGACAAGCAGTGATTAGTCAGTCGACCTTCATCATCCCGCCAGAGATCGAGGCGCGCCTGCTCAGCGGCGACTTCATTCAGTACGGCGGCATCGTTCGCAACCGACTTGGGCAGATCGTCAAGCACCTGAAGGAAATCCTGCATCCTATACGCAACGATAAGGCGATGGCACGGGTTGCGGAGACGCTGAAGAACCCGCGAGTGCTCATCCCGACCGTCCTCGTGGGTGCGGCGGCCGTGGGTGGCACTGCATTCGCCGCCGCGCGGAGGCGCAAGCAGGCTTCTGTGCCGGAGTGCGTCGAACGCTACAACGCCTCGCTGGGTGCATATCTGGAAGCGGTGCATGAAGGCCGCCTGAACGCGGGCATCATCGACCGGCTCATCTCGGACTTGGATGTCGTCGTGGACTACTCCGACGAGAACGGCAACAACATCACTCTTGACTTCTCAACTAAGCGGGCAGCGATGCTCGTCAAGATCGTGGTTGATTCCACGAGGCAACTCGCGGAAGAGAACTCAATTAACTTGAGCGAGCCTCAGGAAGAGTCACCGGCGTCCGACGGTGGCGCAGTCGTTGACCTGCGGCGCTACCTTGAGGTGCAGAAGAAGATCTTCACCGACGCGGCGTAGGTCAACTGGCACCGCCGGCAAGGCTTAGCGACCGATGTGTTCGCAAATTACGGCAGCACTCGGGTATCCAACAGCGGCGGAGCGCATCTGGTCCCTAAGGGAGGGCTGTCACGGTTGAGCGTGCCTGACCGGGCATCGGGCGGATCCTGGGATTTCCGGCTGAGTGCGTCCCCATCCTTGTCCTGTGAGCGTAGAACAGGGCTTGGTTCCGTCATTAACGCGGTCGAGCCGCTGGCGCGCACCCCGCAGTGCCTGTGGCCCGCTCGCGGGCCTGTGCGGGCCATTCTGAGCTGCTGCTGACGGGGGGTGGGCCCAACACCCGCCCCGAGAATGCAGGCCCCAGCTAGGCAAGCCTGTCTCCCGCACCGTTTCGGGTGGAGGGAATCTGGAGAATCGATCTGCGGGTAACGGCTCTGGACCGCATTCCACGGCAGGCAACCGCACCAGGTATGTCCCGGTTGATGCGCATGCCCCAGCGAATCCGGGACCTGTAGAGGGGTCGGTGTTCGGCCTGGCTACATCGAGGGTCGATCCGGCACGCGTGGGCGCACCGGCGCCAGCATTTGCGGCCCTCGGTTGTCGACCCTCTTTCGGCGGACCCCCGCACCGAGCTGACCCGGTCCAGAACAGGGTCAGGAAGGTTGGAGGGTCAACTGCTGGCAACGGCGCTGAACGTCGCAGAACTGCATCGCATGGCGGCTGGACCCTAAGATTCCGTGACCCTCATCCCCGGCTGCCCCTGTTTCGAGGCTAAGGCAGGATTCTGAGCTCGAGAGCGGCGCAGCAGGACCGAGGTCAGACTCGGTCCAGACGCCCGTAGGTGGCGCGAACTGCCCAAGAGGCGCGCAGGCATCGAGCAAGTCCACGCCGACCTCAAGGCAGACCCGCTGACGAGGGTAGGATGGTCGATCTCGGGGCAGCTCTACCCGATACCGACGATCCCGATCAGTTATACTAAATCCGGTACTTGACATCCAAACGGGTATAAGTCACGCTCTGTCTCACTGGCTACGAGGTCAGGAATCTCACCGCGGCAGCACATCGTGCTGTCGCCGTTCCCCAAGGAGCACCGCATGAAGACCACCAGCTCGATGAAGAAGATCAGCATCCGCCGCGCCGCCGACATTCGCCTGACCTCGGCCCCGTGCGACACCCCGTACATCGTGGTCGCCTAACAGGACCCAGCGCTACTAATACCGAACGCCGGTTCGACCTGTTGGGCCGGCGTTCGGGCCGGGAGAGCGGATGTCGTATCAACTGGCTTTGCACCCGCTGAGCTTCGTCGAGCAGGGCGCGGATGTCGTCGTCGGCCGGGTCGACACCGGCTCCTATGCCGTGCTGCCGCCTGACGGTGCGGAGCTGTTACACCGGCTTTCGGGCGGTCTAACCCTGGCCGAGGCGGCCACCTGGTATCAGGACACCTATGACGAGGCCGTCGACATGGACGAGTTCGTCGACATGGACGAGTTCGTCGAAGCGTTGGCGGACCTGGGCTTCGTTTCTGACGGCACCGCGGCGCCGGTGCTGGCACGGCCCCGCTTCCAGTGGCTCGGCCGGGCGATGTTCTCGGGGCCGGTCTTCACATTCTATCTGGCGATGGTGCTTGGCTGGCTATACCTCATCGCGCGCCATGCCGACCTGAGGCCGCACCCGCGCCAGGTCTTTTTCAGTAACTCGCTTCTGTTGGTACAGGCGACCCTGTTTATTAGCCAGATCCCGCTGCTGTTCCTGCATGAGAGCTTCCATGTGCTGGCCGGTCAACGAATCGGCTTGCGCAGCCAACTCAGCGTCAGTAATCGATACGGCTATTTGGTGTTCGAAACCCAGACCAACGGCCTGCTCAGCCGGCCCCGGCGCCAGCGCTACCTGCCGTTTCTGTCCGGTGTCCTGCTGGACGTGGTGATGGTGGCCGCGTTTGGCGTGGCCGCCGATCTGACGCGTCACTCGGACGGATCGTTGTCACTGCTCGGCGGTGCGTGCCTGGGCGTCGGGTTTAGTGTGATGCTCCGCATCGCTTGGCAGTTTCAGCTGTACCTGCAGACAGATCTGTACTACGTGTTCTCGACAGCGTTGAACTGTCACGACCTGCACGTGGCCAGCAAGGCCATCATGATGAACCGGCTTTGGCGCCGGCTCGGGCGCCGGTCCAAGCTGGTGGACGAGGACCAGTGGACCGAACGGGACCGTAAAGTTGGTTCCTGGTACGGCTTCCTGCTGGTCTTCGGTGTGGTCGCTGCGGTCACCCTCACCGCGTTCGGATCACTGCCAATCGCGGCTTCCTATCTGCAGACGATGTACCGCCACCTGACTTCGGGCCGGTTGGATGCCGAGTTCTGGGACTCGGCGCTGTCGTTGTCGATCAACACTACCGAGTTCGTCGCGGTGTTCTTCCTGTCCCGGCGCAAGCGGCGGCTGAATGCCAGTCGCGGCCCCCGCCTCTTGCTCTCCGATGGGACGGCCTGAGATGGCTGCGGTGCACCTGCACATCGTCGGCAACGTCGAGCGGGACCGGCTGGCCAGTCTTGAGCTGATCGACCGCCCGTACTTGTTCGTCCGTTGTCATCGCAACCGGCGCGGACCGTACACCGGTGTCGACACCTTCCTGCGAAAGCTGCTGATCGAGGCGATCTGGCACCGACCCGAACTGGTTGAGGAGTACCGGTTGGTGCTGCTGCACGGCATGCCCGAGCTGAGCGAGATCATTGGCGAGGCACTGCCCGACCTAGCCGCGAGTTCGGATTTCGCCGAGCGGACGCGCTTCTATGGCGCCAGCATGATTCGCTGTATGAGCCAGGGCATCGTCACCTTCATCCAGCGCTACACCGCTGGCCTGCGCGCGGCCGGCCGACCGCCGGCCACGGTCGTCTTTGACGGCGTGCACGAGGCTGCCGCGACCACTCAGGAGTTCCTGGCACTGTTGATCCGGTGGGTGCCGGCTGAGCAACTGCGGGTGATCGTCGGCAGCACCGGCGCGATCGGCGAGAAGTTGAGCACCGAATTGGACCGACATACCGTCCTCCGGACCGTGCCGTCGCTGGCGCCGGCTCCGGCCGCGCCGGCGGTGGAGCTGGTGAGCCGGTACCTGGCCTCCGATGGTACCGATGACGACCCGGCCGCTCTTATCGCTTACGAGGCCCTCGACCCAGACAAGCGGGCCGCCTACCACGACCGGCACGCGGACATGATCGAGGCGGTGGCGACGTGGTCGCTGCGGGTCGGCGCGCTGGCATACCACCGGGAGCGGGGCAGCGACCCGAGCGGGGCTGGCGCGCTGGCCCTGGCCCACGCCACTCAGTTATGCACCGAGGCCGGCTTCTCCGAGCTAGTGGTGGAGCTCGGCTACCGGGGGCGCGCGATCACCGACGCCGACCGCGACGAGGTGACTTTCCGCAAGCTGACCATCCAGATATCGTCGGCGCTGATTCCGTGCGGCCGGATCGACGAGGCGATCGAGCTGCTGCACGACGTGCGCCTCCGATACTGCACACCGCACGTGCACATGATGACCAGCTACTCCCTGGCGATGATGCACACCCGGTTCTTGGTCCCGCGCGACCATGAGAAGGCCGTGGAATGGCAGAACAGCGCCATCGCCATCGCGTCAATCCTGCCGGACGAGCAGGACCGGTTGATGTTCACCGGCTTCCAGGACAACGCCATGGCGCTGATCCAAATGCATCGCGGCGAGCTGGAGCGGGCGCTGACTCTAGTGGAAGGCGCGTTGCACCGGGCCGACACCCGGATGGACGCCGACGCCTTCCTGCTGCACCGCTCGCAACTGCTATACAACCGAGCCCGGTTGCTCAGCGCGATGGGACGCAAGAACGAGGCGTACCAGGTTTTCACCATGCTCAGCGAGCTGGATCCGCACTACACCGACTACCTGTCCGAGCGGGCGAAGATCTCGCGCAAGCGTGGTGACCTGGACTTGGCGCTGGCCGACTACGACCGCGCCGTCCGGCAGGGGCCGCCGTTCCCGGAGCTGTTCTACAACCGCGGCTCCGCTCGGATGGAGGACGGCGACCTAGTTGGTGCCAGGGCCGACTTCGACCTAGTGCTGGACATGGAACCGGACGACGTCGAGACCCGGGTGATCCGGGCCGAGCTCGAACTGGCCGAGGACCGATTGACCGAGGCGTCGGCGGACATCGAGGCGGGGTTGGCAATGCGGCCGGATGATGCCCGGCTGCTGTGCCTGCGTGGCGCGCTCCGGTTGGCCGAGGACCGGCTGGGTGCAGCGATCGAGGACTTCGACCGGGCGCTTGCGGTCGATGCCACCTATCCCGCCGCGCTGGCCAACCGGGCGGTAGCGCTGTTCCGGTCCGGCCGGGCTACCGCCGCCGCCGACGACCTGAGCCGCGCCCTGGCGGTCACCGGCGACGATCCGGACCTGCTGCTCAACCGGGGCTTGGCCCACGCCGCCGCAGGGAATCGGCTGGCCGCGCTGGCGGACTTTGGCCGTGCGCTAGAGTTGCCGGACGCCGACACCGCCGAGCTGTATTACCAGCGCGGTGCCTGCAGGCTGGGCACCGGCGACGTCGAGGCGGCCCTGTCCGATCTGGAGCTGGCCCGCTCCGGCGCCAACGCCGAACGGGCTGAAGAAATCGACGCCCTGCTTGCCGGCAGCCCGGTGGTCGCCGGCTGAACGGCGGGCATCGTCGGTAACTGGTGCCCGGACCCAAGTTAAGCCATAACTCATGTCACCGAGACGGCTTGGCTCTTCCGCACCGTTTCGGCCGGAGCAAGGTTGGAGGATTGATCTGCGGCCAACCGCTCTGAACGGCATTGACCGGCAGGCAACTGCACCAGGTATGCCCCGGTAGATGCGTTTACCCCAGCAAAGATGGGGCCTGTAGGGGGCGGACGTTCGGCCTGGCAGATGGAGGCTCCATCTAGCGTCGTGAGGGGTCTCTAGGCCCGTGTTTCAGGGCCTTGCAGGTTGACCCGGCGCGTTGACCCCCACACCAGATCGTGACCCCACTTCGATACAGGGTCACGATCCTGGAGCGTGGCTTGGACATCGCGCGGCGGAGATCACACCGGGTGGCCTCTGCATGTCCGCGGACGCCTCCCGGTGATTTGTGATCGCCATCCGGAGCAACGAGAGGCAAGAATTGTCGGCTACCTGTCGGTGCCCGCGCGTATGCGTTTCGATCCGTGGCTGAGGATCTGAGCCAGGACTGCGCCTTCCGGTTCACCTCGATCGGTACGGCTCGCAACTGGGGCCTTCGCCCCGAAAAGTGGACACGCGATTTGATTGTTATGCGGCCGGTCGTAGCGTAGCCGCGGTGGTGGTGTTCTCGTAGGTGATCGGGCTGCGGTAGCCGCAGGCGGAGTGCCGGCGGC
>NZ_JAVREH010000094.1:0-6732 GCF_031845305.1 Jatrophihabitans lederbergiae | reverse complement strand
CGCCGCAATCGAGACTTACATCGACGCCTGGAACGAACGCTGCCAGCCGTTCACCTGGACCAAGACCGCCGACGAAATCCTCACCAAAGCAACCGGCGGTCAAAGATCATCGTTCACGCGACACTAGTGGCCGAGCGCCGCGCCGACCTGCGCGACGACCTGTTGAGCGAGCTCATCCGCGGCCGGTACACGGGTGTGTTCAGCGAGCGGGAACTGCTCTCCACGATCTTGCTGCTCATCATCGCCGGCCACAAGACGGTTGCGAACATGGTCACCAGCGGCACCGCGCTGCTGCTGCGTCATCCCGAACAGCTGGCTCTGCTGCGCGCCGACTCGGGCCTTATCCCGGCGGCGATCGAGGAGATCCTGCGCTATGAGGGGTCTGCGGCCTGGGCCTCGCTGCGCATCGCGGCGCAGGATATGGAGCTCGGGGGCGTGCCCATCGCCAAGGGCAGCTTCGTGCACCTGTCGCTGTCCAGCGCGGGCCACGATCCCGATGTCTATGACGACCCGGAACGGTTCGACATCACTCGCTCGCCGAGCCGGCACCTGTCCTTCGGCCACGGCGCGCACTTCTGCGTCGGTGCGCCGCTGGCGCGTCTACAGGGAGAGCTCGCCTTCGGCACGCTGCTGCGCCGCCTCCCCGGCTTCGAACTCGCGGTGCCGCCGGACGAGCTGGCCTGGGTCGCGGACAGCTCGTTGAGCCGCGGCCTTGAAGCACTCCCCCTGCGCCTGCACGGGCGGCTGTCCCGATGACGGGCCATTCGGTCCCACCGGACGGCCCGAGCATCGCAGTGGTCGGTGTCGGTGGCGTCGGCGGTTACCTGGGTGGCCGCCTCGCCGCTGCGGGGCACGACCTGCAGTTGCTGGCCCGCGGCGAGAACTTGGCCGCGCTTCGGCGCCACGGTCTTCGCGTCACCAGTGGCGACGATACGTGGTCCGTGCCCGCGGTACGGGCGACCGACGACCCGCGCGAGATCGGTGAGGTCGACATGGTGCTGCTATGCGTCAAGACCTTGCAGCTGCCGTCCGCACTCGATGTGTTGGGCCCCATGATCGGCGCGGGCACCGCGGTGCTCACCATCCAGAACGGTGTGGAGGCACCGGAGCAGGTTGCCTCGGCGATCGGCCGAAACCACGTGCTGCCCGGTGTCGTCCGGGTCGTCGCGATACTGGCAGGCCCGGGCGAGATCGAGCACTCGGGCGGCCCTGCGGCCCTCGGCTTCGCGGAGTGGGACGGCAGCGTCTCGGCGCGGGTGTTGCGGCTGCGCGAGTCGCTGCGCGCCGCCGGCGTGGAGGCGCTCGAGCCCCGCGACATCTGGGCCGATCTCTGGAGCAAGTTCATGACGATCGTGCCGGTTGGCAGCCTCGGGGCCGCCACCGGCGGGGCGACAATCGGCGAGCTCCGATCACGCCCAGGCATCCGCCGGATGCTCCTTGCTGGCTCGCGGGAGATCTATGAGACGGGCGTGCAACTCGGCATCGCGCTACCGAGCGACGCCGTCGACGCCGCCGTGGCGGTGATGGAACGGCAGCCGCCGGACGCTACTACGTCGCTGCAGCGCGACATTCTGGCGGACCGGCCGTCGGAGCTAGAGGCCTGGACCGGAGCAGCGGTCCGCCTTGCCGGCCGAGCGGGCCGCGCCGCGCCCGTACACGAAATGCTTTACGAACTTCTCGCCACGCGTGCCGCGCGAACGGCAGCGAGTGTCTGAGACGTGGGCGCGGGACGAGTCAGGAGCGGTGGAGTGATGGTCGTAGAACGCAGCGCCTTACTAGACGTAACGGCATACCGGAGCTCGGACGCGCCGGGCGGCGGCGGCAGCCTGGAGTTGGAATTCGACCTGTCCAACAATGAACTGACTCATCCGCCGCTGCCGTCCGTGGTGGCCGCGATCGAGGCGACCCTGTCGCAGTTGGCCCGCTACCCTGACCCGACGGCGCGCACCTTGACCGAACAACTTGCCGGTCACCTGAGCATCCCCGCCGAGAACGTGGCAGTTGGCCCGGGCAGTGCCGGCGTCCTTCAGCAGATCCTTCTCGCGCTGTGCTGCGAGGGCGACGAGGTCGTCTACGCCTGGCCCGGGTTCGACGCCTACCCGCTGCTCGTCGCCGTGTGCGGCGCCACCAGCCTCCGAGTGCCGCTAACCGCCTCCGGTGAGCACGACCTTGACGGCATCCGCCTTCGGGTTGGCCCGCGCACCAGGGTGATCGTCCTCTGCTCGCCGCATAACCCAACCGGAACCGTCATCGACACCGACCGACTGCAGGGGTTCCTGCGATCGCTGCCGGAGCACGTGGTCACCGTGCTGGACGAGGCCTACATCGAGTTCGACCATTGCGGAAATCTTCCGGGCCGGCCCGCCATCCTGCAGCACCACGGCAACGTCGTTGTTCTGCGGACGTTTTCCAAGGCCTACGGCCTGGCGGCCCTCCGGGTCGGCTACGCAGCCGGGCCACCTCAGGTTATGGCGGCGGTCCGCAAGACGGCGCTGCCGTTCGGCGTGACTCAGCTGGCGGAGCAGGCCGCGATCGTGTCGCTGCACAGCGGTGCGGAGCTGCGAGAGCGGATGGCCGCGGTGGCCGCGGCGCGGCAGCAACTAGTCGACGGCTTGCGGGCGCTGCAGCTTCCCGTGCTGACGTCCCGCGCCAATTTCGTGTGGGTGCCGCTGCCCTCGTCCGCCCGCCGGTTCGCCGACACCGCAGCGAGCGCGGGGGTCAAGGTGCGGGAGTGCCCGGGGCACGGTGTGCGCATCTCCATGGGCGAGGCGGAGGCCCACCGGGCGCTGCTGGCAGCGCTGGGCCGGGCCGATCGGAGCCAGTGGCGCTGAGCGTGGCCACCATTCAGTCATTGTCACTCGGCCGACGTCCTTGGAGGTAGCTAGCCGTGAAACTGTTAATGATCGCCATGCCCTGGCAGGGCCTCGACACGCCGTCCAGCGCCCTGGGAATCCTGGGTCCGTGCGTGCGCCGGGACGCTGTCGGCTGGGACGTCGATGACCTATACGCCAACCTCCGCTGGGCCGAGCACCTGATTCGTGAGACCGGCGGCGCGATCACCGCCGCCGACTACGAGACCGTCGCGGAGCAGGTCTTCCACGGCGTCGGCGACTGGGTGTTCACGCCTGTGCTCTATGACGTTGACGGCTATCGGCGCACGGAGTTCGCCGAGTTCCTGCAACTGCGCAACATCGACCCGGTCGCGGCGGTGGAGATGCAGCGGCACTCGCGCCGGTTCGTCCAGGACCTCGCAGCCGAGATCGCTACCGACCCGCCGGACGTCGTCGGGTTCACCAGTACGTTCATGCAGAATGTGCCCTCGCTCGCCCTGGCCAAAGAGCTCAAGCGCCTCGTCCCCGGGATCGTCACGGTGCTCGGTGGCTGCAACTCAGACGGGCCCCAAGGCCCAGCCTTGCACCGCAACTTTCCGCAGCTCGACTTCGTGGTTAGCGGGGAAGGCGAGCGGGCTCTGCCCGCGCTGCTGAACCGCATCGCCGACGGCGCGGACGTCTCCAACATCCCGGGGCTCAGCTGGCGCGACAGCGGCAAGTCGATCGTGAACCCGCTGGCGAAGGCGGCACTGCCGTTCGCTGCGGTGCCCGCGCCCAATTACGACGACTACTTCCACGCGCTACGGCACGCGCCGCTGCTGCGCGACGTCTCCCCCCGAGCTGTGCTCGAGACCTCGCGGGGCTGCTGGTGGGGCGATAGCCACCAGTGCACCTTCTGCGGCTTGAACGGGTCGAACATCCAGTTCCGCAGCAAGGACCCAAAGCGTATCGCCGAGGAGGTCCGGGACCTCGCCGACCGCTACCAGGTGCTCGACGTGATCATGGTCGACAACATTCTGGACATGCAGTACATCGGCACCGCGATGCCGGAACTGGCCGCCCTCGACTGCGACCTGCGGATTCACTATGAAATCAAGTCGAACCTGTCGCGTGACGCGCTGAGCAGCCTGAAAGACGCCAACGTCCTGTATGTGCAGCCGGGCATCGAGAGCCTGTCCAGCCGCGTGCTGCGCCTCATGGACAAGGGCGTCAGCTCCCCGCACAACGTCCGCATGCTCCGCGATGCGCAGGACCTCGGGCTCAACGTGACGTGGAACATCCTCTACGGCTTCCCAGGCGAGACCGAGCAGGACTACCGGAGCATGATCGACAAGTTCGCCGCGCTCGAACACCTGCAGCCGCCCACGGGGGCGTGGCGGATCGCGCTAGAACGGTTCAGCCCGTACTTCGAGAACCCGTCGGAAGGTTTCATGTTCCGCCGTCCCGCGGAAATCTATGACTACATCTACGAAGTGCCGCGAGACGAACTCTATGACCTCGTGTATCTGTTCGACTGCCACGACTCCGGGATCACTGGGTCCATCGAGGATGATTTGAAGCAGGCGGCCGCGGCCTGGGCCAAGGGTTACCCGCACAGCAGCCTGACCTACTGGGTCAACGACGGGGGTCGGGTCGTCATCGAGGACCACCGCGCTAGCTGGCCGGAGGACGTCATCGAACTCGATGACGTCCACAGCACCGTCTACCTCGGCATGTCCCGCGTCGCCGGCAGGGAAGGCATCGGCCGACGAGTGGCCGATGCTGGGTTCAAAGTCAGTGATGAGGAGATCGAGCACATTCTGCGCTGGTTCGTTGACCGCGGCTTTGCCTATGAGGACGAGACACGCTTCGTGAGCGTCGCGCTCACGGTGGACCCGTTCCGCCGCAAGCTGGTCGACGATAAAATGGTGGTGGAGTCATGACGGACGCTGTGCTGGATATGAACCGACTCCGGATCCGGGCCGCGGACCCCGACGCCGCCCCGCCCACCGGGCGCCCGGCCAGCGAAACCCTAACCCTCGGCGCGGGTTCCGAACAGTTTCCGACTGCGACCGAGCTAGCGGCGCTGCTGCCACGCGTGCCGGTCCGAGAGGTGCTTCTCACCGGAACCGTTGACATCTCTGGAACCGACGACCGGACGGCAGCGCGGGCCATCGCACTGGTCCGCGAGTGCTCGTCCATCGGCGCACGGGTTACCTGGTCGCTGGCGCTCGAACCTTCACAGCTCGAGCTGGTCCGACGGCTGGACCACCTGCCCGCCCCCGAGCGGGCGACGATAATCGGGCAGCGCACCATACCGCTCGGTGAGTGGCGCTCGACCAATCACTTCGGCCTGTTCTACTTTCGGAAAGGCCCGACGTTCCTGTCGGTCGTCGAGCAGCGGGCCGAGTCCGACCGCCGGCTGATCGTGAACGACCCGGCCGAGATCGAGGTGCTGCGCCGCGGCTTGGACGGATGCGCCTGGGCGGAGCTTGCCGCCGACGCACGGCAGGCCACCGCCGCCGCGGATATGGTGAACGCAGGACTGCTGCTGCGGGTAGGCGAGCACTGCGTCACGCTGCCCG
Organism: Jatrophihabitans lederbergiae; assembly: GCF_031845305.1. Classification (NCBI taxonomy): domain Bacteria; kingdom Bacillati; phylum Actinomycetota; class Actinomycetes; order Jatrophihabitantales; family Jatrophihabitantaceae; genus Jatrophihabitans; species Jatrophihabitans lederbergiae. The sequence goes on along the minus strand of NZ_JAVREH010000094.1, from coordinate 1,337 downwards.
TGCACATGCGCTCCTGGCCCATCGGCGCGAAGCTGCTCACCGGGACACTGGCCTCGGCCGGGCCCAAGCAGGCAGCCGAGACGGGTGACGCCATCCCTGCCTGACGCGTGCCCCAGACATCTATGACGACATCTATGACGCTCATCCCGTGCGCCGTCGTCAATGGAGGACTCAAGGTGGCCGTCTGCGTGTCGTGGCGAACCGGCCGGTGTATCTAGGCCATCGGGACTGACCTGATGCCGGAGGGTGGTTCAGCCGCAGCCGCTCCGCTTAATATTGCTGAATCTTGAGCCGCGGGCCTGCATGGCAGTCGCGGAGCAAAGGCACTGGCGGCGCTCGGTCTCGGTCATCGACGCCCATTACGGCGCCGGGGGTCACGCAACCCGCAAGTCGAGCGCTGTGACTGAACCGTCCCGGGTTTGATGCCGCTTCCTTTCGTGCGAAGGATGCAGATCATGCCCAACAGGTACCCCGTGGAGCAGCGTGAGCGAGCGACCCGGATGGCTCTTGGTCGACTCGAGGAGTACGGCTCGGCGTGGAAGGTCGCGCACGCGCTCGGCCCCAAGCTGGGAGTCGGTCCGGAGACGCTACGCAAGTGGATCGTGCGGGCTCAGACCGACGCCGGCGCCCGGCCAGCTCCGAGCAGTGAGGAGCTGGCCGAGATCAAGCGGCTGAAGAAGGAGAACGCGGACCTTCGAGAAGCCAACGAGATCTTGAAGGCGGCCTCGATTTTCTTCGCGAGGGAACTCGACCCTCGCCACCGCTGATCGCCCGCTTCATCGACGAACAGCGCGCCGCTGGGCGTGGGGTCGAGTCGATCTGCGTCGTCCTGCGTGAGCAGGGCGTGCGGGTCGCCCCACGCACCTACCGGTTCTGGCGCACGAACCCACCCGCTGCGCGCTCAGTCAGCGACGCCGTGGTCATCGACCGGCTGCGTGGCCTGCGCACCGGCGGCGCCGGCGGTGGCCCGCTGCCCGAGGTGCTCTACGGACGCCGCAAGATGACTCGCTTCCTGAACCGCACCGGCCTGCCCGGGATCTCGAAACATTCGGTCGACCGGCTGATGCGCGACGAAGGCATGCGCGGCCCGGTCCGGGGCCGCAAGACCGGCACCACGATCCCCGGCAAGGACGGCGTGCGGGCCGGTGACCTACTCAACCGTGACTTCCGCACCACCGCCCCGAACCGGGCCTGGGTCACCGACTTCACTTAATGGGAGGGCCGGGGTGACCCGGCGGTTCGCGGCGGCTGGCAGGAGCCCCTGAGATTTCACCGGTCCAGGTCGAGTGCAGGGTGGTGGGTGAGCTGCTGACAGGTGACCACTCATTTGACGCAAC
>NZ_JAVREH010000093.1:0-6892 GCF_031845305.1 Jatrophihabitans lederbergiae | reverse complement strand
CCCGCCGCCGGCACTCCGCCTGCGGCTACCGCAGCCCGATCACCTACGAGAACACCACCACCGCGGCTACGCTACGACCGGCCGCATAACAATCAAATCGCGTGTCCACTTTTCGGGGCGAAGGCCCTGCTAAGAACTATGCCGAGCAGTGTGCCGGGCAGGCTTCGCGTAGCCTTGCTGTGACCGAGGCGGGCCGATGACCTCGCCGGATACGGACCACGCCCTTTCCTCCGAGGCACAGATCTACTTCCAGGTGCAGCAGTTCTACTCGCGGCAGATGCGGTTGTTGGACTCCGGCTCGGCCGAAGCCTGGGCGAACACGTTCACCGAGGATGGTGTGTTCCATCAGAACGTGGCCACGCCACTGCGCGGGCGCGCGGCGATCGCGGTGGCGGCACGCGTGCGGGTAGAGCAGATCCGGGCAGACTCCAAGGTGCGACGGCACTGGCTGGGCATGCTCGAGGTCATTCCGCAGGCTGACGGCCTGGTGCACACCAGCTATTACGCCCTGGCGATGGCCACACCTCGGGGGAAGTCGCTGCAGGTCTATGTGAGCACCGACAACCGCGACGTGCTGGCCAACGAAGACGGCCGGTGGCTGGTCAAGCACCGCTACGTCGAGCACGACGGGCGCGTCACCGAGCACTCTCCGGTGAAGGCAGTTCCGGCGGCCTCAAGCCTGACAGGCCGGTAATGCCGTGAAAGGCGATGATGTCGTCGAAAATCGCGCCGACATCCAGCGGTGCGCCAAGGGCCGCACCGCCGGCCTCCGCGTACGCGCGGTGCAGGTTGCCGACTAGCCGCTCGGAATCCAGCAGACCCGCGTAGCTACCCAGATCCGCCTCACGGGCCACCTCGAGTGGTGAGATGCCGGCAGCGATTCCGGCTTCGGCCAGTTGCTTGGCCCAGCGCAGGTAGCCCTCGGTGACGTCGAGCACCGAGGCATCTGTGACCGGGCCGTGGCCGGTGACGAGGGTGACCGCGTCCAGGTTTCGTAGCCGGCGCACCGCCGCCAGCGAGCCGGACAGCGACCCCATCGTCAGGAACGGTGTGACGCCCGACATCACCAGGTCGCCGGTGAACAGGACTCGGGTATCGGGGAGCCACACCACGATGTCGGAACGGGTGTGGGCAGGACCGAAGGTGATCAGCTCGGCCCGGATGTCCCCGATGTACATGGTGCTCGACTCACGGATCGTCAGGCTCGGGAGCGCGACCTCGATCGCGCCCCAGCCGACATCGGGCCAGAGGCCTTGCATGTGCAGGCCGGCTGCGGCCATGTCGGCCCGGGTGTCTTCGTGGGCCACGATGGTCGCATCCTGTGCGAAGACGAAGTTTCCGTAGGTGTGATCGCCGTGGAAGTGGGTGTTGACCACCACGTTCGGGCGGCGCGAGCTCAGCTTCATCACCGCCGAGTGCAGCTGCAGCGCCCGCTGCTCGGTGGCCGCGGTATCGATGACGGCCGTCGAGGAGCTGCCGACGATGATGCCGGCGTTGTTCAGGCACCACCCGCCGTCAGGTTGCAGGTAGGCGTAGATACCGTCTGCGATCTCTTCGACGCGCGGTGCGGCGGTGCGGAAGGTCATGGTGCTCCCTTGCGGAGAGGATGGGACACGAGCGCCTCCAACCGTGGCGCACAGCTAGTTCCGATGCTCCTCCAGCGCGCTGTAGCCATGCTGGAAGCGGGTCGATCCGCCCGTGGTACGACGGTGATGGTCGCCTAGGTCCAGGCTGCCTCCAGACCTGCTTGAGCAGGACCCGCCAGACTGGCCGAGCGGCTATCCCGATGGCATCGACTGAGTTCGGAAGTCGCTGAGCTGCCCAGCACAGCAATCGTCGCGCACGTTCCCGAACGGATTCCTTCTCATGCCGAGATCAGGCCTCATCCATCGACGCACTGAGAGGTGATCGCGGTGACCGAGCAAATCCTTGCCGATGACCCCCAGGACTGGGCTCCGCTGGCTTTGACCCTAGCGGCTGCGGAGGCCGCTCGATATGCCGAGCTTGCCGAAGTGGAGCGCAGGCTGTCGCCGCAGGTCGTCAAGGCGATCGTCGACGCCGGCATAGTTCGTCACTTCGTTCCAACCCGGTGGGGCGGCGCTGCCGGCACCTTCCTCGACTTCTCGCAGGCCATCGCGACTTTGGGCGAGGCGTGCGGCTCTGCGGCATGGTGCGCCTCGGTCTTCGCCAGCGCCGCACGAATGGGCGCCTTCCTTCCGCTCGAAGGCCAGCACGAGCTTTGGGATCGGGGACCGGATTCGGTGATCGTCGGGGCGCTCGTACCCGGTGGCTCGATTCAACCGGTGGCCGATGGATGGCGAGTCTCGGGCAGGTGGCCCTTCACCAGTGGCATCGATCACGCCGACTGGGCGCTTGTCTGCGGCTCGTCCAGCGGCGGTGAGGACACCCTCGGTCCGAGGTTCTTCGCGGTGCCCCGCTCGGACTTCCAAATCGAGGACACCTGGTTCAACGTGGGCTTGCGCGGAACCGGAAGCAGCACGCTCATCCTGGACTCCGCGTTCGTGCCAGCTCGTCGTAGCTTCCTGCGCTCGGACATGCAGGCTGGCAAGAGCCCCGATTCCACGGCACGCTGTCACACCGTCTTGATCAGGGTCTTCGCCGGCTTGACCTTCGCCGCGCCGGCCTTGGGCTCGGCCCGCGGAGCGCTCGCCGCGTGGACCGAGGGCATGAGCACCCGTCGTGACGCCACCGGAAAGCTGATGCGCGACCGCACCACCATCCAGCTGACGCTGGCACGATCGGCGGGGGAGATCGACGCCGCGGCGCTGCTGCTCGATCGGGTCGCGTCGGTCGCGGATCACGGCCCGGTGGATGCCGAGGTGATGGCTCGATGCGGACGTGACTACACGCTGGCCACCGAACTTTTGGTTGGCGCGGTGGAGCGGCTGTTCCTCTCGGAGGGCGCGAGAGGACAAGCCGAAACGGGGCAGGTGCAGCGAGCGTGGCGAGACGTGCACTGCGCCGCCGGTCACGTCGGCCTGCAGTTCGAGACCGCGGGCGCCGCCTATGGCGCAGCTGCGTTCGCCCGGATGACCGCCCCTGAAGCGGCGCCGGTTGAGACGCTGCCGTGGTTGCGCCGGACGCCCTGACAGACCGGTCCAGGGTAGTTCCAGCAGGGATATAGGAATAGCAGCTTTCATAAGGATCAAGTGCTACGCGTGATCGCTGCCCGCGTCTTGACGGAAGGAACGGTCGTGCGAAGAAGAGTTGTCATCACTGGTATCGGCGTGATTGCACCCGGCGGCATCGGGGTAAAGTCATTCTGGTCGTTGCTGACCGAGGGACGGACCGCCACCAGGCGGGTGACCCATTTCGATCCAAGCCCGTTCCGGTCGCAGCTGGCCGCTGAAGCTGACTTCGATCCCATCCAGGAGGGCTTGGACATCCAGAGAGCCGTCGGATGGATCGCGCGGCGCAATTCGCTGTGGTGAGCGCGCGGGAGGCTGCAGCCGATAGTGGCCTGGACCTCTCCCAGCTGGATCCGCATCGAACCGGTGTGACGATCGGGAGCGCGGTCGGCGCCACCACGAGTTTGGATCGTGAGTACGCCATTGTCAGCAACAGTGGCTCGAAGTGGGTGGTGAACCATGAGTACGCGATTCCCAACCTTTACGACCACATGGTGCCCAGCTCGTTCGCAGCCGAAGTCGCGTGGTCGATCGGCGCTCAAGGCCCGGCGACGGTGATCTCCACCGGGTGCACCTCCGGGCTGGACTCGATCGGTCATGCGGTTGAGTTGATTCGCGAGGGCTCGGCCGATGTGATGGTGGCCGGGGCCACCGAGGCGCCGATCTCGCCGATCACCCTCGCCTGCTTCGACGCGATCAAGGCCACCTCCCCGCGTAACGATGACCCCGAGCATGCCTCCCGGCCGTTCGACCGCACGCGTAACGGGTTCGTGCTGGGCGAGGGCTGCGCGGTCTTCATCCTCGAGGAATACGAGAGTGCCCGAGCCAGGAGCGCCCGGTCCTACGCCGAGATCTCAGGCTTCGCCTCACGGTGCAATGCGTACCATATGACCGGGCTGCGCCCGGACGGCCGTGAACTGGCAGAGGCGATTCGGGTCGCTCTCGACGAAGCCCGGGTCAACCCTGACGCCATCGACTACGTCAACGCTCATGGTTCAGGGACCAAGCAGAACGACCGGCACGAGACCGCAGCTTTCAAGCGGGCACTCGGTGAGCACGCGCGCAAGGTGCCGATCAGTTCGATCAAGTCCATGATCGGCCATTCGCTCGGCGCCGTTGGCGCGCTGGAGATCGCTGCCTGTGCGCTCTCGATAGCCACCGGAGTGGTACCGCCCACCGCCAACCTGACCGAACCCGATCCTGAATGTGATCTGGACTATGTCCCGTTGACCGCACGCGAGGTCGCAGTCGACACGGTGCTCACCGTGGGAAGCGGCTTCGGCGGCTTCCAGAGTGCGATGGTGCTCACCAAGCCGGAGGGAAGTAGCCCGTGACCGCCATCAAGTCTTTCGAAAGCTCGAGCAGCCGGACAGCCTCCGCCGCGAGCACCGCCTCGGCCGTCATCACGGGCATCGGTGTGGTGGCGCCAAATGGTTTCGGTGCGCAGAACTACTGGCAGTCGGTGCTCGCCGGGTGGGGAACCATCGGTCCGATCACCTCGTTCGACACCGCTTCCTATCCGGTCGTCCTGGGCGGGGAGATCCTTGACTTCGACGCCGAGGCTCATATTTCCAGCCGGTTGCTTCCGCAAACCGACCGGGTCACGCAGCTGTCCCTGGTAGCGGCGGTCGAGGCTCTGGCCGACGCTGGCATGGCTGAACCAGAGCTTCCCGAATTCTCAGCCGGCGTGGTGACGGCGAGCTCAGCTGGAGGCTTCGAGTTCGGCCAGCGCGAACTGCAGGCACTCTGGGGAAGCGGCAGCAAGTACGTCAGCGCCTACCAGTCCTTCGCCTGGTTCTATGCCGTGAACAGTGGCCAGATCTCCATCAAGCACAACCTGCGCGGGCCCAGCGGCGTACTCGTCAGTGACGACGCCGGCGGTTTGGACGCCATCGCGCAGGCTCGGCGCCAGGTGCGGAGGGGATCCGGGCTGCTCATCACAGGCGCCGTGGACGGGTCACTGTGTCCGTGGGGTTGGGTCGCGCAGATGGCGAGCAACCGGCTGTCGACCAGCGACGAGCCCGATGCTGCTTATCTTCCCTTCGACCAGAGGGCCAACGGCCAGGTACTGGGGGAGGGCGGCGCGCTTCTCGTGATGGAGAACGCCGAGGTCGCGGCCGCTCGTGGGGCCCGGGCCTATGGCGAGATAGCCGGTTATGCGGCCACCTTCGACCCGCGCCCTGGCTCCGGTGGTGAACCTGGTCTCCTGCGAGCCGCTCAGATGGCTCTGCACGACGCCGGACTGGAGCCGAGCCAGATCGGCGCAGTGTTCGCCGACGCCTCAGGTGTGGCAGACGGTGACCGGGACGAGGTGCGTGCACTGGTCTCGCTCTTCGGTGCTCGTGGCGTGCCGGTCACCGCTCCTAAGACGATGACAGGCCGGTTGGCTTCAGGCGGCGGCCCGCTGGATGTGGCTACCGCGCTGCTGGCCATGCGGCACGAATGCATTCCGCCCACCATCAACATCACCCGTCCCAGGTGGCCCGAGGCGCTCGACCTAGTACTCGACACGCCCAGGCCGGCGCCGGGCCTGGCAGCTGTCCTGGTGCTGGGTCGCGGCTATGGCGGATTCAACTCGGCGATCGTGGTGCGCGCGCTGTGACCAGGAACGCTGGGCCGGTGCGCTGTCCGCCTGCGGCACAGGGCTCAGCCATGACCGCGGTCGACGAGCGGGCTCGCAACTCCGGCCATCGGCATAGCGTCCCGGCAGGCCGGCAGGTGCCCAAGACATCCCTGGCCCGGACCGCTCAGATGCGGGAAAGGGTGGAGCACCTCCTGCTACTTCGTCATAGCGTTCACTCGGGCCCCGACGAGAGGGCTACCGAAGTACAGCACGGCAAAGGCAAGCTGACAGCACGCGAGCGCCTGGCCTTGCTCTTCGACGAGGGCACGTTCACCGAGATCGAAGCCATGCGCCGGCACCGCAGCACCGGTTTCGGCATGGATGGGCGCAAGCCTCACACCGATGGCGTGGTAGTCGGGTGGGGGCGGGTTTACGGACGAACCGTATTCGCCTATGCGCACGACTTCAGGATCTTCGGTGGCGCGCTGGGCGAAGCGCACGCGGCGAAGATTCACAAGGTGATGGACCTGGCCTACTCCACGGGAGCGCCGATCGTAGGTCTGTGCGACGGTGCTGGCGCACGAATCCAGGAAGGTGTCACAGCCCTGGCAGGCTATGGCGGCATCTTCCAGCGCAACGTTCGCAACTCCGGAGTGATCCCGCAGATCAGCGTCATCCTCGGCCCGTGCGCTGGAGGAGCCGCGTACTCGCCGGCACTCACGGACTTCGTCTTCATGGTGCGCGAGATCTCGCAGATGTTCATCACCGGCCCGGACGTCGTTGCCGCGGTGACCGGTGAGGTGATGACTCACAATCAGCTCGGTGGAGCCGACGTGCACGCCGAGCGGTCCGGTGTGGCGGCGTTCGTCCATGACAACGAGGTCGACTGCCTCAGCGAGGTGCGTTACCTGCTGTCGCTTCTGCCGGCCAGCAGCAACGAGACGCCGGCCGTCAACCCGACAGCCGATCCGTCTGAGCGGCGCACCGAGCGCCTCGCGGAGATCGTTCCCGTCGAAGCGAACAGAATCTATGACATGCGCTTAGTGCTGGAGGAGCTAGTGTTGCGTGAATGAAGTAGCTGTACCTCGCGGTAGCATGGTGTATGTCGTTGACTGTTGCCGTGCAGATGCCCGCTGAGGACCGCGCCGAGTTGACCCGTTGGACGCGGACGCCGTCGCTG